>JAKAZO010000027.1:14091-32388 GCA_021815825.1 Pseudomonadota bacterium
GCGATGCAGTTGGCGCGGATGTTCTTCGGTCCCCACTCGACGGCGATGTTGCGCGCCATCTGCATGTCGGCGGCTTTGGAGAGACCGTAGACGGCGAGCAGCGGGGTGCCGCGCAACCCGGCGATCGAGGAGACGATGATCACCGAACCTCCACCGCGCGCCGCCATGCCTGGCAGCACCATGTTGCACAGCCAGAAATTGCTGCGCACGTTGGCGCCCATGATGCGGTCATAGGCTTCGTCCGGAATGCCGGCGGAGGGGCCGAAATACGGGTTCAGCGCGGCGTTGCACACCAGCACGTCGATACCGCCCCACTCCGACGTCGTACGCTCGACCAGCGCCTGCAGCTGGTCCTTGTGGCCGATATGGCAGGGCACGACGATCGCCTGCCCGCCCTTGGCGCGGATCGAAGCCGCCACCGGCTCGCAGGCCTCCGCCTTGCGCGACGAGACGACGACGCGCGCACCGTGCTCGGCAAGCCGCTCGGCAATCGCGCGGCCGATGCCGCGCGACGAGCCGGTGACAATGGCGACCTTGCCGGTGAGATCGAACAGGGACATGGCGTTCGTCCTCACATGTTCGGCCGCGCCGGGCGGTATTTTGCCAGTTCCAGCCGGCCGAGCTGGTGGCGATGCACCTCGTCCGGACCGTCGACGATGCGCATCGTGCGCGCCGTCTTGTACATTTCGGCAAGCCCGTAATCCTCGGTCACGCCGCCGGCGCCGAAAGCCTGCACCGCCCAGTCGATGACCTGGCAGGCCATGTTCGGCACCGCCACCTTGATCGCCGCGATCTCCCGCCGTGCTTCCTTGTTGCCGACCGTGTCCATCTTCCATGCCGCGTGCAGCACCAGCAGGCGGGACTGCTCGATCATGATGCGCATGTTGGCGATGCGCTCGATCATCACGCCCTGGTCGGCGAGCGCGCGGCCGAACACATGGCGATCCAGCGCGCGCTTGCAGGTCATCTCCAGCGCGCGCTCGGCGAGGCCGATCGTGCGCATGCAGTGATGGATGCGGCCCGGCCCGAGGCGGCCCTGCGCGATCTCGAAGCCGCGGCCCTCGCCGAGCAGGATGTTCGAGGCCGGAACACGCACATCGTGGAAGATCACCTCGCCATGGCCGTGCGGCGCGTCATCGAAGCCGAACACCGGCAGCATGCGCTTGACCTCGACGCCCTTCGTGTCCGCCGGCACCAGAATCATCGATTGCTGGCGGTGCTTGTCCGGATTGTGCGGGTCCGTCTTGCCCATGACGATGAGAATCTTGCAGCGCGGATCGCCGGTGCCGGAGGACCACCATTTGCGCCCGTTGATGACGTATTCGTCGCCATCACGACGGATCGAGGTCTGGATGTTGGTCGCGTCCGAGGACGCGACTTCCGGCTCGGTCATGCAGAATGCGGAGCGGATCTTGCCTTCCAGCAGCGGTGCCAGCCACTGCTTCTTCTGCTCCGCCGTGCCGTAGCGGTCGATGGTCTCCATGTTGCCGGTATCGGGGGCCGAACAGTTGAACACCTCCGAAGACCACTGCACCCGGCCCATGATCTCGGCCAGCGGCGCGTATTCCAGGTTGGTCAGACCGGCGCCATGCTCCGAATGGGGCAGGAACAGGTTCCACAGCCCGGCGGCATGCGCCAGCGGCTTGAGCTGGTCGACGATCGGCACCGGCTGCCAGCGGTCCTTGGCTGCGGCCATCTGCGCCTTGTAGGTGGCCTCGTTCGGGTAGACGTGCTCGTCCATGAACGCCTGCACCCGCGCGCGCAGGGCGTTCACCTTATCCGTGTATGCGAATTCCACCGGACCATCTCCTCCATGCTCTTGGCCCAACCCTAGAAGCCCGGCGCCCAGCGGAAAAGGGGGGGTGCGTCAGACCAGCAGCACGCCGGCGGCGAGGGTGAGCAGGGTCAGCGGCACGCCGACCACGGCATAGGCGCGGAAGCCCACATGGACGCCGCGCAGGCGGGCCTGCTGCGCGACGATCAGGTTCGCCACCGAGCCGAGCAGGGTCAGGTTGCCGGCCAGCGTCGAGGCCATGGCCACCACCAGCCAGGCGCGCTCGGGGTCCGCCAGATGCGCGATGAAGGGCCGCAGCACCAGCACCGCCGGCACGTTGCTCACCACATTGGAGAGCGTTGCGGTGAGCGCGGCGAGCACCCAGGCACGGTCGAGGCCGAGCCCCGTCACCGCGCCGAGCAGGGCCGGCGACAGCACCGCTCGCTCCATCCCGGCGACGATGATGAACAGGCCGGCGAACATCAGCAGCAGCGTGCCGTCGATCCCGGCATAGAATTTCTCCGGCTTGGTGCGCGAGACCAGCAGCAGCACCGCGCCGCCCAGTACCGCGACGATGGCCGGCGGAACGCCAGCGAAGAAGCCGGCCACCATCGCCCCGGTCGCCACCACCGACAGCCGCACCAGCGGGCCGGAGGCGTGCACCGGCGCGGGCTCGGCATGCAGCGGCCCGGTGGTGAAGAATTCCTCGCGCCAGACGAGCGCGATCAGCGCCACGGTGAGCACCAGCCCCACCCCCGCCACCGGCGTCAGCGCCCGGGCGAAGGCGCCGTAGGGGATGCGCGATAGGCTGCCGATGATCATGTTCTGCGGATTGCCGGTGATCGTCGCCGTGCTGCCGACATTTGCCGCCATGGCGATGGCCAGCAGATACGGTACCGGACGGCGGCGCAGGCGCGCGACCAGATCCAGCACCAGCGGCGTCAGCACCAGACAGACCGTGTCGTTGACCAGAAAGGCCGACAGCACGCCGCTGGCGAGCACGATGGCGGCCAGCAGCAGCAGCGGATGGCGTGCCCGCGTCACCGCCCAGCCCACGACCAGGCGGAAGGCGCCGGCGCGGGTCAGGGCCGCCACCACCACCATCATCCCGAGCAGCAGCGCCAGCGTGTCCATGTCGATGGCGCGCCAGGCCTCGGCCAGGCCGAGCCCGCCGAAGGCCACCATCAGCGCCGCGCCGAGGAACGCGGCCGCCGGCCGGTCGATGCGGAAGCCCGGCAGCCGGCCGACCGCCAGAACCGCATAGGCGACGACAAAGATCAGGACCGCGGCGGCGCGCGTGAGGTCGGAACCCATGCCTGAGCGATAGCCGCCCGCGACGGCCGCGCCAACCCGGCCGCGCCAACCCGGGCGCGCCAATCTCAGGCGGACGGACCGGCCTGCTGCACCAGGTAGTCCTGCCAGCGCGCGCGCAGCGCCAGCTTGTTCAGCTTGCCGGTCGCCGTGTGCGGCAGCTCATCGACGACGACGACGGCGTCCGGCAGCCACCATTTCGCGACCTTGCCCTCGAACACGGCGAGCACGTCGGCCGGTTCGATGCGCATGCCGGCGCGCGGCACCACCAGAAGCAGCGGCCGCTCCTGCCATTTCGGATGGCGCGCACCGATGATCGCCGCCTCGGCGACGGCGGGGTGGGAAACAGCGAGATTCTCCAGCGTGATCGAACTGATCCACTCGCCACCCGATTTGATCACGTCCTTGGAGCGATCGACGATCTCGGCGCAGCCATCGGCATCGATGGTGCACACATCGCCGGTGCGCAGCCAGCCCTCGGCATCGGCCGCCCCGTCGGCGCCGCGATTGAGATATTCGCGGCACACCCAGTGCCCGCGCACCAGGAAATCGCCGAATGCCTTGCCGTCCCAGGGAAGTTCGTTGCCGTCGGCATCGACGATCTTCATGTCCGTGCCGCAGGCGGCGCGGCCCTGCTTGAGCCGCTGGCGGATCGCCGCCTCCCCGCCGAGGGCAGCGGAGGCCGGCGTCGGCGCGTTGTAGGTGACGATCGGGCTGGTCTCGGTCATGCCCCAGCCCTGCTCGACATTGATGCCCATCGGCGTGAACGCCTCGATCAGCACGCGCGGCAGCGCGGAGCCGGCGACGAGCATGCGCTTGAGCTGGGTCAGCTGCGCGCCGCTCGATTGCAGATGCGCGAGCAGGCCGAGCCAGATCGTCGGCACGCCGGCGGTCAGCGTGATGCGCTCGGCCTCCAGCATGCGGTGCAGGCTGGCGCCGTCGAGATGGCGCCCGGGCAGGACCAGCGTCGCGCCGACCATGGTGGCGCAATAGGGCAGGCCCCAGGCGCAGGCGTGATACATCGAAGCGCCCGGCAGAACCCGATCCACCGCGCGCAGGCCGAACACGTCCGGCGTGTTGGCGGCATAGGTGTGCAGCATCGTCGACCGATGGCTGTAGAGCACGCCCTTCGGCCGCCCCGTCGTGCCCGACGTGTAGCACAGTGCGCTGGCCGTGTTCTCGTCGAAGGCCGGCCAGTCATAATCCTCGTCCGCCGCCGCCATCAGCGTCTCGTAGCAGTGCAGGCGCATGCCCGGGGCCAGCGCGACATCGACCATGCCGGCCTCGTCGGTGAGCAGCACGATGTCGCGCACCGAGCCGCGCACCGCCGGGGCGACGGCGGTGAGCAAGGTGGCGAAGCCGGGATCGGCGAAAATCACGCAATCCCCGGCGTCGGCCATGATGAAGCCGATATCTTCCGCCGAAAGCCGCGGGTTGACGGTGTGACAGACCGCGCCGATGCCGGAGACGCCGTAATAGAGTTCGAGATGGCGGAAGTCGTTCCAGGCCAGCGTGGCAACGCGATCGCCGAAGCCGACGCCGAGCCCGGCGAGCACACGCGCCAGCCGCCGCGAGCGCCGTTCGGTGCCGGCGTAGGTGGTGCGGTGCAGCGCCGCGCCGCCCATGTTGGAGATCACCTCCGCATGACCGTGATGCCGCGCGGCGTGGACGATGAGCGAGGAGATCATCAGCGGATAATGCTGCATCAGCCCGAGCATGGTTTCACCTCACAACAGGCTCGCCCCGATATTGACCGACAGCGCCAGGATCACGGTATTGAACAGGAAGCTCAGCAATCCGTGCACGGTCGCCACACCGCGCAGCTTGGCCGAGCTGATCTGCACGTCCGAGACCTGGAAGGTCATACCGAGGACGAGCGAGAAATAGAAGAAGTCCCAGTAGCCCGGCGCCTCGGTGCCGGGAAATTCGAGGCCGCGATCGATGCCGCTGCCGTCGGCCGAGCGCTGATAGAATTCGTGCGCGTAGCGCATGGCGAACAATGTATGCGTCAGCAGCCAGGAGACCAGCAGCGTCACCACCACGAGAGCGATATGCAGCCCGCGCACCGTGGGCGGGATTTCCTTGGTGCTGGAGAACTCGCCGACGATGGCGGCGAAGCTCGCCACCACGGCGCCGAGCGTGACGGCGAAGATGCTCCACTCCCCCTCCTCCTGCGCCGCCGCGTCCTCGGGCAGCGTGCTGTCGCGCTCGGCGGTGAAGAGATGGGCGGCGAGGGCGAGGAACAGCAGCACGCCGACGTCCCAGGCGAGGATCGCGCGGGTCAGCGGCGCCAGACTGGACGGCATCACCAGCGCCGCCGCCCCGCCTGCCAGCACCCCCGCAACCAGCCGCGGCCGCGCCCGGAGCGCGCGCAGGACGCGCAACGGGCGGCTCCCGCCAGTCTCAGTGGCCATACGGCGTCAGCACGCGCTCGGAGGCGACGCCCGCCGCCGGCTTGCCGTCCACGTAGCGGGAGGCGACGAGCCGCTCCGGCGCGACCCCCTGCTCGACCCAGCGGGCGAGCGCCGCGACCACGTCATGCGCGGGGTCGCGCACCGGCGCCGGCAGCCCGAACACCCCCCCGATCGAGTCCTCTCCCGGCCCGCCGCGGCAATGGCCCATGCCCGGCATCATGAACAGGCGGTAGAAGGAGGCGATCTCCGCATCGCCGCCCATGCGCCCGGCCACGGCGCGATAGAAATCGATCGAGCTCTGCGGCGGAATCGCCGGGTCGTACCAGCCATGGTACTGGATCAGCTTGCCGCCGCGGGCGCGGAACCGCGAGAGATCCGGGTCGGTGGCGTCGAGCACCGCGGCCAGCTTGTCGTGCGCGGCCTGCAGGTCGCGCGCCAGGTCGAAGCGCGCCACGGTCCAGGTCGGATCCTCGTCGACCATGCCGGAGAAGAAGCCGGTGCCGAACTGGAGCTGCAGCGCCTGCTGACCCGGCTTGCCGGTGGTCCAGAGCGCCCAGCCGCCGGGCCCCGCTTCGCCGCCGGGGGCGAAGCCGGGAAAGAGCGGCGCGCCCGCCGCATCGTGCATGCCGCCATAGATGCGCTGCAGCGCGGTGATCTGCGGCGCGGTCAGGCAGTCCTTGCCGCCGCCGGCCGGGCAGGCCAGCACGGCGGGGTCGAAATGGCACTGCTCGGGGGCCTCGATCACGCCGCCCTTGGCATGGCACGCCTCATGCGCGGCATGGGCGAGCAGATCGAGCCGGTCGGGCGGGATGGCACTGCCGGGCTCGGCCCGCAGCGCCGTCTGGTTCCACATCGCCGCGCCGATCAGCTTGATCCACGCGTTCGCCGGCGCCCCGGCGACGATACCATCGAAATCGTCCGGGTAGCGCTCGGCCTCGACCAGCGCCTCGCGCCCGCCATCGGAGCAGCCGCTGAAATAGGCGCGCTCGGGCGCGCGGCCGTAATAGGCGGCGATCACCGCCTTGGCCGCCGCCGCGGTGACATGGATCGCGCGTTCGCCGAAATCCACCACTTTTTCCGGATGGCCGATCGCCCAGCGCGCATCGGTGCCGTCGGCGCCATGGCCGGTGTCGGTGCCGGATACGGCATAGCCGCCGGCGAGCCCGTTCGCCATGCCGCTATAGATGATCGAACCGGCGAAGCCGCCATTGCCGACGCCCTCGTAGCGGCCATTCCAGGCCGGGGGCGGGGGCAGCCAGACTTCGAAGCGGATGTCGGAATCCTCGCTCGGTCGGATGACGCCCTGCACGCGGCAGAAAGGCACCGCGACCTCCGCCGGCTCCGTGCGATAGGGCGAGACGGCGGTGAAAGGCGGGTCCACCGGAGCGGCCGCGATCACATGTGCATCCGCGAACCGCATCCCCGCCAGCGCGCCGCATTCGGCCGCGACGGCACTTCCCCATGGCGCCATGACGATGGCGATCGCCGCGGCCAGCCTCGTTGCGTGCATCGCATTCCTCCCTGAACTCGCGCCAGCCTGCCAGATTTCGCGGCCGGCGCAAAAGCGCAGCCGCGATCAGCCGAGCGCGCCCGCCAGCAGGGCCAGCGCCTCCTCCACCGTCGCGGCGCGAACGCCGGCGCGGTCGCCGGGAAAGAGCCGCCGCTCGGCCCGCATCGCCCCGCCCCCGGCCAGGCCGAACCAGACCAGCCCGACCGGCTTCGCCGCCGTGCCGCCGCCGGGGCCGGCGACGCCGGTGACCGCGACGGCGAAATCGGCCTGCGAGCGCGCCAGCGCGCCCGCCGCCATGGCCAGCGCCACGTCCTCGCTGACCGCGCCGTGGGTGCCGATCAGCGCCGCCGGCACGCCGAGCATTTCGGTCTTGGCGGCGTTGGAATAGGTGACGAAGCCGCGATCGAACACGTCGCTGGAGCCGGCGATGGCGGTCAGGGCGGCCGCGATCATGCCGCCGGTGCAGCTTTCGGCGGTCGCCAGCCGGAGCCCGCGCGCCCTCGCCGCGGCGAGCAGCCGTTCCGCCGCCGCCTCGCCGGGAAGGAGCACGGTCAGATGCGCTGCTGGCGGGCGCGAATGCCGCGCTCGATCGCCGCCGTGACCAGCGGGTCGAGCTCCAGCGCCTCGCGCACGGACTCGAGCATCCGCAGCGTCTCCTGGTGCGCCAGCCGGTCGGCGGCGACCACCTCGCAGGCCAGCGCGTAGGCGGTCTCGCGCAGCCGCGGGCCCAGCGCCTCGCCGATCATGCGCCCGGCATGGTTGAGCCCGTCCTCCTCGCGCAGCAGGTTCACCGCCGCATCCGTCGCCGCCCCCAGCCGCTCGGCGGAGAAATGCTCGAAAACCGGCAGGGTCTGCACCAGCGCGGCCATGACGCCGATCTCGCGGTCGGTGATGCCGCCATGCGCCGCGGCCACCAGGACCATGGTGCAGACCAGAGCCTCCTGGGCATCAAGGCCGGTACGGGCGAGCATCAGCGGGTTCTCCTGCGCAACGAATGCGCCGACCGTGCGCGAACCCGGCGCCGAGATCAAGTCGGGCCCTCGGCGGCGAGAAACGCCCGCGTCTCGGCGACGGCTTCGGCGAGGCCGACGCGGCGCACCAGCACGCCAGGGGGAAAAGCGCTGAGCAGGCGCGACGGCGTGCGCCGGTCGAGCAGCACGAACACGCCGCGATCGGCGCCGTGCCGGATCAGCCGCCCGAAGGCCTGGCGCAGCCGCAGCCGGGCGATGCGATCGTCGAACGACGCCGGGGCGCCGCCGGAGAGATGGATGCGCCGCTCGCGGTGGAGGATGTCCGGCCGTGGCCAGGGCACCTTCTCGAACACCACCAGGCGCAGCGCCCGGCCGGGCACGTCCACGCCGTCGCGCATCGCATCGGTGCCGAGCAGGCAGCTCGCCTCCTCGGTGCGGAAGATATCGACCAGCGTCGCGTTGTGCATCGCATCGACGTGCTGGGCCAGCAGCGGAATGCCCGCCGCCTCCAGCTTGGCGGCGATCCGGCCATGCACCGCCACGAGGCGGCGGATGGCGGTGAACAGGCCGAGCCCGCCGCCGCCGGCGGCGAGGAACAGCGCCCGGTAGGCGCCGGCCAGCGCATCGAGATCGCCCAGCGGCAGGTCGGTGACGACGAAGGCGCGGGTCTGCGCCGCATAGTCGAACGGGCTGGCCACCGCGACGCGGATCGCCGGGGCGGGCAGATGCACCGCGCCGACCCGCGCCTCCGCCGCCTCCCAGGCGGCGAGCGGATCCGCGGTGCCGCCGTCGCGCAGCGTCGCCGAGGTCACCAGCAGCCCGTGCGCGGGTGCGGCGAGGGCGGCGGCGAAGGGGATGGTCGGGTCGAGCCAGTGCCGGCACAGCGCGACGTCGCGCTCCACGCCGCCGGCGCGGTCGAGACGCAGGAACTGGACATGGATCGGCCGTGTGCCGGGCTCGGGCGGCGGCGCCAGCACCGATTCGAGCATCGCGGTCCAGGCGGCGAGCGGGTCCAGGGCGCGGCGGGCGAGCATCCGGCAGGCGGCCTCGATGCGGGTGCGGCCGGCCTCGTCGAGCGTCTCGGCCTCGGCGTCGAGCCGCGCGGCGAGCCGTTCGCGCAGCAATTTCAGCGGCTCGGCGAGGCGCGACAGGGCGCGGGCCAGGCGCTCGGCGGCCGCCGGCAGCTCCGCCAGGACCGGGTGCAGATCGGCCTCCGGCGAGCCGGCGCCCGGCGCCTCGGCATCGGGGCTGCGGGCGAGCACCTGGCGGCGCAACAGGGCGAGGAACGCCTCCGCCGGGTTGGGCTGCCCGGCATCGAGCCCGCCGAGTTCGGGCGATACGCCACTCAGCCGCTGGCTCCAGCCCGGGCCCGGCAGCGCGCGCGCCGCCTGCAGCGCGGCGGCGAGCGGCGCCTCCAGCTCCGGCCGCGCGGCGACCAGCTCCTCCAGTCGCCGGCGCAGGCCGCGGGCACGCGAGCGGCCGCCCTCGGCGCCGAGCAGCCAGCGCCGCAGCTCGGCGGTCTCGGCGCCGGAAATCTCCGCCGAGAAGGCGCTGTCGGCGGCGTCGAAAATCTGATGGCCCTCATCGAAGACGTAGCGCAGCGGTACGGCGGAATCGTCGAGCCCGCCGCCCCAGTTGCGGTCATAGGCGGCCTGCACCATCACCAGCGCGTGGTTCGCCACCACCAGATCGGCGGTGCGGGCGCGGCGCACGCCGTGCTCGACGAAGCAGCGCCGCCAGTGCGGGCAGGCGGAGTGGATGCACTCGCCGCGCCGGTCCGCCAGCGCGGCGGTGACGCCGCGGCCGAACAGCTCGGCGAACCAGCCGGGCAGGTCGCCGCCCTCGATGTCGCCATCGGCGCTGGCCAGGGCCCAGCGCGCGATCAGCCCGAGCGGGATCACCGCCGCCGGCTCCGCGCCGCCGAGCGCCGCGCCCACCGCCTCCTCCAGATTGAGCAGGCAGAGATAGTTCTCCCGCCCCTTGCGGATGACGGTGCGACGGCGCCGCTCGGCCGGGTCGGGGAACAGGCGGGCCAGCTCGGCATCGATCTGGCGCTGCAGATGGCGGGTGAAGGTGCTGATCCAGACCGGGAAGCGATTGCGTTCCGCCCACAGGCTCGCCGGGGCGATATAGCCCAGGGTCTTGCCCGTGCCGGTGCCGGCCTCGGCGAGCACCAGGGCCGGCTCGCCGCGGCGCGCGCGGGGGGCGAAGGCGGCGGCCGCGGCCGCGGCGTAGTCGGCCTGGCCCGGCCGCTGCTCGGCCGCGCTGCCGAGAATCGCCGCCAGCCGCCGGCGCGCTTCGGCCGGTTCCACGGGATGGGCGCCGGGTGGTGGCGGCGGCGCGCCCTCCTCCCACTCCGGCAGCCGGCGCCAGACGCGCAGTGCCTCGGTGCCGGGCGCGGCGTCGGCGGCGCCAAGGGCGGCGGCGACGAACGGCGCCCAGCCCCAGCCGGCGAGCCCCATGCGCCGGGCGAGCGATGCGGCGTCGCGGTTGCGTTCCAGCCGCCGTCCCGCGGCCAGACGTCCGAGCAGGGCGCGGGCGATTTCGCCCAGCAAGGCCACCTCCGCTTCCGCCTGGGCACTGGGCGGCGGCTCCAGCTCCAGCGCCAGCGCCAGCCCGCGCGGGGTCGGCGCCGCCGCCGTCGCCGGCAGGGCGAAGGCGAACAGTTCCAGCAGATCCAGACAGGGCCGCGCGGGAATGCCGAGGCGGCGGAAGGTGGCCGGCGCGTGCACGACGAGGGGGGGCGGCAGCGCCGCGAGCCGGGCCGCGACCGCCTCGGGGGCGAGCGTCACGATCACGCCGCCGGCGAGGCGGAGCAGGGCGCGCCCGGGCCGAGCCAGCAGCGCGGGCGACTCGGGGGACGAAACCGTTGCGGCGGCGATTGACCAAGCCATCCCCCCTTCCTAGCTTGCGCCGAATGGAACCGCGAGCACCGAGCGAACCGACGGCCAGCGTGCCGAAAGCCTGGCCGTTCGAGGAGGCGCAGAAACTCGCGACCCGCCTCGCCGCCGCCCCGCGCCCGCACGTGGCGCTGTTCGAGACCGGCTACGGCCCCTCCGGCCTGCCGCACATCGGCACCTTCGGCGAGGTCGCGCGCACCAGCTGGGTCCGGCGGGCGTTCACCGAGCTGACCGGCATCGCCTCGCGCCTGCTCGCCTTCAGCGACGACATGGACGGGCTGCGCAAGGTGCCGGACAACGTCCCCAACCGGGACATGCTCGCCGCCCATCTCGGCAAGCCGCTCACCCGCATTCCCGACCCGTTCGGCACGCATGAGAGCTTCGGCGCGCACAACAATGCGCGGCTGCGCGGCTTCCTCGACCGTTTCGGCTTCGAGTACGAGTTCGCCTCCGCCACCGACTATTACACCTCCGGCCGCTTCGACGCCGCGCTGCTACGCCTGCTCGAAGTCCACGACGAGGTCGTCGCCGTGATCCTGCCGACGCTCGGGCCGGAGCGGCGGGCGACCTACTCGCCGATCCTGCCGATCCACCCGCGCAGCGGCCAGGTGATGCAGGTGCGCATCGAGCGCACCGACCGCGATGCCGGCACGGTGATGTGGCGCGATCCCGAGGCCGGCGCCGTGTTCGAGACCGCGGTCACCGGCGGCGCCTGCAAGCTGCAATGGAAGGCAGACTGGGCCATGCGCTGGCACGCGCTCGGCGTCGATTACGAAATGTCGGGCAAGGACCTGATCGACAGCGTCCGCCTCTCGGGCCAGATCTGCCGCATCCTCGGCTCGCCGCCGCCGATCGGCTACACCTACGAGCTGTTCCTCGACGAAAACGGGCAGAAGATCAGCAAATCCAAGGGCAATGGGCTGTCGGTCGAGGATTGGCTGCGCTACGCCCCGCCCGAGAGCCTGGCGCAGTTCATGTTCACCGCGCCGCCGCGGGCCAAGCGGCTCTATTTCGATGTCATCCCGCGGGCGGTGGACGATTATCTCGCCAACCTGGAGCGCGCGCGCGGCCAGGACGAAGCGGAGCGGAAGGCGAATCCGGCCTGGCACATCACCGCCGGGCGCGTCACCGAGGCCGATGGCAGCCCGCTTACCTTCGCCATGCTGCTCAACCTGGCCTCGGTGGTGAATGCGGAGACACCGGACATTCTCTGGGGCTTCATACGCCGCTACGAGCCCGGCGCGGCGCCGGACACGATGCCGTTCCTGGCCCAACTGGTCGAGCACGCGATCGCCTATTTCCACGATTTCGTCCGCCCGGCGAAGCGCTATCGCGAGCCCGACGCGGTCGAACGCGCGGCGCTCGAGGATCTTGCCGCCAGCCTTGCCGCGCAGCCGCCCGACGTCGGCGCGGCCGAGCTGCAGACCCTGGTCTACGAGGTTGGCAAGCGGCACGCGCTGGCGGACCTGAAAGCCTGGTTCGGCTGTCTCTACCAGGTGCTGCTCGGCCAGGCGGAGGGACCACGCTTCGGCAATTTCATCGCCATCTACGGCGTCGCCGAGACGATCGCGCTGATCGAGACGGCGCTGTCACGCGCCGCCGCAGCCTGAGCCCGACCTTGGCGCGGGAGCGGATGAGACCCTTCCTGCGGCACGCCCCGGCGGTGCTCGGCGTGCTGCTGCTGATCGGCGCGGTCTATGTCGTCCAGCGCGAATATCGCCACCTCAAGCTCGACGATATCACCGCCGCCCTGCACGCGATCCCGACCCGCGCGCGCTGGCACGCCGCCGGCTTCGCCCTGCTGGCCTACGGGGTGCTGACCTTCTACGACCGGCTCGGGACGCTCTATGCGGGGCAGAAAGTGTCCTACCCGCGCGTCGCCTTCGCCTCGTTCTGCGCCTATGCGCTGGCGCATAATCTCGGCTTCGCGGCGGTTTCGGGCGCGGCGGTGCGCTACCGGCTCTACGCCCATTGGGGGCTGTCGCCGATGCAGATCGGCAAGGTGATCGGCTTCTGCAGCCTCACCTTCGGCCTCGGCGGCATGGTGCTGGGCGGGGCGATCCTCATCGGCGAGCCGGCGGCGGTGCCGTTCTTCGGCGGACGCGTGCCGGACGCGGCGCTCTACGCCACCGGGGGTGCGATGGTCGCGGTCGTGATCGGCTACGTCACGCTCGCGCGCGCGGTGGGCAAGATTCGCCTGTTCGGCCAGATGGTCGAACTGCCGGGCGTGCGCATGGCCATCCTGCAGGTGCTGCTCGCCACCGTCGATGTCGCGGTCACGGCGGCGATCTTCTACGCGCTGCTGCCGGCGGCGCCGGGGCTGAGCTTCCTGCGCCTGCTGGCGGTCTATCTCGCCTCCTACTCGGCCGGCCTGCTGGCCAGCCTGCCCGGCGGCATCGGCGTCTTCGACGGCGCGATGCTTCTCGGCCTGTCGCCCTATCTGGAAGCGCCGCAGATCGTCGGCGCGATCCTCATCTTTCGCCTCTACTACTACGTCATTCCGCTGTTCCTGGCGGGTGCGATGTTCGCCGGCAACGAGGTGGTGCTGCGCAGCCGCGACATGCTGCGCCCGGCCTCGCGGCGCGGCGCGCTGCCCGCGGTCGGGCGCTGGAGCGAGCCGGACTTCGCCGTCGCCGCCGCCACCGGCGCGGTGGCGCTGTGCGGGGCGATGCTGCTCTCCCTCGGCGCGCTCGCCATCCGGCCGGACTTCTCCTGGCTCGACCGCGACATCGCGGTGGTGGCGACGGAGGCCGGCGAATTCGTCCCCTCGCTGCTCGGTGCGGCGCTGCTGGTGCTGGCGATCGGGCTGGCGCATCGCGTCACGCTCGCCTGGGGCGCGACCGTCCTGATGCTGCTCGCCGGCGCCGCCTTCACCGCCGCGCGCGGCGACGGGCCGTGGGTGCCGGGCGGGCTGATCCTCGCCACCTTCGTCATCGCCCCCTATCGCCGCGCCTTCTATCGCCACGCGCGGCTGCTCGCCGGGCCGCTCGAACTCTCCGCCGCGGTGCCGCTGCTCGGACTCGTCGTGTGCGTGCTGACCCTGGCCGCGTTCGAGAAGCATGTGCGCGGCACCCTGCCCGGCTCGTGGTGGCAGATCGTGCTTTCGCCGAAGGTGCCGAACTCGCTGCGCGCCAGCGTGGCACTGTCGGTACTGGTCGGCGCCATCGCCATCTGGCGGCTGATCCGTCCCGGCCGGGTCGCCTGGACCGCCTGGGGGCCGGAGGCGCGGCTGCGCTTCGCTGCCCTCGGCGGTGACCCGCCAGTGCGCGCGGACGGCATGGTCTGGGGCGAGACCGAGAGGGCCGCGATCCCGTTCCGCCGCGGCGGACGGGTTCTGCTCGGCCTCGGTGATCCGGCCGGCGCCGGGAGCGACCGCGTTTCGGCGATCTGGCGGCTGCGCGATCTCGCCGAGCAGGAGGGTCTGCACCTGGCGATCCATGGCACCGGCCCGGCGCTGCTGCAGGTCTATGCCGATGTCGGCCTCGCCGCCTTCCCGCTCGGGGCCGACGGGCTGCCGCTGTCGGAGGGCGAGGCGCCGGCCTCGGGCGCGGCGCGGCACTATCTCGTCTGCCGCCCCGACGGCGACCTCTCGCTGCTGTTGCCGCTGCTGGCCGAGATGCCCGGCCGGCGGCTGGAACCCACGGCATGAACCCAAAGGAGACCGCGATGGACGCCGCCACCCTGTTCTCGCTCGCCGGCAGACGCGCCCTCGTCACCGGCGCCTCGGGCGGACTCGGGCTGCATTTCGCCGAGGTGCTGCTCGCCGCCGGCGCCGAGGTGGTGCTGGCGGCGCGGCGCGTGGCGCAGATCGAGCACGCGGCGACGCGCCTCGGGCCGCGCGCCCGGGCGGTGGCGATGGACGTCGCCGACGAGGCCTCGATCGTCGCCGCCTTCGCCACGATCGATGCCGGCGGCGCGTGCGACATCGTCGTCAACAATGCCGGCGTCGCCCCGGTGAAGCGCGCGCTGGATATCTCCGGTCCGGAATGGGACGCGGTGATGGACGTGAACCTGCGCGGCGCCTTCCTCGTCGCCCGCACCGCCGCCGAGCGCCTGGTCGCAGCGCGGCGCCCGGGCAGCATCGTCAACATCGCCTCCATCGTCGGCAGCCGGGTCACGCTCGGGGTCGCCGCCTATAACGCCAGCAAGGCCGGGCTGGTGCACCTCACCCGGGCGCTGGCGGTGGAGTGGGCGCGCCACGGCATCCGCGTCAACGCCATCGCACCCGGCTATTTCGAAACTGATATAAACAGCGCCTTCTTCGCCACCGAACAGGGGAAGGCGATGATCCAGCGCATCCCCCAGCGCCGCCTCGGCCGCCTCGACGACCTCACCGGCCCGCTGCTGCTGCTCGCCTCGGAGGCGGGCGCGCACATGACCGGCAGCGTCGTCACGGTCGATGGCGGGCACTCGGTGAACGCGCTGTGACGGCGCATCCGGCGCCGCGCCGTCAGCGCGCGTAGGCGACCTTCAGGATCACGAACCAGCTGTAGCGCGGGTCGGCGGCGATCCGTCCGGTGCCGTCCGCCGGCACATGGGTCAGCGCCACCGCGTCCTCGATATTGCCGCCGATGACGGCGATGGTCGCGTCATCCCCGCCGACGACGATGGCGCAGTGGCTGGGGAACGGGCCGGCCGGCAGATCCTCGAAGCGCGGCCGCTTCGAGCGGGTCCGCGTGGCGCAGAGGATGTCGCCCGGCAGGGGCGCATACTCCTCCGGGCGCTCGGCGGTGAGTGCGTAGCCGCCGCTGCGCGCGGCATTGATGTAGGTGGAATGGCTCGCGGAATAGGGAAAGCGCGGCCCGGCGCCGGCGATGCGCATGACGTAGGAGACGAACGCCGCCGACCAGGCGTAGCGCGCATCCTCGCTCACCGGGAATTCGGCGCCGGTCTCGTCATGCTTGCCGGTCCAGGCGGCGGTCGGGTTGCCCGCATCCTCGCCGAGCCACCAATACTCCCCGACCCGTTGCCACAGGCCAGGCGCACGCTCCGGCATGCTCGCCGCGCTGCGCGGCGGCCCGGCGCCGGGCGGATCGTCGGCGACCTGGCTGCCGAACAGGCGCCATTCGCGCAGGGCGATCGCCACTGCGTCGGCGCGGCTGAATGGCGCGTAGGGCTTGCGGGCGAAGGGCGGGGCGTGCGCATCCGGCGCCGCGCAGCCGGCGAGCAGGATCAGAATCAGGCCGACGACGGGCTTCAGCGTCGCTCCGGGAACAGTGCGAGCAGCCCGGCCTCGCTCGCCTCGCAGCGGCCGCGCTCGGTGATCAGCCCGCTGACCAGCCGCGCGGGCGTGACATCGAAGGCGGGATTGGCGGCTGGCGTCTCCTTCGGAGTGACGCGCACGGTGACGATGGAACCATCCATCGCCCGCCCGGTGACGGTGGCGACCTCGGCCGCGGCGCGCTCCTCGATGGGAATTTCGGCGACACCGTCGCGGACCGACCAGTCGATCGTGCTCGACGGCAGCGCCACCCAGAACGGTACGTCGTTGTCTTTGGCGGCCAGCGCCTTGAGATAGGTGCCGATCTTGTTGGCGACGTCGCCGGTGCGGCTGACGCGGTCGGTGCCGACGATGACGAGATCGACCTGCCCGCGCTGCATCAGATGGCCGCCGGCATTGTCGGCGATCAGCGTGTGCGCGACGCCGTGCTTGCCGAGCTCCCAGGCCGTGAGGCCGGCGCCCTGGTTGCGCGGGCGGGTCTCGTCGACCCAGACATGCACGTCGATGCCGCGCTCATGGGCGAGGTAGATCGGCGCCAGCGCGGTGCCCCAATCGACGGTGGCGAGCCAGCCGGCATTGCAATGGGTGAGGACGTTGACGCGCCGTCCGCGCTGCGCCTGCGCCTCGATCAGGCCGACGCCGTGCCGGCCGATGGCCTCGTTGGTGGCGATGTCCTCGGCGGCGATGGCGGCGGCCTCGTCATAGGCTGCGCGCACCCGCTCGGCCGGCGCGGTGTTGGTGAGCCGCGTCAGCATGCGCTCGATGGCCCAGCGCAGATTGACCGCGGTCGGCCTCGTCTCCAGCAGCGTCGCCGCCTCCCGCTCCATCGCCGCCGACGACGGATCGCGGCGCAGGGCGAGGCAGAGGCCATAGGCGGCGGTCGCGCCGATCAGCGGGGCGCCGCGCACCTGCATGGAGCGGATGGCGTGGGCGACCTCCTCGACGCTGGTGAGACGAACGATCTCGAAGGCCCAGGGCAACCGCGTCTGGTCGATGATACGGACCGACCAGCCATCCTGATCGACCCAGACGCCATGATAGGGTGTGCCGTCGACGCGCATGCGCCCCCGCGAGGATGTGGTTGCGGTCCGAGCCGGCTCAGACCCGTTGATGCAGGACGCAGACCAGCGTGAACAGGCGCCGGGCGGTCCCGAAATCAATGTCGATCTTGCCAGCGAGGCGCTGCATCATCAACGTCGCGCCCTCGTTGTGCAGGCCGCGCCGTCCCATGTCGATCGCCTGGATGCGCGCCTCTCGCCCTTCCTCGACCGCCTTGATGTGGCTCTCCACGAGCAGCTGGTAATCCTTCACCAGGGAGCGGAACGGGCCGAGCGCGAGAATCACGGCGGCCAGCGGCTGGTCATCCTCGCGGCGGACATCGAAGGCCAGGCGCCCCTCCTGGATCGAGAGACGCAGCCGGTAGGGGCCCTCCCGTCCGGGCAGAGAGAAGCGGTTGTCGGCCTCGAGATCGGCCACCGCCTGAGCGCGATCGGCCTCCATGATCGGCGACAGGCGGGTCAGGGCCTCGCCATCGAGCATCACACTGCGCAGCCGGCCACGGTCCCCGTCGGCCGGCGTCGGCAGCGAAGCGGGCGCGGGAACGGTCATGCCGGCGAGCGCGCGCGGTTCACACTTCGTCGTCCGACTTCATCAGGCCCAGCTTGAGCATCAGCCCGACGGTCGCGCCCTTGATCGGGCGCAGCAGGGCCAGGGTCAGCGCCAGGGTCAGCGGCACCCAGACGGCGGTCTGGAGCCAGATCGGCGGGGCGCTGGCACGCTCCCAGACCAGCATCGCCGGGACGATCAGATGGCCGACGATCAGGATGGTGAAATAGGGCGGCGCGTCGTCCGCGCGTGCCAGACCGAGCGGGGCGGCACAGTTCGCGCAGGCCGCGACGACGCGGAGATAGCCGTT
The DNA here is from genome assembly GCA_021815825.1 of Pseudomonadota bacterium. Lineage (GTDB taxonomy): Bacteria > Pseudomonadota > Alphaproteobacteria > Acetobacterales > Acetobacteraceae > JAJZVV01. Next base: position 32,108 of record JAKAZO010000027.1, read on the forward strand.
GAACAGATGGCCCTGGCCACAGGCGGGGCAGGCCCCGACGAAGCCGCGGCGCAGCGCAAGCCCCAGGGAGGGCGGTGACCAGACGGACTGGGCCGGACTGCGGTCCGGCACCCAGCGAACGGGCAGAGAATCGGGCAAGGACGAGGCCTTTCGCGATGGGACGCGGCGATCGACGGATGCTGCGCTGCAAGAATGGCGCTTCGCCCACGCCAAATTCAAGAGCTTGATTGATTCGCAACCCAGCCGCGACCGCGGCAGGGGACGAAGCGCGCGACCGCGGC
>JAKAZO010000027.1:32488-35134 GCA_021815825.1 Pseudomonadota bacterium
CGCGACCGCGGCAGGGGACGAAGCGCGCGACCGCGGCGAGAGAGCAAGGGCGCGGCGCGGAGGCCGGAGCCCCGCGCTCGCGGGGCACAACGCAGCATCGCCCGGCCGGGTGCCCTTCGGGCATCACGGAAACGGGCCGGCGGTGGTTCGATCGGTCGAGCCCAACCCCAGATCGTCGGGGCGGACGAAGAGGGGTCAGGCAACCATGTCGAGCAATTGCATCGCCAGCACGATGAGTTGCTGCGCCGTCTGCTGGGCGACCGGCGCCGCTGGCGCGGCGGCGGCCGGCGCAGCCGCTGGAGGAGCAGAAGGTGGAGGAGCGGCCGGGCTGTAGCCCGCCACTGGATAGGATGCCGAGGTCAAGGCACCGATCGTGCTCATCGGGAACTCCGCACATTTCAGCACGACGTTTTGCCGCGAGGGGATTGGCGAACATCATCGTCGCACACGAATGGTTACCAGAGGGTTAACGGCGCCGGGTCGGCGGCTGCCGGCGCTTGAACGGTCGAGCGCAATGTTATACTGTTTCATTCCACGCTCCGGAGCCTGCCGATGCGCCGCCGCACCCTTCTCGCCACATCCATCGCCACGTCCATCGCCACCCTCCTCGCGGGCGCCGCGGCCACCGCCGAGCCGGCGCCCATTTCCATCGTCGCGGCCGAGAATTTCTATGCCGACATCGCCGGACAGATCGGCGGCCCCGGGGTCGCGGTGACGGCGATCCTCAGCAATCCCGACGAAGATCCGCATCTCTTCGAAGCCAGCCCCTCGGTCGCGCGCGCCATCGCCGGCGCCGCCATCGTCATCGCCAACGGGCTCGGCTACGACGACTGGATGGGCAAGCTGCTCGCCGCCCGGGGCGCGGCGCAGCCGAAGAGCATCGTCGTCGCCGATCTGCTCGGACGCAAAGCCGGTGCCAATCCGCATCTCTGGTATGCGCCCGCGACGATGCCGGCGGTGGCCGAGGCGCTGGCGACGGCGCTGACCGCGATCGACCAGGCCCATGCCGCCGACTACGCCGCGCGGCTGCAGGCGTTTCAGGACTCGATGGCGCCGCTGCAGGCGAGGGTCGCGGCGCTGCACAAGCGTTTCGCCGGTCTGCCGATCACCGCCACCGAGCCGGTCTTCGGCGAGATGGCGGCGGCCCTCGGCCTGGTCGTGCGCAACGTGCGCTTCCAGCTCTCGGTGATGAACGACACCGAGCCCGCGGCCTCGGACATCGCCGCGTTCGAGGCCGACCTGCGGCATCATCGCGTCCACCTGCTGATCTATAACGTGCAAGCCACCAACACGGCGGCGCAGCGCATGCAGCGCCTGGCCAAGGAGTCCGGCATCCCCATTCTTGGCGTGAGCGAGACCGAACCGGCCGGCACGACCTACCAGCGATGGATGCTCGAGACGCTGGCGGCGCTGGAGACGGCGCTGGCCGTGGCCCGGTGACATCGGCCATTCGTCTTGCCGGCGTGCGCCTCACCATCGCCGGGCGGACGGTGCTGAACGGCATCGACCTCGCCATCGGCGCCGGCGAGTTCATCGGCGTGCTGGGCCCGAACGGCGCCGGCAAGACGACGCTGATGCGCGCGATCCTTGGCCTCATCCCGCCCGAGGCGGGCAGCATCCACGTCTTCGGCGCGCCGGCCCGGCCTGGCAACGCGGCGATCGGCTATCTGCCGCAGCTGCGTGGCGGCCTCGGCGCGCCGCGGCTGCGCGGGCGCGACTTCGTCGCCGCCGCATCCGACGGACAGCGCTTCGGGCTGCCGCTGCTGGACCGCGGCACGGCGCGCGCCGTTACCGCCGCGCTCGCCGCGGTGGGCGCGGAGGCGCTCGCCGAACGGCCGATCGCGGCGCTCTCGGGCGGCGAGCGCCAACGGCTGCTGCTCGCCCAGGCGCTGCTCGGCGCGCCGCGCCTGCTGCTGCTCGACGAGCCGCTGATCAGTCTCGACCCGCGCCGGCAGGAAGAACTGGTGGCGCTGATCCGGCGCCTGCAGCTTCGGTTCGGCGTCACCGTGCTGTTCAGCGCCCATGATCTCAACCCGCTGCTCGGCGCGATGGATCGGGTGCTCTATCTCGGCGCGGGCGATGCGGCACTCGGCACCGTGGATGAGGTCATCACCGCGCCGGTGTTGTCGCGGCTCTACGGCACGGCGATCGACGTGGTGCATGTGCGCGGTCGCGTGTTCGTGCTCGGCGGCGGCGCCGAGGCCGAGCGCGAGGCGCATCGCCACGAGGCGCACGATCATCACCATCCGGCATCACCATCCGTCGGGTGAGTGAGATGCTCGCTTACGCCTTCATGCAGAATGCCTTCGCGGCCTCCGGCATCGTCGCCGTTCTCGCCGGCCTGGTCGGGTTCTTCCTGGTGCTGCGGGCGCAGAGTTTCGCCGGTCATGCGCTGTCGCATATCGGCTTCGCCGGGGCCACGGGCGCCGCCCTGCTCGGCGCGCCGCCGCTCGCCGGCATGCTCGCCTTCACGCTCGCGGGCGGCGTGCTGATGGGTGCGCTGGGCGAGCAGGTGGCGCAGCGCGACGTCGCCATCGGCGTCGTGCTCTCGCTCGCGCTCGGGCTCGGCGTGCTGTTCCTGCATTTCTTCACCTCATCCGCTGCGCAGGCGACCTCGCTGCTGTTCGGCAACGTGCTCGGCGTGGA
>JAKAZO010000111.1 GCA_021815825.1 Pseudomonadota bacterium
CATCAGCCCGACCATGTCCTATCAATCGGGACGCGACGTCGGACCGGTCTCACCGGCGGCACAGGTACGCAACGGCACCCGTCACGATTGCAGGCGGAGGGCAACCGTCGGCAGCGGCGGGAACTCGACCCGCACGATGGCTGGACCGTCCAGCCAGATCGGCGGGGTGACGCTGCCGAGCAGCACCACCTGACCCGCGCGCAGACCGCCGAACCGCGCCGCGACCGCGCTGCCGGCGAGCCAAGCCAGCACGGCCAGCGGGTCGCCGAGCAGATCAGCCCCCCTCCCGCGATCGCGCTCCTCTCCATCGATGCTGATCGTACCCACCAACGCGCGCAGATCGGCTCCGGGCCGGACCGGCTCGCCGAGCACTGCGGCGGCGTGAAAGACCTGATCGGCGACGAGCGCCGGCGCCCCGAAGGAGACGAAGTCGGTGTAGCGGTTCTCGACCAGTTCGATTGCCGCCAGCACGCTATCGACCGCGCCCGCGACCCCCTTCGCGTCATAGCGGCCTGGCGGCAGATCGCGAGCAAGCCGCACGGCCAGTTCACACTCTACCCCGGGACGAACAAGATCAGCGAATGCCAGCGTGGTGCCGGTGGCGTGCACGCCGGCTTCGACCATGGCGCCGGCTGCCGGCTCGTCGAGCCCGAGATAGTCTTGCATCCGCCGTGCGGTCGCCCCCACCTTGAATCCGGCGGGCGGAAGCGTGCCGACACGCCGAACCAACGCATGCTGCGCCGCCGCGGCGGCATCAATAGCTGGCGGGACCAGCGGCGCCGGCAGCGGCCCCAACAGCGTTCGCGACGCGCGTGCGGCCAACAGGAAGGAAGCGGTCGCCTCCGGATCGTACCCCATCACCTTCGTGCCAACTCGTACAGCGCTACAGCCGCCGCAACCGATACATTCAGGCTTTCCATACCGCCCGGCATGAGCAGACCGGCAAGTTCGTCGCAAGTCTCGCGCAGCAGACGGCGAAGGCCGACATCCTCGGCGCCAAGCACGAGCGCCACGCGCCGTCCGGCCAGCGTGGTGCCGACGAGCGGCGGCGCGCCAGCAGCGAGGCCGACGACCCAGAACCCTGCGGCCTTCAACGCCACGAGCGTGCGGGTGAGATTGACGGCATGAAGCAGCGGCACGGCCTCGAGGGCGCCGGAGGCCGCCTTGGCCATGGCTCCGGCCTCTTCGGGCGCGTGCCGATCCTGCATCAGCACGGCGGCGACACCGAAGGCGGCAGCAGAGCGAAGAATGGCGCCGATATTGCGCGGATCGGTGACCTGGTCGAGCACCAACACCGGCCCCGGGCGCTCGAGCGCCTGGGCCAGTGCAGGCGGCGCGAGCGGGTCGGCGAGCAGGGCGGCGCCCTGATGAACAACGCCGCGCCCGAGCAACTGGTCGATCCGGGCGCGCTCAGTGCGCTCGGGGGCCAGTGGCCAGGGCGGCGCGAGTTTGGACGCGATCGCAGCGTGCGCCTCTTCCGTCAGCATGAGCCGACGGAGGCGGCGCTGGGGATTCGCCAACGCCGCGCAAACGGCGTGCACCCCGTATAGCCAGATGCCGCCCCGCGGCGCGTCTCGCGCGGCCGCTTCGGCTGCCCGACCGCGCGAGACCACGAGCGGCCGGTCCTGGCGGTGTTGGGCAACCCGCTGTGGCGGCTCGGAGTCAGCCTGTTCTCTGCGCCCCTCGCGCGGCCGATCCGTCGCCGAGGCGCGCGCCGGCCTCGATCCGCCCGAACTCTTGGTCGCCGACGCCTCGCCACCCTGCTGACCACGGCCCGCCTGGCCGTGCTCGCCCCGGCTGCGCTCGGTCGGGTTACGTAGAGGGGGGCGGGGGCCCCTGGGCGGCTGGGAATGTCTCATGGGGCGTACCTGTCCTGCGAGCGCCGGCAGGGCGCTGCCCATCCATTCTGCCCGCAACCGGTCGGCGCGCAAACCCCGACGCGCGCGCAGGCCGATCTGCCCCCGGTGAGCGGCGGTCATGAGCTTACGCCAAGCCATGGTGCGGCCGATCGGGCCAACGTCAAGCCCTTGGCGCGGCAATCAGGCCGGGTGTCACTCCGCGGAGTATTGCGGCTATACGTCCAGATCCGCGACGTTACGTGCATATTTTTGTATGAACTGGAAGCGCAGTTCGGGTCGCCGCCCCATCAGGCTCTCAACGACGTCTGCGGTTTCCGTGCGTTCTTCGGTCGGGGCGACGATGCGCAGCAGGGTCCGCTTGGCCGGGTCCATGGTGGTCTCACGCAGCGCTGCCGGGGGCATCTCGCCGAGGCCCTTGAACCGGCTGACCTCGACCTTGGCGCCGGGCCTGAAGCCCGCACTCATTAGCCGCTCGCGTTCGGCGTCATCCATTGCGTAGAGGCTCTTCGCCCCCTGGGTCAGCCGATAGAGCGGCGGCCGGGCGAGGTAGAGCCGGCCGCCATGCACCAGCGCCGGCAGTTCGCGATAGAAGAAGGTCATCAGCAACGAGGCGATATGCGCGCCATCCACGTCCGCATCGGTCATGATGATGACGCGGCCATAGCGCAACCGGGCGAGGTCCACCCGCTCGCCGGCGCCGCAGCCCAGCGCCTCGACGAGGTCCTTCAACTCCTGGTTCTGGCGCAGCTTGTCCGCTGATGCGGCTGCAACATTGAGAATCTTTCCACGCAATGGCAGCACCGCCTGAGTTTCGCGATTGCGGGCCTGCTTGGCGGACCCTCCCGCGCTATCACCCTCGACGAGGAAAAGCTCCGTTCCCTCTGCGCTTTCGCGCGAACAGTCGGCGAGCTTGCCCGGCAGGCGCAACCGACGCGTTGCGGTTTTGCGTGGGGTGTCCTTGGCTTCGCGTCGACGAATTCGATCCTCCGCGCGGTCGATGACCGCCGCGAGCAGACGGTCCGCCATCGCCGGATCCGCGGCAAGAAAATGATCGAAGCGATCGCGCAATGCGGTCTCGACCAAGCGGAGAGCCTCGGTGCTGGTCAGCTTCTCCTTGGTCTGGCCCTGGAATTGAGGCTCTCTGAGGAACAATGACAGCTTCGCAACCAAGCCACCGACCGCATCCTCGGCGGTGATGGCACTGGCGCGGCGATTGGCGCGGTGCTCGCCCCATGCACGCAGCCCCTTGACCAACGCTGCACGGAACCCGGCCTCGTGGGTGCCACCGAGCGGTGTCGGAACCGCGTTGCAGTAGGACGCGATGCTGCCTTCAGCGTCATCCAGCCAGGCCACAGCCCATTCGACCCGTCCGGCTGAGGCCGCCAGATGGGCTTCGCCGGCCCAGAGCCCCGGCACGATACGCCTGGCCGCGCCGATCTCGGCCTCGAGGCTGTCGGCGAGCCCGCCTGGAAAGTGTAGCACCGCTTCCGCCGGCACCTCGCCGGCCGCGCTGGCAAGCGCGGGATCGCAGGACCAGCGGATTTCCACGCCCCGCACGAGGTATGCCTTGGAGCGGCACAACCGATAGAGCCTCGCCGGCGAAAATTCGATCGCACCGAAAATCTCAGGGTCGGGGCGGAAGCGGACGAGTGTTCCACGCCGATTCTGTATTGTGCCGGCATGCTTCGGCGGTCCCAACGGCTTGCCCCGGGAATAGGCTTGCGTCCAAAGCACCCGTTCACGGGCCACTTCGACCTCGAGCCGCTCAGACAGTGCATTGACCACCGAGCTGCCAACCCCGTGCAGCCCACCCGAGGTCTCGTAGGCTTTCCCGCCGAACTTGCCGCCCGAATGCAGCGTCGTCAGGATCACCTCGAGCGCGCTCTTGCCCTTGAATTTTGGATGCGGATCGACCGGGATCCCCCGGCCGTTGTCGCGGATCGACAGCCAGTTGTTCGTCGAAAGTTCGACGTCGATGAAGCTGGCGTGGCCGGCGACCGCCTCATCCATGGCGTTGTCGAGAATCTCAGCTGCGAGATGATGCAGCGCGACCTCGTCGATGCCACCGATATACATCCCGGGGCGCCGGCGCACTGGCTCCAGCCCCTCAAGCACCTCGATGTCCTTGGCGGTATAGGTGTCCGGTTGACCGGCAAGGCGGTCGAACAGATCGTTCATGATGCGTTCCTGATAGCTTGGGCACCCTACAGAGAAAAGCCGAGTCGCGGCAAGCGCGCTGTGGTTTCGCTTGACTCGCCCACATTCCGCGCCACGCTGCGCGACGCGGTTGGGACTAAAGGGGAGAACGCTGATGCCAAAGGTAGATTGGACGCAGACATCGATCATGGCGCGCCGCGGGGTGGGCGCGAAGCGAAAGCCGACGGTCCACGAACTGACCGAGGCACGGCAAGGGAAATACCACTACACGATTGGCCCCTATTCCGACCCGGTCCTGGCCATCGCGCCTGGCGATCGGATACGTGTCGAAACGCGTGACGCGTTCGAGGGCGCGATTCGAACCGAGCGTGACAAACCAAGTAAACGCCTCCGTCTGCCCTTCGTCAATCCGCAGAACGGCCCGATCATGATCGAGGGCGCTGAGCCCGGCGACGCCATCGCGGTGCATATCGAATCCATGGCCCCACGCGGGGACAATCCGCATGGCACGTGCTGCATGATCCCCGAATTTGGCGCGCTCACGGGCACCGCGCTCACGGCGACACTGAACGCACCGTTGCCTGAGATCGTGCGCAAAGTGCCGATCGATGGCAACTCGGTCCGCTGGTCCGATCGAGTGACGCTGCCTTATGCGCCACATATCGGCACGCTGAGCACTTCGCCAGAAATCGATTCGATCAACACGCTGACGCCAGACGCTCACGGCGGCAATATGGACCTGCCGGACATGGGGCCAGGCAGCATAACATATCTGCCGGTACGTGCCCCGGGGGCGCGCTTGTTTATCGGCGATGCCCACGCATGCCAGGGCGATGGTGAGGTCTGCGGCACCGCAGTGGAATATGCCTCGCTGACGACGATCCGCGTCGACCTTATCAAGGGATGGACGCTAGACTGGCCGCGGCTAGAGCGGGACGAGTTCATTATGACCATCGGGAGCGCACGTCCGCTGGAAGACGCAGCACGTATTGCTTATCGCGAGTTGGTACGCTGGATGGCGGCCGATTATGGGTTCGACCAGTGGGATGCGTACATGATGCTAAGTCAGTGCGGGCGCGTCAGACTCGGTAATTTTGTTGATCCAAAATACACCGTCGGCGCCGCGATCTCGAAGACCTACCTTCAATCGTAACATGGAGATGTAAACATGGATCTTGGACTGAAGGAGCGCAAGGCGCTGATTACCGGTGGCACCAAGGGAATCGGCCGCGCGATTGCCGACATTCTGGCCGGCGAAGGTGCCAATGTTGCTGTGTGCGCGCGCCAACAATCTGAAATCGATGAAACTGTCGCGGCACTCCGAGCACGAGGTGTCAAAGCTTCTGGCCGCGCACTCGACGTGGCGGACGGAGCTGCGCTGACCAGATGGGTGGGCGACGTGGCTGACGAATTCGGCGGGTTGGACGTCGTAATCCCCAACGTCAGCGCGCTGGCGATTGGTTCGGATGAGGAGTCCTGGCGCAAAGAATTCGAGATCGACATGCTGCACACAGTGCGCGTGGTCAACGCTGCGATGCCGCATCTCGAGAAGTCAAGTGCTGCGGCGATCGTCATCATTTCGTCTGTGTCGGGACGGGAAATTGATTTCGCAGCTGGTCCATATGGGGCCTTCAAGGCAGCGCTGATCCATTATGCCCAGGGCTTGGCATTCCAGAATGCGGCGAAGAACATCCGCGTCAACAGCGTTTCGCCCGGCAACACCTATTTCAAGGGTGGCGTGTGGGAGCAGATCGAGCATGGCAACCCTGCATTGTTTGCTCAGGCGCTCGCGCTGAACCCGACCGGGCGCATGGCAAAGCCAGAGGAAGTCGCGCGCGGGGCCGTGTTCCTAGCCAGCCCGGCCGCGAGCTTCATCACAGGCACGAATCTGCTGGTGGACGGAGCTCTCACGCGGGGTGTACAGTATTGACGGACGCGCACCCATCGCGGAGGCGGTGCTCGTTGCTGAAATGAAAATGTGGAGGAACGACGATGGAGTTCGGCTATTTCACCATGCCGTCTCATCCACCGGAGCGGGGATTGAAGGCGGGTCATGACTGGGACCTGCAGGTTCTGCGCTGGCTCGATGAACTCGGCTACAGCGAGGCATGGATCGGGGAGCACCACACCGCGCCGTGGGAACCGCACCCCGCACCCGATCTGCTGATCGCGCAGGCCCTGCTGCAGACGAAGCGCCTGCGTATCGGCCCCGGTGGCTTCCTGCTCCCGTATCACCATCCGGCCGAGCTCGCCAATCGTGTCGCCATGCTCGACCATCTGTCTGAAGGCCGATTGATGTTCGGGGTTGCCGCGTCGGGCCTGCCTAGCGACTGGGCGATGTTCCATGTCGACGGCATGTCCGGTGTAAACCGCGAGATGACCCGCGAAGCATTGGACATAATACTGCGCCTGTGGAGTAGCGAGGAGCCGTTCGATTTTAGCGGCAAATACTGGAAGGTCAGCAAACCAGGAACGATGTTCGGCTTCCTGAAGCCGCATATCAGTCCGCTCCAGCGCCCGCACCCGCCTATTGGTGTCGCCGGCCTCTCGAAGGGATCCGACACGCTCAAGCTTGCGGGCGAGCGGGGCTTTCTGCCGTTGAGCCTCAACCTCAACCCAGCCTATGTCGCGAGCCATTGGGAATCGGTCACGATCGGCGCAGAGCGGGCCGGGCGCACGCCAAAGCGTTCCGACTGGCGCCTAGTGCGCGAAGTCTTTGTCGCCGACACCGACGAAGCAGCTTGGCGGCTCTCTGTTGGCGGCATGATGGGGCGCATGATGCGGGAGTATTTCCTGCCATTGCTCGCTAACTTTGGGTTCCTCACCTACCTGAAGCATTCGGAGGACGTGGCCGATTCCGACGTCACTGTGGAGTATTGCGCGCGCCGGAATTGGCTGGTCGGCTCACCGGATACTGTCGTGCGTCGGATCGAGGAAATTCAGCACGAAGTCGGCGGCTTCGGGTCACTTCTCGTCTTCGGGTTCGATTACAGTGAGAACCCGGCCGTTTGGCGCAACTCTCTGGAAATGCTGCAACGAGAGGTGCTGCCGCGGGTACGTCATCTTGGGGTAACGGCCGCGCTGGCCGCGGATTGACGCCCTTCAGTCGATGGCGACCCGCTCCTCCGGCATGGTGTCGGGGGGCCCATCATCTCGACCGAGTACGTTGCGGGCGGTTGGAGCCGGTGCTATAGACTCGACCTCTACACCGTGGGGGATAGTTTAGCGGTAGAACTCCCGGCTCTGGACCGGGCAGCCTTGGTTCGAATCCAGGTCCCCCAGCCAAGTCATTCAGCCAGCCAAGCGAGGTAGCCTTTGCAGCCAACAGCGGATGTTGGCAGCCTGCGTTTCTCACGCGGGCTTCTGGTGCGGCGGTGTCGGCGGTCAGAGTGTGTTTCGGCGTGGGAAAAAGGACCCCCTTGGAGGGGTAATCGGCGTCCAAAAGGGACCCCTCTGATGATGGGGTTCACGATGGCTCCCTGGGTGGGAGGGAGCCTGGATTGGGATGCTGGTGGTGGAGACGGTCGCGAAGATCCGCCGGGCGTATTTCGTGCAGGGGAAGCCGATCAAGGCGATCTGCCGGGAGCTGCGGCTTTCGCGGAAGGTTGTCCGGAAGGTTCTGCGGTCTGAGGCGACGGAGTTCCGCTACGAGCGGGGGATCCAGCCTTTGCCGCGGCTTGGCCCGTGGCGGGATGCCCTTGATGAGCTG
>JAKAZO010000112.1 GCA_021815825.1 Pseudomonadota bacterium
GCGGCGACGAAGCGATCGAAAATCGGGCGCTCCACGTAGATGCGGCTTGCCGCGGTGCAGCTCTGGCCCTGGCGCGTGAAGCGCATCGAGGTGATGGCGCCCATCACCGTCTTTTCGAAGTCGCAATCGGCGAAGACGATCATCGGGCTCTTGCCGCCGAGCTCCAGCGTCACCGGGATGAGCTTCGCCGCCGCCGCCTGATAGACGATGCGTCCGACCTCGACGCTGCCGGTGAAGGTCACCTTGCGCACTTTGGGGTGCGCGACGAGCGGCGCGCCACACTCGGGGCCGAAGCCCGAGAGCATGTTGAACGTTCCCGGTGGCAGCACGCGATTCATCAGCTCGCAGACCCGCAGCACTGCGAGCGGCGCTTCCTCGGCCGATTTCACCACCACGCTGTTGCCGGCCACCAGCGCCGGGGCGATTTTCAATGCCATCAGCAGCATCGGCACGTTCCACGGAATGATCGCGCCGACGACCCCGAGCGGCTCGCGCACCGTCACCGAGAGCACATCGGGCGCGAACGGCACGCTCTCGCCCTTCAGCTCGCTGCCCAGCCCGCCATAGAACTCGAAGATATCGGCGACGACGTTGGCCTCCACCCGACTCTCGGTGCGCAACGCCTTGCCGGTTTCGAGCGCGATCAGCCGGGCGAGTTCCTCGGCGTGGGCGCTGATCAGGGCGCCGCACTTGGCGACCAGCGCGCCGCGCTTGCGCGCTGGCAGCTTCGCCCATGCGCGCTGTGCCGTGGCCGCGCTCTCGACCGCGGCGGCGACGTCGGCCGCATCGCCATCCGCGGCGCGGCCGATTTCCTCCCCGGTCGCCGGGTTGTGGACGGCGAAGCTTCCCCCCGAGCGGGCCGGGACGAAGGCACCATCGATGAAGTGCAGGCCGGACAGGGCGCGCGCGAGGGCGCGCTCATCGAGCGTGGGGGCGTCGGGCGGGGTGAGGGGACGGTCGAGCATCGGGTTTTCCTCCCGGGCTGGGGCACCTATAAGCGGCGGGCAAGATGAACCGGCCACCCGGGCAGGGCAAGCCAGGCCAGCGGAGCAACAGGATGAGCAGCCAATCGACAGGGCCCCTCAGCGGGCTGCGCGTGTTCGACCTCACCCGTGTCCTCGCCGGCCCGACCTGCGTGCAGATGCTGGGTGATCTCGGTGCCGAGGTGATCAAGATCGAAAAGCCCGGGGCCGGGGACGATACCCGCGGTTTCGCGCCGCCCTTCATGCCGGGCACCACGGAGAGCGCCTATTTCGTCGGCGTGAACCGCAACAAGCAGTCCGTCACGCTGGACATCGCCACCGCGGAGGGCCAGGCGCTGGCGCTGGAACTGATCGCGCGGTGCGACATTCTGGTGGAGAATTTCAAGGTCGGCGCGCTGGCCAAGTACGGCCTCGCCTACGAGCAGATCAAGGACCGGTTCCCGGGCCTGATCTACTGCTCCATCACCGGCTTCGGCCAGACCGGACCCTATGCCAAGCGGCCCGGCTACGACAGCCTGATCCAGGCGATGGGCGGGGTGATGAGCCTCACCGGCGAGCCGGAGGGGATGCCGCAGAAGGTGGGCATCCCGGTCGCCGACCTGTTCGCCGGCCTCTACGCCACCATCGGCGTGCTGGCGGCCCTGCGCCACCGCGAACGCAGCGGGGTCGGCCAGTTCATCGATGTCGGCATGCTGGACACGCATGTCGCCTGGCTCGCCAACCAGGGCATGAACTACCTCGCCACGGGGGAGAACCCGCCCCGGCTGGGCAACCAGCACCCCAATATCGTGCCCTATCAGGTCTTCGCCACCGCCGACGGGCATATCGTTCTCTCGGTCGGCAATGACCCCACGTTTACCCGCTTCTGCGAGAATTTCGGTCTCGCCGCTCTGTTGGAGGATGACCGATTCCGCACCAATGCCGCGCGCGTGGCGAACCGGCAACTCGTCACCGATACGCTGAGCCCGGTCCTGGCGCAGCAGACGACCTCGTGGTGGATCACCCAGCTCGAGGCGCTGTCGATCGGGTGCGGCCCGATCAACCGGCTCTCGGAGGTATTCGCGGACCCGCAGGTGCAGGCAAGGGGAATGGTGGTCGAGGTGCCGCACCCGTCCTCACCCTCCGGGGTGGCGACGGTGATCGCCAACCCGATCCGCCTCTCGGCGACGCCGGCCGCCTACCGGCTCGGTCCGCCGACGCTGGGCGAGCACACGGAGGCGGTCCTCTCCGCCCTGCTCGGGATGGACCCGGAGGCGATCGCTTCGTTGCGGGCGAAGGGCGTCGTCTGATGGCGCCCCGCGAGGGGGAAGTCCGCTACCTGCTCGCCGGCGCCTTCTACCGCATGGCCTATACCGAGTTCGGGCATGCCGGCGCGCCGGTCGTCGTCTGCGTCCACGGCCTGACGCGCACGGGACGGGATTTCGACGCGCTGGCCACCGGGCTGGCCGACAAGTTCCGTGTCGTCTGCCCCGATCTGCCCGGGCGGGGCTGGTCGGACTGGCTGCCGGACGCCAATCTCTACGAGCCGCCGGCCTATGTGCAGGCGCTCGGCCATTTGCTGGCGGCCATCGGCGGACCGGTGGACTGGGTCGGCACCTCCCTCGGCGGGCTCTGCGGCATGATGGTGGCGAGCGCCCTCGGCCATCCGATCCGGCGGCTGGTGCTCAACGACATCGGGCCGTTCATCCCCGCCGCCGCCATCCGCGCCATCCGCGACTATATCAGCGCGGTGCGGCCGGAATTCCCGGACATCCTGGCGCTGGAAGCCTATTTGCGCCGCGTCCATGCCGGGTTCGGCCCGCTCAGCGACCGGCAATGGGAGCATCTGGCCAAGACCTCCTCGCGGCCGCTGCCGGATGGGCGGGTGGCGCTCCACTACGACCCAGGCATCGCCAAGCCGATCCGCTCTACGCTCGCGATCGATGTCGATCTCTGGTCGCTGTGGGAGAAGATCCGAATCCCGGTGCTGGCGGTGCGCGGCGCGGCGAGCGAGCTGCTGCTGCCACGCACCTTGGCGCGCATGCAGGCCTCGGGCGCGCAGCCGATCGAGGTGGCGAACAGTGCCCATGCCCCGGCGCTGATGGATAGCCCGACGATCCGCGCCATCCGTGCCTTCCTGCTGGCGCCGGACTGACAGTTGGGGCAGGCTCCGCGCTGGCGATGGCGGAAGCGCTCGAACCGAAGGACGTCAAGCTGCTCGCGGACATCCTGGCGCTTGTCCTGGAGGACCAGCCGGGGGCGTCGGCGGCTGCCCTGGCGACGCTGCGCCGCCGCGCGCGCGAGCAGGGCACGAGCGGCGGGGCGATCAAGAATCTGTTCCTCCGCCTGGCCAACCCCCCGGATGCGGCGGCGGCGAGTGCCGATCTGGCGGCGGCCAGGGTCGCGATCCGCGAGCTGGAGGCGGTCGCCGCGGCTCAGCGGGCCGAGCTCTCCCAGCTGCGCGCGCGCCTCGAGGCGGCCGCGAGCCGGCCGCAGATCGGCTTCCGCCTCAGCGTGCCGCGCGCCTGGATTGCCGCCGCGGTGGCGGCGCTGGCCCTGGTCGTGGCCATGCTCGCCGTCCGGAGCCCGCGGCCGCCGCCGGCCGACCCGGTTGCCGGCCCAGCGCCGGCGCCGCGCGCGGCGGAGAGCACCCTGCCGCTCTCACCGGCGCAGCGGGTCTTCATCGCCGATCACGTCCGCGCCTGCTGGGACGGACGGGCCGTACCGGGCGCGGGGGAGGGGGTCGTGCTGGTGGTGCGGACCGATCAGGCCGGCACGGCTCGCGCCGCCTGGGTGGACGCGTTCGATCGTGACCAGCTTGCCAATCCCGGCTTTGCCGCGCTGGCGGCCGGGGCGGTGCGTGCGGTCCTGGATCCGCGCTGCGCGCATCTGCCGCTGCCGGCTGCCGCGGCGGGGCAGGCGCACACGCTGAGCTTCCGGTTCATTCCATAGCGGTGTCGAGCCGGCCGGCGAGGTCCTGGATGAACTGCCAGGCCACGCGCCCGGAACGCGCGCCGCGCGTCACCGACCATTCCACCGCCTCGGCGCGGAGTGTGGCGGCGTCGATCGGCAGGGCGAGCGCCTGCGCATAGCCCTCGATCATGGCGAAGAACGTGTCCTGGTCGCAATTATGGAAGCCGATCCAGAGGCCGAAGCGGTCGGAGAGCGAGACCTTCTCCTCCGTCGCCTCGGAGGGGCTGATGGCGGTCGCGCGCTCGTTCTCGATCATGTCGCGCGGCATCAGGTGGCGGCGGTTGGACGTGGCGTAGAACAGCACGTTCGCCGGCCGCCCCTCGATACCGCCATCGAGCACCGATTTCAGCGCCTTGTAGTCGGCGTCCTCGCGCTCGAAGGAGAGGTCGTCGCAGAAGATGAGCGTCCGCCGCGTCTGCTCCCGCACCAGGCGCAGCAGATCGGGCAGGGTGGCGATGTCCTCGCGGTGGATCTCCACCAGCGCCAGCGATCCCGGCGCGTCCTCGTTGGCCGCTGCGTGTACCGCCTTGACCAGGGAGGATTTGCCCATGCCGCGCGCGCCCCAGAGCATGGCGTTGTTGGCGGGCAGGCCATGGGCGAAGCGCAGCGTGTTGGCCAAAAGAATCTGCTTCTGGCGCTCGACGCCCTTGAGCAGCTCGATTTCCACCCGGGCGACGCGCGCGACCGGCACCAGCGTGCCGCGTTCCGGTTGCCACACGAACCCGTCGGCGCTGGCGAGATCGACCGGGGCGGGGGCCGGTGGCGCGATCCGCTCCAGGGCTTCGGCGATACGGGTGGCGAGCTCGATAAGGCGCGGGTCCATCGGCGGCGGAGACCTATTCTCGGCGGAGGGTGTTGACGGGCGGGGGGCGCACAGTATGGTCCCGACCGACCCGCGGCAACCCGGAAAGAACCCCCCATGCTGCTCACGCTGATCGCTCCCGCCTACGCGCAGGGACTGGATTCCCGCTCGCTCGCCAGTGCGATGCAGTTCGCGCCCCTGGTGCTGATCTTCGTCGTTTTCTATTTTCTGCTCATCCGCCCGCAGCAGCAGCGTCAGAAAGAGCTGAAGCGCGCGTTGAACGAGATCAAGCGCGGCGACCGTGTCGTCACCGGCGGCGGCCTGGTCGCCACGGTGCAGAAAGTGCGCGAGGGCAGCAATGAGATCGAACTCGAGATCGCGCCCAATGTGCGCGTGACCGCGCTGCGCGAGACGATCGCCTCCGTCCTCAAGCCGGCGGCGGCGAACGACGCCAAGCCGCCGGCCAAAGCCGCCGGCTGACCGGCCGGCGCGGGGCTGCCGCGCCGGCGCAGGTGTGTCAGCCGAGCCGGGCTGCGGCGAACTCGTAATTGGCGATCTTGTCGAGCCAGTTCTGCACGTAGTCCGGCCGGCGGTTGCGGAAGTCGAGATAGTAGCTGTGTTCCCACACGTCGCAGGCGAGCAGCACCTTGCCCTCGCCGGTGGCGAGCGGGTTGGAGCCGTTCGGCGTCTTGGCGACCTTCAGCTTGCCGTCCGGCGCCAGCACCAGCCAGGCCCAGCCGGAGCCGAACTGGCTGACCGCGGCGGCCTTGAAGGCGTCCTTGAACTGGGTCACGCCGCCGAAATCAGCGATGATCTTCTGCTCCAGCCGGCCCGGAATCCGCCCGCCGTCGGTCGGCGACATCGCCTGCCAGAACAGGATGTGGTTCCAGTGCTGGCCGGCATTGTTGAACACCGGCGCCATCTCGGCGTTGTTGTGGCTGAGATGGACGATGTCCTCGAGCGTCTTGCCGGCGAGCGCGGCGTTCTTCTCGACGAAGCCGTTCAGGGCCGTGACATAGGCCTGGTGGTGCTTGCCGTGGTGCAGCTCCAATGTTTCCTGACACATCCCGAGCGCGGCGAGCGCGTTCGTGCTGTAGGGAAGGGCGGGTAGGTCGAAAGCCATGGCAGGTTTCTCCGCGCTGTTCTGGTTGAGGAGCGCCGGCGGGGGCGCGCCGCGCCGACCCGCGAGCGTGGACGAGCCCGGGTTAGCTATGACCCCGGCCGGGATGCGTCAAGCGCGCCGCAGCCGTTCGCCCCGATGCTGAGCCCGTCCTGATGCTGAGCCCTGCCCCGCTCCCGCCGCTGGCGGCGCTGGTCCGCCGCTCCGATCCGGACCGGTTTCTCGCCAGCCTGTTCGCGCCGCCGGCCGCGCGCGAGACGCTGTTCGTGCTCTACGCCTTCAATCACGAATTGGCCCGGGCGCGTGACGTGACCTCGCAGCCGATGCTGGCGCTGATCCGGCTGCAATGGTGGCGCGAGGTGGTCGAGGGGGCGGAGCGGCGGCACGAGATCGCGACGCAGCTGCGGATCGCGCTCGATCGGGGCGCGCTGGGAGCGCAGGCGCTGCTCGGCCTGATCGCCGCCCGCGAGGCGGAAATCGAGGCCGGCCTGCCGGACCTCGCGGCCTGGCGCGCTTTCATCTCCGGTACCGCCGGGGCGCTTTCCGTCGCCGCCGGCCAGGTGCTCGGCCATGTCGACCCGGCGGCGGAGGAGACGTTGCGCGCCGCCGGGGCGGCCTATGGCGCCGCCCGCCTGATCCATGGCGTGACGCGCCAGGCGCGGGCGCATCGCTGCCTGCTGCCCGCGGAGCTTCTCACCGCCGCAGGGTTGACGCCCGAAGACGTGATCGCCGCACCCGGCGATGCTCGGCTCGGCCCGGTTCTGGACCGGCTGCGCCACGAGGCCGCCGGGCTGCTGGCCCGCGCGCGGAGACGGTTGCCGCGGGAGCTGCTGCCGGCGGCTCTGCCGGCCGTGCTCGCGGCGCGCGATCTGCGCCGCACGGCCGCCCCGCCACACGACGGCCGCCCGCTCGGCGACCGGTTGGCGGTGATCCTGGCCGGGTTGCGAGGGCGTCTGGAGCGTGATGACCGCAGGTCTGAATCACGCGACCAAACAGAAAGCTAGCCTGAGCCGCGCCCTCAGGCCGCCGCCGTTTGCGCCGGGGCAACCTCCCAGGCGATGCGCCCGGCAGCGCCGCAGCCGCTGCAGACCGGTTGCCATTGGGCATGCTCCAGACCGCAGGCGGCGCAGCGCCATGCGGGATCGGGCTCGGCCGTCGCGGCGTGGCGCAGCGCATCGCGCACCGCCGGGCTCGGCCCGTGCTCGGCCTCCTCGATATCGGCGATCAGCATCCAGACCCGGCGCTGATTGAGCGTCTGACGCGCTGCCTCGGCGTGGCGCCGCGCCTCGCCGGTCAGCCCCGCCGCCAGGGCCGCGCGGGCGAGCAGGAGGTGGCTCTCCGGCTCGGCGCTGGTTTCAGCGACGAAGGCCTCCGCCGCGCGCAACCGGGCGAGCCCGGTGCCGGTCCCCGCGAGCGCGGCCTCGGCGATATCCGGGTGAGGCGCTAAGCGCCAGGCTTGGCGCAGCACGCGCCGCGCGCGCCGCGGATGGGCTGCGGCTTCCAGCCGGGTGGCGTAGGCCAGCGCCGCCGCGGCGAGCTTCGGATCGGCCTCCCAGGCGCGTCGGGCAAGACGGATCGCCTCCGCCGGGTCCGTCTCGGCGGCGGCGGCGGCGGCGGCGAAGGCGGCGCGCGGCGTCTCCGGTCCGGCCAGGAGCAGCGCCTCCTTCCAGTCGCCGGTGCGCACCGCCAGCCGCGCCCGTTCCTCCCGGAGCCAGGCGGCGCCTGGATGGGCGGCTTCGGCACGGCGGGCGAGCGCGGCGGCTTCAGTCCAGTCCCGCCGCG
>JAKAZO010000028.1:0-29581 GCA_021815825.1 Pseudomonadota bacterium
CAGCGCCGCCCCTGGCGCTTCCCACGCTGCCGCGGCCGCGCCGGAGACCGAACCCTTCTTCGGCCTCCATCAGGGCGGCATCGCCACGGCGCAGCAGCGCTACACCTATTTCGCCGCCTTCGATCTCCTGGCGACCAAGCGCGCCGACCTCGCGGCGATGATGCGGGGCTGGACCGACGCCGCGGCCCGGATGGCGCGGGGCGAGACCGCCCGCCCGCTCGGCGCCGACGGGCCGGCGCCGCCGGCGGACAGCGGCGAGGCGCTGGATCTGCCACCCGCCCGCCTCACCGTCACCTTCGGCTTCGGCCCCGGCCTGTTCCTCAAGGACGGGCAGGACCGCTACGGGCTCGCCGCGCGGCGTCCGGCGGCGCTGATCGAGCTGCCGCGATTCAACGGCGACCAGCTGCAAGCGGAGCGCAGCGGCGGCGACCTCTCGGTGCAGGCCTGCGCCGACGACCCGCAGGTCGCCTTCCACGCCGTGCGCCAGCTCGCCCGCCTCGCCTATGGCGCGGCGTCGATCCGCTGGGCCCAGAGCGGCTTCCTCCCCGCGCGCGCCGATGGCGGCACGCCCCGCAACCTGATGGGGTTCAAGGACGGCACCCAGCAACCCGGCGATCTCGACGCCAGCGTCTGGGTCGGCGCCGAGGGCCCGGAGTGGATGCGCGGCGGCAGCTACCTGGTCGCGCGGCGCATCCGCATCGCGCTCGAACACTGGGACCGCACGGATATGGACTTCCAGGAAGCGGTGATCGGCCGGCACAAGCGCTCCGGCGCGCCGCTCGGCAGCCGGTCCGAGTTCGACCCGCTCAGGCTCGACGCCGTGGACGCGGACGGTAACCCGGTGATCGCGGAGAACGCCCATGTCCGCCTGGCCGCGGCGGCGAGCCATGGCGGGGCGCAGATCCTGCGCCGCGCCTATGCCTACAATGACGGGGTGGGCTTCACGGCGGAGCGCTGGCCGCCATGGCGGCAAGGCATCGCATACGATGCCGGGCTGTTCTTCCTGTGCTATCAGCGCGACCCGCGCTCGGGCTTCGTCCGCATCTTCGAGACGATGGCGAAGTTCGACGCGCTCAATCAGTTCGTCACCCACACCGCCAGCGGCCTGTTCGCCTGCCCGCGCGCCGCCCAAGCCGGCGGCTTCGTCGGCGAGGACCTGCTCAGCGGCGGATGAGCGCGCCCGGCGCCGGCGCGGTCCTTACTGCGTCGGCATCCTTACTGCGTCGCCAGGTGAACGGTGAGGTTGAAGGTCTTCGCCGCGTGGCCGAGCTCGTCGGGGAAGGCGGCGAACTGGCTGGCGCGCACCGCGGCGAGCGCGGCGCGGTCGATCGGCGCGGCGCCGCTGGTCGCCACCACGCTCGCCGACACCAGCGTGCCCTCCGGTGAGAGGCGGATGGCGACGATGGTATCGCCGCTCAGGTGCATCATCCGCACCTCCATCGGCACGACCAGCGCCGCCTGCACGCGCGCCCGCAGTTCCGCGACGTAGCGCTGCAGCGCGCTGGCGGCCTGGGCGGGGCTCGCCGCCGGCCGGGGGGCAGGCGGCGGCGGCTCCGCCGCCGGTGGCGGCGGCGTGGTGGTCTGCACCTGCTGCACCGGCGCCGGCGGCTTGCGCGGCGTGTGCCTGGGCTTGACCGGGCTCGGCTTCGGCGGCGGCGGCGGCGGCGGCTCCTCGACGACCGGCGCCGGTTGCGGCGGCGGGGGCGGCGGCGGCGGCTCCGGCGGGGGAGGCGGCGGTGGCGGCTCGGGCGGTGGGGGTGGCGGTGGCTCGGGCGGAGGGGGTGGCGGCGGCGGCTCCTCCTTCGGCGGTTCCGCTGGCTTCGGCGGCGGCGGCAGCTCCACCATGTGGACCTGCACCACCGGCTTCTCCGGCGCGTCCGTGGCCGCCTCGAAAAGGCTCGGGTGGCTGATCAGCCAGAGACCGGCGGCAACCTCCAGCATCGCGGCGGCCATGAGCGCCAGCGCGAAACGGCCCCACCCGTTCTCGCGCGGGAAGCTCGGCGGCGCGGCGCTGTCCGGCGCCGCGTGCCCGGCGGTCGCGGCAATCGGCTCGGCTGGCATCATGCGCCCTGCTCAGCCGCCGACCGGCTGGGTGGCGATGCCGATATCGCTCACGCCGGCCTTGCGGCAGGCGTCCATGACGCGGACGAAGAACTCGAACGGCACATCCTTCGAGGCCGCGATCGTGACCTGCGTCTTTGCCGTGTCACCGTCGTTCTGCAGCATCGCGACGAAGGCATCGACCGTCATGGTCTCGTTCTTGACCACGATGCTGCCATCGGTGGCGACGTTCACGGTGAATTCCGGGTGCGGCAGATGCTCGGCCTGGGCCGCCTGCGGCAGCTGCAGCGCGAGCCCGGCATCGGGGATCATCTGCAGCGTGACGATGATGAAGAAGACGAGCAGGAACAGCATCACGTCGATCATCGGGATGATCTCGATGCGGCCGCGGCGGTGCTCGAAATAGCGGAGCTTGGACATGTCAGCGGCGCGCCTCGCGCAGCGGCCGCGCGGCTTCCTCGGCGCGCGGCAGGGGAACGGGCGAGCGGGCGCCGAGCGGCACCAGCGGCGCGCCGTCCAGACGGTTGAGCAGCATCATCTTCACGGTGTCGAGCTGCAGCAGGATGGTGCGGATCTGGTTGTTGAACCCGTTGTAGGACAGCAGGCCGACCATGGCGATGAAGATGCCGACGGCGGTGGTGACCAGCGCGTCCGCCACGCCGCCGGTGATCGCGGTCGGCGGCGCGCCGGGCCGGGCGAGGGCGCCGAAGGCGTGGAACATGCCGAGGATGGTGCCGAACAGGCCGAGCAGCGGCGAGAGTGTCACGATCGTGTCGAGCACCCAGAGCCGCCGATCGAGTGTCGGTGCCGTCAGCATGATCGCCTCGTCGAGGCGGTTGGCGAGCGCCTCGCCGTGTGCCTGGCCGTGATGGCGCGCGGCAGCGTCGATGATCGCCGCCTCCGGCAGCCGCCCGGCGGCGCGGCGCAGCAGTTCGATCTCACCCGGGTGCAGTTCCGCCAGCCGCGACAAGCCACGGACAACGCGCGCGCCGCCAACGATGCTGCGGCGAAGGAACCAGAACCGGTCCAGCATCACCGCCAGTGCCAGAAGCAGCAGGGCGGCGAGAGCGTAGATCACGCCATCCGAGTAGGCGGCGAGGTGGAGGAGATACTGTGTGTCCATCGTCTTTATGTTTTCCGTCGCGACCGTTACCGGCGTGGCCGGCGCCGCCCGGCGATAGACGACCCCGCCCGGCCTGTGTGCGACAGTTTAATGACGTTACGCACACAGGGCCGGCCGGGGCGCGCCGGGCTCCTGGGCCGAAGGGGCGGCCTCAGAAGCTGATGCCGATCGAGCCGTAGGCGGTGAACGGAGCGCCGGGATAGGCGAGCGCATAGCCGCCGTTCGGGGTGTTGAAGTAACCGCCGCTCGAAATGTATTCGTAGGTGTTGTATTTCCCGCCGCCCATGTTGAGCAGTGCCAGGTTGAGATCGACCGTCCTGGTCTTGCCCAGAACCTGAAGGGGGACTTTGGTGTCGAGCGACATGTTGATCGTGCCGTAGCCCGGCATGGTCTGCTTCGAGGGCGCGCCGGTCAGGTTGTTGAAGATCGACTGCGAGCCGGTGTAGCTGTACCAGAGCGTCGGCGTGACGACGGCCTTGTCGGCGACGTTGATGGCGTAGTCGGCGCCGATATTGAGCGTGACATTCGGCACGTAGGGCACCGGCAGCTTGTTGTAGTTGAAGCCGCCGGCGGCCCCCGGGACGCTCAGGGTATTGTAGCTCTGGTAGTAGGCGTCGATGTAGGCGGCATCCAGGAAGGTATGGATGTTATAGATCGGCTTGTCTTCCAGGTAGAAGTTCATACCCTGGTAGATCGACGTGCCTTTCGCCGTGATGAAATTGCCGGTATTTCCGACGCCGACATTGATCTCCTGATCGGCCAGGCGCGTATGGAAGTAGTTGACCTGCATCAGGAAATTGTTGAGGAAATACTCTGGTTTGTTGTCGACGTGCGCCTTGAAGCCGATCTGCGCCTCCTGCGACAGCACCAGGCCGTAATAGGTCGGGTCCACCTTCTGGAACAATCCGCCGCCGCCGCCCACGTTCGGCGCGCCGTAGGCCTCGTCATAGCTACCGAAAACGGCGAGCCAGGGGGTGATCTCGTAGTTGGCATCGAGCGAGGGCTCGATCCCGGTGCGGTTCTGCTGGCTGGAGTAGAGTCCGCCCTTCAGACCCTGGTTGCCGCCGGGATTATACTGGAACGCGAGGGGAAATTGCTGCTGCGCCCCCATGGTGTACTGGGCATTGAAATCGACGAACCGGACGCCCGGCGTGATGTGCAGACCCTTGATCGGGTGGAAATCATCCTGCAGAAACAACGCGAGATCGTTGTAGTCGAAGTAGTCGTTTCGGTAGTTCGCGTTCGGCGCTGCCTGGCTGCCCATGATGTTGGTGTTGCCAAGCGGCAGCAACGGGTTCCAGAACGAGTTTCTGGAGTTGTAGGTGCTGTATATGTAGTAGCCGCCGACATCGACATTGTTCATAGGCAGCTTGACCGTGAGATCGACTTTATCGCCAAAGGTCTGACTCGACGGGTTATTATATTCGTAGATTCCGCCCGTGTTCTGCAAGGCAGGAACAAAATTGTAAAACTTATCGTGCAGGCGCTCGCCGTCGCGATACCAGAGCACATTGTGCAGATCGACGTATTCGTCGAGGTTCAGGTTCTGCTTGGCATAGACCAACCAGGTCTGGTCAACATCGTACTTGTTCCAGGTATCGTAGGGAAGCGAGCTGTAGAAGCCACTGGTCGCCTGGCTGTAGAGCGGCCCGATCGCACCGCCGGCGGCGTTCTGCCCGCCGAGGCCGATGCCCGGCTGCCCCGTCGTCGGGATCACGTTCGGGCGGTATTCGCCGGCCCGACCGAAATAGCCGCCGAAGCTGATATCACCGGTGGAGAAGCTCTTGATGACCTTGCCGTAGAGCGAATAGTCGGTGCCTGGGTTGTTGAAGCCGTCGACCGAGGTGCGGAAGCTGTCGCCCTGGCCGGCGCCGCCGGCGAGCACGGCGGACCAGCCATTGTAGGTGCCCGACCGAAGGTCGAAATAGATGTTCTGGGTGTTGAACGAGCCGGCGCTGGCGAACACGTCCCCGCCCATCGTCTTGCTCGGCTGCACCGGAACGAAGTTGATGGTGCCGCCAAGCGAATCGTACCAGCGGTCCTTGGCCTCGCCGGGGCCGTAGGTGACCTCGGTCTGGAACATCTGCATCTGCGGCAGCTGCGCCGTGTTGGCGATGCCCGTGGCGACGTTGTTGAGCGGGATGCCGTCCATTTCCAGCATCAGGGTGTTGTTGCCGGTATAGCCGCCGAAACCGCCCCAGCCCTGATAGAGACCGTCAAGCCCGATCGTCGCCTTGGACATGCCGGTGTTGCCGTAGCTGTTCACCACCGCGCCGGGCGTGAACTGCAGGACCTGGGCGACACCCGCCATCGGGCCGACGAGCTGCTGATAGCTCTGGTCGAGCACGCGCGTGGTCTGGCCGGATTGGAAAATCTGCTGCTGCGTCGAGGGCGCCGAGGCGCCGGGCGCGAGATCGCCGCTGCCGCCCGCCACCCCGCCGCCGGTGGCGCTCACCGTTCCCGCATTCACCGCCGCGTCCTGCGCCAGGGCGCGCCCGATGGGCGAGAATGCCGTTCCCGCGAGCAGCGTCAGCAACAGCACCCGGGGCAGCCGTACAGACTGTGTCATAGGCTTTGTCCTCCTCCGTTGGGCGGACTAATGGCGGCTTCGGCGTGGCCCCTCAATGGTTCTTGTTGGCTTTGTCTCTTAAAATGATCTTTAGTAATAACTTTGACTTAGCGTTGTAAGAATTATTACTTACAACTGACACAAATTTGTCAGAAACGCGGCTTCGCCGCCGCGCGGCTTGGGGCGCGCGCGCTTCCCCACCCCGGGGCACGGGGCGAAACCGCGCGATGAAACCGCGGGATGGCGCCGGATGCGGCGCGCCGGCTCAGCCGGGGACGGCGGCCAGCTCCTCGATCGTCTGCTGGATCTGATCGAGGCGCAGGCTGATCGGGCCGGGACGGCCGATCAGATAGCCCTGCAGCTCGTCGCACCCGGCCGCGCGCAGGGCCGCGGCCTGCGCCTCCGTCTCCACCCCTTCGGCGGTCACGGGCAGGCCGAGGCCGCGCCCGAGCCCCAGCACCGCGTGCACGATCGTGCTCGCCTGGGGGCTGACCTCCAGCTCACGCACGAAGCGCTGGTCCAGCTTGATCTTGTCGAACGGAAAAGCCTGCAGCGAGGCCAGCGATGAATAGCCGGTGCCGAAATCGTCCATCACCACGCGCACGCCCAGCGCCTTGATCTGCCGCAGGCACTCGAGCGTCTTTTCCGTCGTGTCCAGCAGCAGGCTTTCGGTCACTTCGAGCTCGAGCCGCTCGGGCGCCAGGCCGGTCTCCGCCAGCACCGTCCGCACCAGCGCGGCGAGATCCCCCTGGCGGACCTGGATCGGGGAGACATTGACGCCGATGCGCAGCCTCTGCGGCCAGCTCGCGGCCTCGCGGCAGGCGGCGCGCAGGGCCCAGGCTCCGATCGGCACGATGGCGCCGCTGGCCTCGGCCAGCGGGATGAAGCGCGTCGGCGAAAGCGCGCCGAGCTCGGGATGCTGCCAGCGGATCAGCGCCTCGAAGCCGACGATCGCGCCGTCGCGGGCGGAGACCTGCGGCTGGTAGGCGAGGGAGAATTGGTTCCGTGCCAGCGCCAGGCGCAGCTCCTGTTCCAGAACGCGGCGCTCGTGCTGCTCGGCGTCCATTTCGGCGCGATAGAAGGCGTAGCCGCCGCGCCCCTCGTGCTTGACCCGATAGAGCGCATTGCCGGCATGCTCCAGCAGCGCGTCGGCGTTCAGCGCGTCATCGGGGAACAGCGCGATGCCGATGGAGACGGCGACCGAGGCGCTGACATCGGCGCCGAGCGTGAACGGCTCCTCCAGCGCCGCGGTGATGCGCGCGGCGAGGGACTGCGCCTCGGCGGCATCGGCCACGTCCACCTGCACGATGACGAATTCGTCGCCGCCCAGCCGGGCGACGGTGTCGGTTTCGCGCACGTTCTGCTGCAGCCGCGCCGCCACCAGGCGCAGCAGCGCATCGCCGGCGGCGTGGCCGTGCAGATCGTTCACCGCCTTGAAGCCGTCGAGGTCAAGGCAATGGACCGCCACCTGCGCGCCGCGCCGGCGTGCGCTGGCGAGAACGCTGTTCATCCGCTCGTCCAGCAGGGAGCGGTTGGCCAGCCCGGTGAGCGCGTCGCTGTAGGCGAGCTGGCGGATATGTTCGGCGGTGAGCACGCGCTCGGTCACGTCCTGATAGACGCCGCGGAGCGCGATCACCTGGCCGGTCGCGTCGCGCTCGGGCCGCGCCTCGATCCAGCACCAGCGCGCCGCGCCGTCCGAAACCGCGCGGCGGAACTCGCGCGATTCCGCCCGGCGGGCTTCGCGCACGCGCTCGAGCATGGCCCGCAGCGCCGCGCGGTCGTCGGCGTGGACCAGCTCGGCGAGCGCCTCGACGGTGGGGGTGAAGAAGGCCGGGTCGCGGCCGGCCATGGCGTACATCGCGTCCGACCATTCGAACAGGCACGCGCCGACCGGCCACCGCCAGCTGCCGAGCCGGGCGATGCCGTGCGCCTCGAGCAGCTCGTCGCGCAGCCGCCGAACCTCGCCGGCGGCGACGTGGAAGCTTTCGATGGCGCGGGCGAGCTGGCCGATCTCGTCGGAGCGCCGGGTCCACGGCACCGTCACCGCCGGCTCGCCGCGGCTGAGGCGCAGCGTCGCCGCGGTCAGATCCGTGATCGGCCCCGCCATCGACCGCCGCAGCCCGATGGCGCCGAGCAGCACCACCAGCATCACCGCGCTGCCGCCGGTGATGGATATCATGAGGGCGCGATGGATCAGCACCCGCTGGCGGAGGATGCGGGCCTCGTAGCGGTCCGCCGCGTGCCGGCGGATGCTGGCCAGGGCATCGTCGGCGTCCTGGGTGAGGCGGAGCGGCTCGCCCGCCGCCAGCGCGGCGTCCGCGGCCGCGGCCAGACGGTCCAGGGCCAGACGGTCCAGGGCCAGACGGTCCAGGGCCAGACGGTCCAGCCGCGCGGTGTCGTCCGCCTCGGCCGGCAGCATCGCGCGCAGCGCCGCCACCGCGCCCCGCCGGCCGCGCGTCGCGGCGTCGAGCCGGGCGCGATCCTCCGCGCTGCCGCCCTGGGTGGCAATCACGGCCGCGAAGCGCTCGGCCAGCAGCGTGCGCTCCAGCTCGTCGAGCACGGCGTCCAACCGCGCGGACTCCACCGTCCGGCCGGTGCTCTCCTCCGCCTGCACCAGGTCCGAGATGCTGCCATAGGCGACGAGGGCGACGGTGGCGAAGAGCAGCGCGTAGGTGATGGCGAGCCGCCGGTTGACCGACAGCGCGCCCAGGATGTGGTGCAGCCCGCCCTTGCGCGCGCCGCCGCGGCGCGGAGCGAAGAGACTGGCGCGGGCGGGGCTGGATGACATCGGGATCCCTCGGCGGCGCGGCGCGTTTGCGTTCCATGAGCACCGTAGAGGGCGAAGCTAAAGGATTCGTGCACACCCGGGCGGGACACACACGTGCGGGACACACACGTGCGGGACACACTGGCGCGGAAGGGCGCCAGCGCTTGCGGGGCCACGGGGCGGATGGTACCCGGTCGTCGCGAACGGACAGGGCGGGCGCGGCGATACCGAGCGGCCGCGAAATGACAGGCGGCTCCGAAATGACAGGCGGCTCCGATTCGTCCGGCTTCGATCTCGGCGCCTATCGCCGGCGCATCGGCCATGACGGCCCGTTCGCGCCCGATCTCGGCACGCTGGGCACGATCCTGGCCGCGCACGCGGCGGCGATTCCGTTCGAGAATCTCGACCCGCTGCTCGCCCGCCCGGTGTCGCTGGAGCTGCCGGCGCTGACGGCGAAGCTGCTCGGCAGCCGGCGCGGCGGCTATTGCTTCGAGCAGAACACCCTGCTCGCCGCCGCGCTGGAGACGATCGGCTTCCGCGTCACCCGGCTGGCGGCGCGGGTGCGCTGGATGCGGCCGAAGGAGCAGCCGGAGGGGCCGCGGACGCACATGCTGCTGCGGGTCGATCTCGGCGGCGACGTGTTCATCGCCGATGCCGGCTTCGGCGGCCACACGCTCGCCGGCCCGGTGCGGCTGGCGCCGGGGCGGGAGCAGGCGCTGCCGGAGAGCCGGGTGCGCGTGCTACCCGCGCCGGACGGCTTCCTGCTCCAGGCGGCGCTGCCCGCGGGCTGGACGGACCTCTACCGCTTCACGCTCGAACCGCACTCGGTGCAGGATTACGCCGTCGCCAACTGGTTCACCGCCACCCACCCCTCGGCGCTGTTCACCACCAACCTGCTCGCCGAGCGCCTGACGCCGCAGAGCCGCGACATGCTGTTCAACCGCGCCCTGACCCGCCGCCTCGCCGATGGCAGCGTCCGCGCGCGCACGCTGGCCGATGGAGCCGAGCTCGGCGCCGTGCTGGAGGACGTGTTCGCCATCACCCCGCCGGTGGACCCGGCGGTGATCTGGGCGCGGCTGGGATGATCCCAACCGGCCTCATCGCTGCTATGCTCCGGCCGAACCAGGGCAAAGGCGGGCAAGGGCGATGACACCACCGATCAATCCGGACCGGATCGAGACTGTTCTGGTGCGCGCGATGCACCGGCACTGGCGCCTGTTCCTCGTCGAGGGCCTGGCGCTGGTCGTGCTCGGCGCCGGCGCGATCATCGTGCCGCCGCTCGCCGGGGTCGTCGCCACCGTCGTCCTCGGCTGGATCCTGCTCCTGGCCGGCGCCGTCGGCACCGTCGCCACCCTGCGCACCAGCGGCGCGCCCGGGTATGGCTGGTCGCTGCTCTCGGGCCTGCTGGCGATCGCGGCCGGCGCGGTGCTGCTGTGGAGCCCGATCCAGGGCCTGATCTCGCTCACCTACGTGCTGATCGCCTTCTTCGTCGTCGACGGCATCGCGATGATCTTCCTGGCGCTGGCCCATCGCCGCGAACTCTCCGGGCGGTGGGAGTGGATGATGCTGAACGGGGTGATGGACCTGGTGCTGGCGGCGATCATCGTCGCCGGCTGGCCGGGCACCCTGGTCTGGGCGCTGGGCCTCCTGCTCGGCATCGACATGCTGTTCGGCGGCGCCTCGCTGATCGTGATGGCGCTGGAGGCGCGCCAGTCCAGCCTTCAGCGATAGCCCTTCAGCCTGCCAGCAACGTCCGCGCCGCCGCCGCCTGTTCGAACAGGGCGAGCAGCACGCGCACCGCGCGCCCGCGCGTGGTGGCGAGGTTCGCGTCGCGCGCCAGCAGGGCGGCGGCGTCGCGGTGGGCGAGGTGCAGCAGGTCCGCGTCCGCCACCGGGTCCGCGAGGCGGAAGCCGGGCTGGCCGGACTGGCGCGTGCCGAGCAGGTCGCCGCCGCCGCGCAGGCGGAAATCCTCGTCGGCGATGACGAAGCCGTCGTCGGTGTCGCGCAGCAGCGTCAGGCGCTGGCGCGCCGCCTCGGTGAGGCCGTCGCCGTGCAGCAGCAGGCAGAAACTCTGCGCCGTGCCGCGCCCGACGCGCCCGCGCAGCTGGTGCAGCTGGGCGAGGCCGAAGCGCTCGGCCTGCTCGATCACCATCACGCTGGCCTGCGGCACGTCCACGCCGACCTCCACCACCGTCGTCGCGACCAGGATGCGGATGCGCCCGGCGGCGAATTCCTCCAGCGCCGCGGCCCGCGCCGCCGGCTCCTGGCGGCCATGGGCGAGGCCTACGACGGCGCCGAAGCGCGCGCGCAGCACGGCGAAGCGCGCCTCCGCGGCGGCGAGGTCGCCGGCCTCGCTCTCGGCCAGCAGCGGGCAGACCCAGTAGATCGAGGCTCCGGCCGCCAGCGCGCGCTCGATCGCCGCCGTCACCTCCTCCAGGGCGGCCAGCGAGTGCAGCGTGGTGCGCACGCGCTGGCGGCCCGCCGGCTTGCCGGTGAGGCGGCTGACCGCGACCTCGCCCCATTGCGTCAGCAGCAGCGTGCGCGGGATCGGCGTCGCCGTCATCACCAGCACGTCGGTCGCTTCGCCCTTGGCGCCGAGCAGCAGGCGCTGATGCACGCCGAAGCGGTGCTGCTCGTCCACCACCGCCAGCGCCAGATCGCGGAAGCGCACGCTCTCTTGGAACAGCGCGTGGGTGCCGACGGCGAGGGGAATCTCGCCTGCCGCCAGCCCGGCCAGGATGGAGCGCCGCCCGGCCGGCTTCACCGCCCCGGTGAGCAGCGCCACCGGCACCGGGCAGAGGCGGGACAGCGTGGCGTGGTGCTGGCGCGCCAGCAATTCGGTCGGCGCCATCAGCGCCGCCTGCGCCCCGGCCTCGACGGCGGCCAGCATGGCCAGCGCCGCGACCAGCGTCTTGCCGCTGCCGACATCGCCCTGCAGCAGGCGCAGCATGCGGTGCGGCGCGGCGAGGTCGGCGTCGATCTCGGCCAGCGCCTGGCGCTGCGAGGGCGTCGGCGTGTGGCCGAAGGCGGTGAGCGCCTGGGCGCGCAGGCGCCCGTCCCCGACCAGGCTGCGCCCGGGCCGCGTGCGCAGCCGGGCGCGCACCAGCGCGATGGCGATCTGGCCGGCGAGCAGCTCGTCATAGGCCAGCCGGCGCCGCGGCGCGGGCCCCGGCATCGCGTCCGGCGCGTGCAGCGCGGCCAGCGCGGCGGCGAAGCCGGGCCAGGCTTCGCGCTTCAGCAGCGCCGGGTCGTGCCATTCCGGCAGCGCCGGCAGCCGCGCCAGCGCCGCCGCCATCGCGCGGCGCACGTGCCAGGCCATCAGCCCCGCGGTCAGCGGCCAGACCGGCTCGATGCCCGGCAGCAGCGTGGCGCGTGCCTCCGGCAGGCAATGGTCCGGGTGCGGCAGGCAGGGGCGGCCCTGGAAACTCTCCACCCGGCCGGAAACCAGCACGCGGCTGCCCGGCGCCAGCGCGGCCGGGCCGGGACGGCGGGCGAAATACACCAGATCCGCGAAGCCGGTGCCGTCGCCGATGGTGATGCGCCAGGGCTGGCGCGGCGTCTCCGGGCGCTCGTGGCGGATGATCTCGGCGGCGACGGTCGCCAGCGTGCCCGGACGCAGATCGCGGATCGCGACGCGCGCGCTGCGGTCGAGATGGCCCTGCGGCAGATGGAACAGCAGGTCCACCAGCCGCTTGCCGCCGATGGCGCGGGCGAACAGGGCCAGCCGCGCCGGCCCCACCCCGGGCAGCGTGTCCAGGGAGGCGAAGAGCGGCGCGAGCAGAGCGGCTGGCGTTTCGTGTTCCACGGGCTGACAGGGTGCGGCGGCGCCGCTATATCCCACCGCGCGCATGATTGACCAAACCCTCCCCGAGACGGCCGGGCTCGACGCCCGTCGCAAACGGCTCCTGTTCCGGGCCACCCATCGCGGCACGCACGAGACGGACCTGCTCGTCGGCGGCTATGTCGCCCCGCGCCTGGCCTCGCTCTCGGAGGCGGAGCTCGCCGCCATCGAGTCGGTGCTGGAGCTGCCGGACGTCGACCTCGCCGACTGGCTCTCCGGCCGCCGGCCGATCCCCGCCGAATACGCGGCCACGCCCCTGCCGGCGATGCGCGCGGCCGCCGTGGCGCGCTCATGAGCGCGATCCAGGTCCATGGCGTGCCGGAGGGGTTCGACGCGCTGCTGCTCGCCCGCCGCCGCGCCGAGCATCGCGGCCCGGTGCTGCACGTGGCGCGCGACGATCAGCGCATGGCGGCGCTGGCCGAGGCGCTCGCCTTCTTCGCCCCGGACGTCGAGGTGCTGCGCTTCCCGGCCTGGGACTGCCTGCCCTACGACCGGGTGTCGCCGAACGCCGAGCTCGTCGCCGAGCGCGTCGCGACGCTGAGCCGGCTGCTCGATCCGCGCCCGCGCCTGGTGCTGACGACGGTGAACGCGCTGGTCCAGCGCGTCGCCCCGCCGGCGAGCTTCGCCGGCGCCAGCTTCAGCCTCGCCGCCGGCGCCAGCATCGATGCCGCCGCCCTGGTCGGCTTCCTCGAAGCCAACGGCTACGCCCGCACCGGCACGGTGATGGAGCCCGGCGAATACGCCACCCGCGGCGGCATCGTGGACCTCTTCCCCGCCGGAGAGCGCGCGCCGGCGCGGCTGGACCTGTTCGGCGACACGATCGAATCGATCCGCCGCTTCGACCCGGCGAGCCAGCGCAGCGGCGCCGCGCTGAAGCGGCTGGAGCTGCGCCCGGTCTCCGAGCTGCCGTTCGACCCCGCCGCGATCAGCCGCTTCCGCACCGGCTGGCGCGAAGCCTTCGGCGCCGCCGCCGCCGCCGACCCGCTCTACCAGGCGGTCTCCGACGGCCGCCGCCAGCCCGGACTGGAACATTGGGCGCCGCTGTTCCACGACACCATGGCGACGCTGCTGGACTATCTGCCGGACGCCTCGGTGAGCCTCGACCACCAGGCCGAGGACGTGCTGGCGGCGCGGCTCGAGATGATCGCCGACCATTACGCCGCCCGCCGCCTGCCGCCGCGCGACGGCGAGGTGCCCTACCGCCCGCTGCCCCCCTCCCGGCTCTATCTCGACCGTGCCGAGTGGGACGCGATGCTGGCACGCGGGCCGCTGTTCGCCTTCTCCCCGTTCGCGCGCCCCGACGATGCGGAGGCATCCGAGCCGGACGGGATCGACGCCGGCGGCCGGCCGGCGCCGCTGTTCGCGCGCGTCGCGCAGGGCGGGGAGAACGCCTTCGCCCAGCTCCGCGTCCAGGCCGAGCGCTGGGCCGGGGACCCCGGGGGCGAACGGGGAACCGGCGAACGGGGAACCGGCGGGCGCCGCCTGCTCGTCGCCGCCTTCACCGCCGGCTCGCGCGACCGGCTCGGCCTGCTGCTGCGCGAGCACGCCATCGCCGCCACGCCGGCGGAGAGCTGGGCCGAGGCGCAGCGCACGCCGCCCGGCACCGCGGCGCTGGTGACGCTGGGTCTGGAACGCGGCTTCGTCGCCGAGGGCCTGGCCGTGGTCAGCGAGCAGGACCTGCTCGGCGAGCGCATCTCCCGCCCGCCGCGGCGGCGCAAGCGGGCCGAGCAGTTCATCGCCGAGGCCACCGAGATCGCCGAGGGCGATCTCGTCGTCCACCAGGATCACGGCATCGGCCGCTATGAAGGGCTCGCCACCCTCACCGTCGATGGCGCGCCGCACGATTGTCTGCGGCTGATCTATGACGGCAACGAGAAGCTGTTCCTGCCGGTCGAGAACATCGAGATGCTCTCGCGCTTCGGCGCCGAGACCGCCGGGGTCGCGCTCGACAAGCTCGGCGGCGCCTCCTGGCAGGGGCGCAAGGCGCGGGCCAAGGCGCGCATCCGCGACATGGCCGCCGGCCTCATCCGCATCGCCGCCGAGCGGCGCGTGCACGAGGCGGATCTGCTCACCCCGGCGCCGGGCACCTACGAGGAGTTCTGCGCCCGCTTCCCCCACGCCGAGACCGAGGACCAGGCCCGCGCCATCGCCGACGTGCTGGAGGATCTCGCCTCCGGGCGGCCGATGGACCGACTGATCTGCGGCGATGTCGGCTTCGGCAAGACCGAGGTGGCGCTGCGCGCCGCCTTCGTCGCCGCCATGGCCGGCACCCAGGTCGCCGTGGTGGTGCCGACGACGCTGCTGGCGCGCCAGCACTACCGCACCTTCACCGCCCGTTTCGCCGGGCTCGATCTGCGCATCGCCCAGCTCTCGCGCATGGTCAACGCCCGCGACGCCGCCGAGGTGAAGCGCGGCATGACCGAGGGGCGGATCAACATCGTCATCGGCACCCACGCGCTGCTCGCCAAGGGCATCGGCTTCGCCCATCTCGGCCTGCTCATCGTCGACGAGGAGCAGCATTTCGGCGTCGCCCACAAGGAACGGCTGAAGCAGCTCAAGTCCGACGTGCACGTGCTGACGCTGACGGCGACGCCGATCCCGCGCACACTGCAGCTGGCGCTGACCGGCGTGCGCGAGATGAGCGTCATCGCCACCCCGCCGGTGGACCGGCTCGCCGTGCGCACCTTCATCATGCCGTTCGACGCCGTGGTGGTGCGCGAGGCGATCCAGCGCGAGCGCTTCCGCGGCGGGCAGGTGTTCTGCGTCGCGCCGCGCATCGAGGACCTGCCGCGCCTGGCCGACCGGCTCGGCGAGATCGTGCCCGAGGCGCGGGTCATCCAGGCCCATGGCCGCCTGGCGCCGACCGAGCTCGAACGGGTGATGACCGAGTTCGGCGACGGCCGCTACGACATCCTGCTCTCGACCAACATCGTCGAGAGCGGGCTGGACATGCCGGCGGTGAACACGCTGCTGATCCACCGCGCCGACCTGTTCGGCCTCGGCCAGCTCTATCAGCTGCGCGGGCGCGTCGGCCGCGGCAAGCAGCGCGGCTACGCCTATCTCACCTGGCCGGCGAACCACCTTCTCTCGGCGGCGGCGGAGAAGCGGCTGCAGGTGATGCAGACGCTGGACAGTCTCGGCGCCGGCTTCACCCTGGCCAGCCACGATCTGGACATCCGCGGCGCCGGCAACCTCCTCGGCGACGAACAGTCCGGCCATATCCGCGAGGTCGGCATCGAGCTCTACCAGCAGATGCTGGAGGACGCGGTGGCCGAGCTGCGCACCGACGCCGGCCACGCCACGGCGGCGGAACGGGACTGGACACCGAACATCAATCTCGGCCTGCCGGTGCTGATCCCGGAGGGCTATGTGGCGGAGCTGCCGGTCCGCCTCGGCCTCTACCGCCGCGTCGCCGCGCTCGCCTCGGACGCGGAGAGCGAAGCGCTGGCGGCCGAGCTCGTGGACCGGTTCGGCAAGCTGCCGGCGGAGGTGGAGAACCTGCTCGCCGTCGTCGCGCTCAAGCGCGCCTGCCGCGCCGCCGGGGTGGAGAAGCTGGAGGCCGGGCCGAAGGGCATGGTGCTGGCCTTCCGCGCCAACGCCTTCGCCAACCCGGCCGGGCTGGTGGCGTGGCTGGCGACCAAGGGCAGGAACAGCGGCATCCGGCTGCGCCCGGACCACAAGCTGGCCATGGTCCAGGACATGGGCATGACCGAGCGGCTGAAGGCGGCGCGCGACCTGCTCGGCCAGCTCACCCGCCTCGCGGCGCAGGCCCGGGCCGCATAGGCGGACCGGCCCCCCGCCCCTCCCGAGCGCGCGTTGATCCCCGAGCGCTTGCGCG
The DNA here is from genome assembly GCA_021815825.1 of Pseudomonadota bacterium. Taxonomy (GTDB): domain Bacteria; phylum Pseudomonadota; class Alphaproteobacteria; order Acetobacterales; family Acetobacteraceae; genus JAJZVV01. The sequence continues at coordinate 16,200 of JAKAZO010000028.1, forward strand.
CTACGCCTCCCGAGCGCTTGCGCGCTACGCCTCCCGCTTGCGTCCCGGTGGGCGGCCGCGGCGGGCGGGGGTTTTGGTGGGGCGCTCCTCCGGCTTCGCCACCGCCTTGCGGCCGAGGCCGATTTCCTTCGCCAGCACGGAGCGGCGCTCGGCATAGTCCGGCGCGACCATCGGATAGCTCGGCGGCAGGCCCCATTTCTGCCGGTACTGGTCGGGGGTCATGCCGTAGGAGGTCATCAGGTGCCGCTTCAGCATCTGCAGCCGCTTGCCATCCTCGAGGCAGACGATGTGGTCGGGGAAGACCGAGCGCTTGATCGGCACCGCCGGCACCAGCTTGGTCTCCTCCACCGGCGGCGTTCCGCTGCCGGCCAGCGCGCGGTAGACGCTCTCGATGAGCCCGGGCAGCGCGTCGGCGCTCACCGAATTGTGGGTGACGTGGGCGGCGACGATCTGCGCGGTGAGGCGGAGCAGGGACTGCGGTGCGGTTTCGCTCATGGCAACCTTTTGCGGGCACGGGGACATGCACCCATCCCGCAGGGACGAACGGGTGGATCCGAGCCGCGCCCGGCCCGGGCGACGCGGCGCGGCATCACGTTTTGAAGCCGTTTCCGCCTTGCCACAAGCCCTTTTGCAACGCCGCCCTCCAGAGGCTTCATCTTCTTGCCCAATCGGCTGCGGCGGCGACGAGGGCGCAGGCCAGCAGCAGGGCCGCCATCGGCACCGCCGTGCCGTTGGCGAGCAGCCCGGCCAGGGTGCTGGAGGCCGCGCCGAGGGCGAACTGCCAGGTGCCCATCAGCGCCGAGGCCGAGGCGGCGTGGGCGGCGTGGCGCGCCAGGGCGGCGGCCACCGCGGCCGGCATGAGAAAGCCGAGGCTGGCGACGGCGAGGGAGATCGGCGGCATCACCGTCCAGGTCGCGACCCGTCCGCTCAGCGCCACCACGCCGAGCGCCAGCGCCGCCGCCAGCAGCGTCCGCGCCGCCAGCCGCACCACGCGCCCGACGCCGAGCCGGCCGACGAGGCGGGCATTGACCTGCGCCGCGGCGATGAAGCCGGCCGCATTGGCGCCGAACACCATGCCGTACTGCGTCGGGCTGAAATGCAGCAGGCCGATGAACAGGCCCGGCGAGCCGGCGAGATAGGCGAACATCCCGGCCATTCCCGCCGCCCCGGCGAGCGCGTTGGTGGCGAAGCTGCGCTCCATCCCGATGGCGGCATAGCGCGCGACGATGCCGGCCGGGCTGAGCCGGATGCGCATGGTCTCGGGCAGCGTGTCCGGCAGGTAGCGCCAGACCAGGGCGCAGCTGACGACGCCATAGACCGTCGCCACCCAGAAGATCACCCGCCAGTCCGCCACCGCCAGCAGCGCGCCGCCCAGCGTCGGGGCGAGGATCGGCACCACGCCGGTGACCAGCATCAGCCGCGCCAGCAGCCGCGCCGTCGCCGCCCCCTCGGTGAGGTCGCGCACCACCGCCCGCGGCACCACCATGGAGGCCGAGGCGCCGAGCGCGGCGAGCAGCCGCCAGACCGAGAAGCTCACCAGCCCCGGCGCCAGCGCGCAGCCGGCGGAGGCGAGGGTGTAGAGCGCGGTGCCGGCGAGCAGCGGAACGCGCCGGCCGAAACGGTCCGCCAGCACGCCCTGCATCATCTGCCCACAGGCCAGCCCGGCGAACCAGGCCGCGAGCGTGAGCTGCGCGCCGCCGCCGAACTCGGCGCCGATGCGCGGGAAGGCGGGCAGATACATGTCCGTCGAGAGCGGGCCGACGGCGGAGAGCGTGCCGAGCAGCAGCGTCAGGCCGAGGGAAACCCCCAGGCCAGGGCGCAGGCCAGGGCGCGGACGCGTCACGTCATGCCGCCATCGACCGCGATCGTCTGCCCGCTGATGTAGCCCGCCTCGGCCGAGGCGAGGAAGCCGACCAGGGCGGCGACCTCCGCCGCGGTGCCGGCGCGCTTCATCGGCACGATCTCGGCGATGCGCCGCGCATCCATCACCGCCTCGACCGCCGGCGAGGCGATGATCCCCGGCGCCACCGTGTTCACCGTCACCCCCCGGCTCGCCACCTCACGCGAGAGCGAGCGCACGGCGCCGATCAGGCCGGCCTTGGCGGCGGCATAGTTGGTCTGGCCGCGATTGCCGATCAGCGCCGAGACCGAGGCGATGGCGATGATGCGCCCGAACCGCGTCGCCAGCATCGGCAGCAGCAGCGGCTGGGTGACGGCGAAGAACCCGTCCAGCGAAACGGCGATCACCTCGCGCCACTGCGCCGGGCGCATGCCGGCCAGCGGCGCGTCGATATGGATGCCGGCATTGTGCACCAGCACCTGGATCGGCCCCTCGGCCAGCAGCGCCGCCAGCGCGTCGGCCACCGCCGCGGGCTCGGCGAGGTCGAAGCCGATGGCGCGGCCGCCGATCTCGGCGGCCAGCGCTTCGGCCGCCGCCGCGCCGCGATGGTAGTGGACCACGACCGCGAGCCCCGCGGCGGCGAGGCGGCGGCAGATCGCGGCGCCGAGTGGGCTGGCCCCGCCAGTGACGAGCGCACGCATCAGCCGCCCCCGGTCCCGCCCGGCGCGGCGAAGGCGATCAGCGCCTCGCCGCTCGCCAGCGTCCGCCCGTCCTCGGCGAGGAGGGTGAATTCGTAGCGCATCGCCCGTGCATCTCCCGCCAGCAGTTGCGCCGTCACGCTCATGGTGCCGATCGCCGCCTCGTCCAGCCGCGCGCAGGCGAAGCGCGCCGCGCGCAGGCTGGCGAGCAGGCCGGGCGGCGTCGGCTCGCCGTCGATCAGCGCGCCGTGCAGCGCCGCCGCCTGCAGCCCGTATTCGATACCGGCCACCGCCGGCAGCACGCCGTGCCGGCGCAGCGGATTGGCCGGGTCGAGATGCGAGCGCGCCAGGCAGCGCACCCGCGCGGCATCCCACCCGGCGACGCGCTCCAGCAGGCACATCCGGCCCTGGTGCGGGATCAGCCGCAGGATCGCGGCGCGGTCAAGCACGACCGGCCCCGATGGCAGCTTCGAGACAAACGGCACGCTCGGGCTCGAAGGCGAGCTCCAGGCGGGCGTCGAGATAGGGCAGCGCCAGCCGCGCCGGCCGCCCGGAGGCGATCGCGGCCAGCAGCGGCAGCGCCTGGGCGGCGGGGTTGCCCTCGGCCAGCCGGCGCAGCGCCGGCGGCAGGGCAGCGAAGGGCGCCGCCGCCGCTTCCGCCTCGTAGCGCAGGCTGAGCCGGCCGAGGCTGCCCGGCGCCGGCTCCCCCTGCGCGGGCGCGAGCACGAAGGCGGCGGCGAAGCCGGTCTCGGTGCGGCGTTTGGCGGCGAGCGGGGCGGGCAGCGGCGCGTCGTGGGCGCAGAGCAGCACCGGCGCCCCGTCCGCCAGCTCCGCCATGGCGGCGAGCAGCCCGGCGGCGAAGGTGGCGTCGTGCAGCGCGATGCACTGGGTCGGCGCGCGCGAGCCGATGGCGATGGTCCAGTAGCCGGCGGCGGCGTTGTGCACCGAGTTGTGGAACTGGGTCGGCGACAGCAGCGGCGCCGGCCGCGCCAACTCCTCCAGCAGCGCGTGGACCACGGCGCCGTCGCCGTTCGAGGTGGCGAAGACATTGTGCGCCGCGCGCGGATCGATCCCGGCCATGGCGACGGCCTCGGCGGCGGCGGCGAGGGCGAGGCGCACGGTGGTGCCGAGGCGGCGGCGCTCCGCCGGCGGCAGCAGCCCCGGCACCGGCGGCGGCGCGTCGTCGGCCGCCCACGGCGCCTGCCCGGCCAGCACCGCGCGGCTCGGCGGAAAGCCCGGCAGACCCGAGCCCCACAGCCCGACGCCGATGATCCGCGCCGGGTTCATGCGCTGTCCGGCCGGCCGAGCACGAGGCAGCAATTGCTGCCGCCGAAGCCGAAGGAGTTGCTCAGCACGCGCCGCACCGGCCGCTCCCGCTGCGCGTGCCCCGGACGCCCGGGCTCGGCGGGCGGCGGCGGGACGCGGAAGCTCGGGTCCGGCCGGTCGAGATTGAGCGGCGCCGGCACCAGCCCGTGCTCGATCGCCAGCGTGGCGAGGATCGCCTCGACGATGCCGGCCGCGCCCAGTGTGTGCCCGGTATAGGCCTTGGTGGAGCTGGCCGGCACCGCATCGGCGAAGACCGCGAACACCGCCTGGTCCTCGGCGGCGTCGTTGGCCGGGGTGCCGGTGCCGTGGAGATTGATCCAGTCGATCGCGCCGGGCGCCAGCCCGGCGGCGTCGAGCGCGGCGCGCATCGCCAGCGCCGCCCCGGCGCCGTCCGGGCGCGGCGCGGAGAGGTGATACCCGTCGGAGGAAGCGCCCCACCCGAGCAGGGCGAACGCGTCCGGCGCCGCCGCCTCGGCCCGTTCGAGCAGCAGGAACCCCGCCGCCTCGCCGATGGAGAGCCCGTCGCGGGCGGCGTCGCCCGGCCGGCACGGGCCGGCGGCGATCAGATCGAGCGCGGCGAAGCCGGCCAGCGTCAGGCCGCAGAGACTGTCCGCCCCGCCCACCACCGCCGCATCGGCGATCCCGGCCGCGATCAGCCGCGTCCCCAGCCCGACCGCCTGGGCCGAGGAGGCGCAAGCGGTGGAGACGGTGAAGGCCGGGCCGGCGAGGCCGAGCGCGGCGCGCACGAAGCGCGGCAGCGCGCCGAGATCGTGGGTGTGCTCGAAATCGAGCCAGTCCGGCAGCGCCCCGCTCGCCGCGTCCCGCGCCCGGTAGGCTTCCTCGCTCGCCAGCACGCCGGAGGTGGAGGTGCCGAGCACGACGGCGACGCGCCCGGGGCCATGGCGGCGCGCGGCGGCGCCAACGGCGGCGGCGAACCCGTCGGCATCGAGGGCGAGATGCGCGAGCCGGTGGTTGCGGCACTCGAACGCCGCCAGCCGCGCCGGCAGCCGATGGCTCTCGACCCCCTCGACGCGGCCGATGAAGCCGCGGCGCTGGCCGGCGAAATCGCACGCCACCAGCCCCGAGCGCCCGGCGGCGAGCGCGTCCGCCGTCGCCGCCAGCCCGTGGCCGAGCGCGCTGACCAGCCCGCGGGCGGTGATCGAGATGTTTGGCGTTGCCGGGTCCGTCATCGCGGCCATGGGTCGTCCTGGGTACGTTCCGACAGGGATATTGTCGCTGGCCGCTCACCGGCAAAGAGGAAGGCGAACACCATCGCCGCCAGCGCGCCCACGGTGACGGTGGCGCCGATGCCGCGCAGCACCGGGGTGCGGCTCAGCGCCAGCACGCCGAAGGTCGCCAGGGTCATGGCATTGCACAGCGCCAGCGTCGAGAGGGTGCGGGCACGCTCCTCGGCGTCGAGCTGGCGGCGGGCGAAGAACAGCGCGTAGTCGAGCCCGACGCCGGCCATCAGCTGCAGCGCGACGAGGTGGAACAGGGTGAGCCGGACGCCGGCGGCGGCGAGCACGGCGAGGGTGAGCAGGATGGCGGCGGCGATGGCGCCGAGGACGCCGGCGACGCGCGCCGGATCGCGCAGGAACAGCGCCAGCGCGGCCAGCACGGCAAGGCCGCCGCCGGCCAGCCAGCGCCAGGCCTGGGCGGTGTAGGCGGCGAGCAGCGCGTCGGCGGTCGCCTTCACCGCCAGCCGCATCAGGCCGGATGGTCCCCCGGGGGTCGCGCCCAGCGCGTCGGCGAGCACGGCGCCATCGGCGGCGCTGGCCGGGGCGATGACGCCGAACCAGCGTTCGCCCTCACTGGACCCGCCGGCCCTGGACCCGCCGACCTTCAGCACCAGCGGCGCCAGCCGGGCGGCGAGGAACGGGTTCAGGTCCTGCGGCTGCAGCGGGACGAGCGCGCGGCTGGCGGCGACGTCGGCCTCGAACGGGGCGAAGGCGGCGGCGCGGAACGGCGTGCCGGCGATGGCGCCGCTCACCGCGGCGGCGAGCGTGGCGGCATCCGGCAGCGCGGCCTGGCGCGCGCGCTGGGTTGCCTGGCTCGGCAGCAGGCGCGCGGCGAGCGCCACCGGCGCGATCCGCCCCGCCGCTTCGAGGCCGGCGATGCGCGGCATCAGCGCCTCCTCGGCCGCCAGGACGCTGTCCAGGTCCGGCCCGGGCACGAGCAGGATTTCGCCCATGTCCGGCGCGCCCAGCTCGGCCCGCAATTCGGCGTCGAGCGCCAGCGCCGCCGGCGGCACCGGGCTGAGCCGGGCGAGGTCGGTCTCCAGCTTCAGCCCGTGCGGCCCGGCGAGCAGGCCGAGCGCGGCGCCGACCGGCACCAGCGCCCAGAGCCGGCCACGCCGCAGCCGCTCGATCCGCAGCAGCCGCTCCGGCGCGCGCAGCGGCACCGGCGCGAGGCCGGCGGCGACGATGAGCGGCGCCAGGGCGAAGCGCGTCACCGCGGCCGCCGTCACCACCCCGGTGAGCGCGAACAGGCCGAGCTGGGCGAGGCCGGGGAAGGCCGAACCCAGCATCGAGGTCAGCCCGAGCGCGGCGCAGAGCACGGCGAGCGCGAAGGCCGGGCCGATGCGCCGCAGCGTGCCCGCCTGCGCCTCGCCCTGCTTGCGATGGCCGATCAGCAGCACCGGATAGTCCACCGTCACGCCGAGCATCGTCATGCCGAAGCCGAGGGTGACGACATGGACGAACCCGAAGGCGAGCTGCACGGCGAGGGCGGCGGCGGCCAGGCTCGCCAGCAGCGGGATCAGCACCACCGCCAGCACCGCGGGCGAGCGGAAGCGCCAGAGCAGCAGCGCCAGCACGGACAGCGCGGAGATCAGCGTCAGACGGTGCGCGTCCGCCCGCATCGCGGCTGCCGCCTCGGCGGCGAACACCGGCGGGCCGGCGAGCAGCAGGCGCGGGGTCCCGAGCGCGGTCCCGTGGCTCAGGGCGGCGAAGGCGGTGCGGATCGTGGCCAGCGCGGCGCCGCCGGAATCGAGCCCGCCGCCCGCCGTCTGCGCCAGCAGCAGCGCGCGCGGCTGCCCGGCCGGGCGGTCGGGCGCGAACCAGGCGCCGTGGCTCCGGCGCAGCCGCCCCTCCCCGGCCCAGGCCGCGAGCACGGTGCGGAACACGCCCGGCGGGTCGGCCAGCCCGTAGCGCTTGACCAGCGGCGCGGCGGACGAGCCCAGCCCGGCCAGCAGCCCGGGCAGGGCCGCGTGCAGGCCGGGCGCCGCGAAGGCCTCGGGCGGGACCGGCGCCAGCAGATAGCGGTAGCGGAACAGCGGCTCCAGCGCCGCCGGGTCCGCCCCGGCGCTGCCATCGGCGACGAGGCGGAAGGCGCCCGAGGCGGCGAGCCGCGCGGCCAGGTCCCGCGCCAGCCGTGCCAGCTCGGGCTCCGGCGCGCCCTCGATGCCGATCAGCACCAGCGTCGCCGCCGCGCCCTCGCGCAGCGTGTCCAGCACCAGCCGCTGCGACAGGCTGACGCCCTGCGGCAGCAGGTCCGCCATGTCGGCGCGCAGATCGACGCGGGCGAAAACGCCGCCCAGCAGCGCCGCCGCGACCAGCAGCGCCACCAGCGGGCGCAGCGGACGGCTCATCGCCTCATCCCGGTCGCCGGCACCCGCTTCATGGCAGCGGCGTGATGCGCATGCGCGCGGTGTCGCCGTCGGCCTCGATGATGTCGATCCGCTCCGGCTCGGCGCCATGGCCCTCGACGGCGACGAGGCGCAGCAGCCGGGCCAGCGCCACGGTGCGCGGCGTCAGGCTGAGCCGCCAGGCGCCCTCGTCGCCGGCCAGCGCCACGGCGTAGCTGGCGCCGAGCCCGGCGAGGTCCCCGGCCAGCGTGCCCCGCACCGCCTCCACCAGCGCCGCCAGCTCCGGCCGTGCCGTGAGATCGAAGGTCTCGACCCGACCGTCATGCTCGAAGCGCAGCGTCGCGCCATCGACGACGAGCCGCTCCGGCGCCGGCGCGGTGGTGATCTTCTCGAGATAGGCCGGGCGACGATAGACCAGCTCGCCGTGCGCCTCGATCGGCGTGGCCAGCGCCGCCAGATGCTTCTCCTCGACGAAGCGCGCATGCCGCGCCGGCACCGCCGCCAGGCGCGCCATCAGCACCTCAAGCGTCCATGCGGCGGCCAGCGGGGCGTGCCGGATCGGCGCCAGGGCAAGGATCAGCGCCGGCGGGATCAGGGCGGCGAGGCTCGAGAGCAGCCGGCGGCGCGGTCGCAGCGTCATTGTCCCACACATCGAAAAAGTTGAACCAGCTGAACGGGTACGCGCGGCAGGCGGCTTCCAGCCAGGCCGCATAGCGCGCCACCGCAGCCGCCAGCGCCGCGGCGCGCTCCGCCCGCGGCAGCACCAGCGGGTCGGCGAAGGGCTCGAAGCGGAGCGCGTAGTGCCCCCGCCCGATCCGCACCGCGCGACAGAGCAGCACCGGGGCGCCGAGCGCGGCGGCGAGGGCCATCGGCCCGGCCGGAAACGCCGCCGGCGCGCCGAGGAACGTCACCGGCACCATGCGCTCCGGGCGCGGCGCGCGATCCGCCAGGACGCCGACGAAGCCGCCGGCCGCAATGGTCTCGGCGACGGCGAGCATGCTGCCCGGCCGGCCGATCTCGATCACCGCGGCGGCGAAGGCGGGATCCCGCCGCGCCAGCCAGGCGGTGAGCGGGCCCGGCGGCGGACGATACATCAGCGCCTTCACCGGCACCGGGCAGGCACGCGTGGCGAGCAGGCGCAGCGCCTCGAAACTGCCGAGATGGGCGCCGAGCAGCAGCGCCCCGCGCCGCTCGTCGACCAGGCGCTGGAGATGCTCGACCCCCTCGCAGTCGAGCCGGAAGCGCCCGGCGCGGCCGGTGATGAAGAGCAGCCGATCGAACTGCACCGCGGCGAAGGCGTGGATATGGCGGAACAGATCGGCGAGCCGCGGCTCCCGCCCGAGGACGCGGGCGAGATAGGTGCGCGAGGCGGCCCGCGCCGGCCCGCCGGTGGCCAGGAAATAGAGGGTGATCGGCACCAGCAGCGCGCGGCCGAGCCCCTCGCCCAGGCGCAGCGTCAGCCACGCCATCAGCGCCACCAGCGCCACGCTGCCTCGCTCCGGCCGGCGCGTCCAGGCGATGGACATGCTAGCGGCCCGAGGCCGGCGCCCCGAAGCGCGCGGTGCCGCTGAGGGCCAGCGCCGGGCCGACATGGGCGGCGAAGGCGAGCCCCTTCGGCGTCGCGCTCGCACTCACGCACACCACCTCGCCCGGCGCCACCGGGCGACGGAACTTGACGCCCTCGAGCCCAGCCAAGGCGGTACCGCTCTCGACCAGCGCCGCCAGGCTCGCGACCGTCTCGGCCAGCAACACCGCGCCCGGCACCAGCGGCCGGCCGGGGAAATGCCCGTCCAGGCAGGGATCGTCCGCGGCGATGGCGAACTGGGCGAGGGCGCGCATCAGCCTCGTCCGGCGCTCTCGGCCAACCGGGGTTGAGTGAGCCCGGGTTCAGCGAGCGCGAGCCCGGCCAGCGCCGCGCGCGGCAGCTTGCCCACCGCGTTGCGCGGCAGCCGGTCCACCTTGACGATCCGCCGCGGCATGAAGGTCGGGTCGATGCGCAGGCGGAGCGCGGCGCGGATCTCGGCGGCGCTGCGCTCGGGGGCGACGACGAAGGCGGACAGCCGGGCCTGCGGCCGCGACTCCAGATCCTCCGGGGCGACGAAAACGCCGTCGATCACCCCCTCGATCCCGGTCAGGGCCTGGTTCAGCGCCGCCAGCGAGACGCGCTTGCCGGCTCGCTTCACCACGTCCTCGCGGCGGCCGAGCAGGCGGAAATGGGTGGGATCGACCAGCTCGACCAGGTCCGCGATCACGCCAGGCGCCGCGCCGGGCGCGTGCACGGCGACCCCCCCCGCGCGCGGCTCCAGGCGGAGATTGTCATAGACCTCCCAGGGCGCGTCGGCGCCGGCGCGGCGGGTGGCGATGGCGCCGATCTCGGTGGCGCCGAAAATCTCGAACACCGGGGCGGCGAAGGCGCGCTCGGCGGCCTGGGCGGCGGCGGCCTCCAGCGGCGCGGTGGCGGAGATGATGCCGGCCAGCGGCGGCAGCCCCGGGCGGGCGGCGAGCAGGGCGCGCAGATGCAGCGGCGTCGTCACCAGCCAGCGCGGCGCCGGCACCGCGGCGAGCGCGGCGGCGATGTCGGCGGGATAGAAGGGCTCGCCGCAGAAGCTCGCCACCGGGGCGTGGAAGGCGATCAGCAGCGTGCTCTCGAACCCGTACATGTGCTGCGACGGCACCGTGCCGACGACGCTGGCCGCCGGCTCGGCCGCCAGCCCGAAGCGGCGCGCCGAGGTGAGCGAGCGGGCGAGCAGGCCGCCCCAGCTTTTCTCGTGCGCGACCGGATCCCCGGTGGTGCCGGAGGTGAGCACGATGGCGGCGCGGCGGGACGACGGGATCATCGGCATCGCGGCGCCCGGGGCGGTCCCGGGGAGCGGATGCGACCAGTCCGGCGGCGCGAGCCGGTGCAGCGGCAACGCGCCGCCTGCGAGGGTGTGGGCGGCGAGGGTGTGGGCGGCGAGGCCGTCCGGTTCGACCAGCGCGTAGGCGCCGGGGAAGCGCGCCGGGAACTGCGCCAGCTCGCTCGCCGTCGGCACGCCGGCGAGAATGCTGACCTGCCCGCGCAGCAGCGCGGCGGCGAAGCCGAGCGCGACATGCAGCCGGTCGCGGCAGAGATTGACCATCGAAGGCGCCGCCGGCAGGGAGGCGGCGAGCCGCGTCGCGGCGGCGAGGAAGGCGTCGGCGCTGACGGTGAGCCCGGGGCGGCGGAACAGCACCTCCTCGCCCCGACGCAGCAGCAGCGGCGCGGCCGGCTCAGGCAGCGCGTGCATGGCGGAGCCTAGTGTCCTGCCCGCCAGGTTCGCTGCGCATCGCCGCGAACCTTGGGGCTAGGTTGCACGCTGCTCGGCGATATAGGCGGAGAGGGCGGTGAGGGAGGCGAAAATCTCGCCGTTGCGCTCGTCGTCGGCGCGCAGCTCCAGCCCGTAGGTGCGCGAGATCGCCAGCGCGAGCTCGAGCGCGTCGATGGAATCGAGACCAAGCTCACCACCGAACAAAGGCGCATCCGGATCGATCTCCTCGGGCGCGATTTCGAGATGCAGGGTCTCGACCACGAGGCGAGCGAGCGCCGCCGCGTCGTGCGCCGCCGTTCCCTGCCGCGTCTGCGTTGCGTCTGCCCCCAACGACCTCGCCCCCAAACGGCTGCACCGGTTCCACTCCCGCCCCGGTTCCTCCCCACCCCGTGGCTTGGCATCGCGGCCGGATGGGCGAAACTACCAACCTTGCCCCCTGGTCGCAACCAGCCGGACGGTGCCGCGCCCGATGCCCACCCGCACGATCAGCTTCACCGTCGATGTCGAGGACCACCACGCCGGCTTGGCGGGGCCGCAGCGCTACCAGGCGGCGACCCGGCGGCTGGCCGATTTTCTCGCCGCGCGCGGCATCCGCGGCACGTTCTTCGTCGTCGGCGACCTCGCCGGCGAGGCCGCCGGGCTGATCCGGGCGCTCGCCGCCGCGGGCCACGAGATCGGCTGCCACGGCGCGCATCACCGCCCGCTGGCGGCGGAGGACCCGGCGCGGCTGGGGCAGGCGCTGGCGGCGGCGAAAGCGCGGCTGGAGCAGGCGGCGGGCCAGCCGGTGGCAGGCTTCCGCGCGCCGTACTTCTCCCTCACCCCGGCCAGCCGCTGGGCGGTCGGCGCCCTGGCCGCCGCCGGGTTCACCTACTCCTCCAGCGTGCTGCCCGGCCGCGGCCCGGGCCACGGCTTCCCCGGCGCCCCGCGCACGCCGTTCCTCTGGCCCGAGGGGCTGCTCGAAATCCCCTGCCCGGTGCTGCGGCTCGGCCCGTTCGCCCTGCCGGTGCTCGGCGGCACCACGATGCGCTACCTGCCGCCGTGGGACTTCGCCTGGATGCGCCGCGCCGTGGCCCGCCAGGGCGTGGGCGAGCGAGGGAGCGAGCCGGCGCTGTGGACCTATTGCCACCCCTACGACATCGATACCGGGGAACCCTTCGCCCGCCTGCCCGGCCTCTCGCTCGCCAGCAGCGTCGCGCTGTGGGCCAATCGCGGCGCGACGCTGCGGCGCTGGCGCACGCTCGCGCAGAACCCCGCGCCACCGCTGGCCGAGCGGGCGGGGACGCTGCGCGCGGCGGCGGCGCCGTGGCCGGGGTGACCTACGTCCGCGCCAGCCGGCGCGCGGTGTGCAGCAGGATCTGCCGGTCCTCCGGCGTCAGCTCACGGTAGAGCCGCAGCAGCGCCAGCTCGTCGCCGCGCGCCTGGCCGCCCGCGCCGGAGACCAGATATTCGAGCGAGACGCCGAGCGCCTCGGCGATGCGGGCGAGATTGCCGCGGATCTGGCCGGCGCGATCGGTCTCCCACTGCGCCACGGCCGAGCGCGAAACGCCGACGGCGGCGGCGAGATCGTCCTGGGTCCAGCCCTTTTCCACCCGCGCGGCGCGGATGCGCGCGCCGGCGGAGGAGGGGACGGTGAGAGCGGGATGGGTGAGGGTCATGGCTCACCCTAAGTTAGTTTCTCTCACAATGCTAGTTAGAATGCTTGACACATGCGTTAGAACTGCTAACACTGCCGCCACGGCCGCCCCGCAGCCCAGCGGGAGCCCGAACGGAGATGACCGCGATGCCCAAGAAACTGCTCTGGACCGAGGAAGGCGACACGCTGCTGGTCCAGCTTCGCCAGGCCGGCACCACCTGGGATGGGATCGCCGCCGCCCTCGGCGTCAGCCGCAACGCCGCGCTCGCCCGCGGCAAGGCGCTCGGCGCCCCGGCCGAGCCGGTCCGCGCCGTCGCCGCCGCGCCGCTCCCGGCCGAGGAGGAGGACGAGTCCGAACGCGCGCCGCTGCCGGCCGGGCACCCGCTGAGCTGGGGGCTGATCAATCGCGGCACCTGCCTGGAGGGTTCGCCCTATCCGCTGCCGGTGTTCTACCCCGCCGCCTCCCACCGCCGGGACGCCTGAGCATGGACGCGACCCGCGATCCGGCGCCGCAGCTGCGCGCCGCCGCATTGTTCGGCCGCCTGATCGGCGCCGGGCTGCTCGACGAGGAGGAATGCCTGCCGAAACTCGCCGCCGCCGCCGCCCGCGCCGCGCCGGGCCGCGACCCGGCCGGGCTGGCCATGCGCCTCACCTGGCGGCTGCGCGAGGCGGCGGCGGAGATGCGCCGCGCCCGCGCCACCGCCGCCCGCGCGCTCACCGCCGCCATCGCGCCCTTGCTGGACGCGCTGGCGCCGGCCGAGGCCATCCTGGAGGCCGCCCGCGCCGCCAACGAGCGCGCCGGCACGGTGCTGCGCGGGGCGGAGGTGGAGATGCTGGCCGCCGAGGCGGTGCGCATCTGGCTCCGCCGCAACCGCCCCGCCCTTCTGGGCACGAAAAACGGGGGAGGCCGTCCTGGCCGGTAGCATCTGGGAGATGTGGGCCAGCCGGCGCGGTGAGACGCCGCCGCCGGCCGGATTCGGGGCCACGCCCTCGCCCCCCACGCCCTCGCCCC
>JAKAZO010000028.1:29681-33977 GCA_021815825.1 Pseudomonadota bacterium
TGGGCACGAAAAACGGGGGAGGCCGTCCTGGCCGGTAGCATCTGGGAGATGTGGGCCAGCCGGCGCGGTGAGACGCCGCCGCCGGCCGGATTCGGGGCCACGCCCTCGCCCCCCACGCCCTCGCCCCTCGTCGCCGTTCCCGCCGCCCTGCCCGAGCCCGGCGCGATTCCGCCGCGCGCGTGGCTCTACGGCACCTTTCTGGTGCGCGGCTTTGTCAGCCTGCTGGTGGCGCCGGGCGGGGTGGGGAAATCCTCCCTGGCACTCGCCCAGGCGCTGGCGCTGGCCATCGGGCAGCCGCTGCTCGGCGAGCACGTGCACCACTCCGTGCCGGTGTGGGTGCTCAACCTGGAGGACCCGCTGGAGGAGCTGAACCGCCGCCTCGCCGCGCTGATGCTGCGCCACGCCATTCCGCGCGCGGCGGTGGCGGGGCGGCTGTTTCTCCATTCCGGCCGCACCCGCCCGCTGCGCCTGGCCGAGGACGGGCCGGACGGCATCGCCTTCCCCGACCGCGACGAGCTGATCGCCGCCGCGCGCGCCGTCGGCGTCGGCGCGCTGGTGGTGGACCCGTTCGTGAAGACCCACCGGCTGGACGAGAACGCCAACGACGCGATGGACGCCGCCGCCACCGCCTGGGCCGAGGTGGCGGAGGCGACCGGGGCCGCGGTGCTGCTGGTGCACCACGTGCGCAAGGGCGCGGCGACCGACGTGGAGGCCGCGCGCGGGGCCAAGGCGCTGACGGACGCCGCCCGCGCGGCGCATCTGCTCAGCCCGATGTCGGCCGAGGACGCGGCCGAGCTCGGCATCGAGCCGGCGGAACGCTGGCGCCATGTCCGGCTCGACGACGCCAAGGCCAACCTCGCCCCGCGCGCCGGCCGCGCGGCGTGGTACCGGCTGGACACGGTGCGGCTGGGCAACGCCTCGGCGGACTACCCGAACGGCGACAGCGTCGCCGCCATCATCCGCTTCCAGCCGGAGAGCGTGTGGAAGCGGCTGAGCCCGGCGCAGTGCCACGCGGTGCTGGACCGGCTGGAGACCGGGCCGGAGCCGGGCGCGCTCTACGCCGCCCACCGGCGCGGGCTGGGCGCGGCGCGCTGGGCCGGGCGGGTGGTGATGGAACTGACCGGCCTCGGCGAGGCCGAGGCGGCGCAGGTGATCGGCACCTGGCTGAAGAACGGGCTTCTGATCGAGGTGGAATACCGCGACGCGGCGCAGCGCAAGCTGCGCCAGGGCGTGCGCGTGGTGGCGGCGAAACGGCCGACCGGCCGGCGCGCCGCGGACAATTTCTGACAGCAACGGGAGTGTGGCGCATGGCATCGAATGGCGCAGGATTTGGCGCGGCGAACGGCTCGGCGAAGGGCGCGGCGCTCGCGGCTGCGCCATCGCCCTCTGGGGAACCCAGAGGGCATGGCGCAGCGCGCGCCTCGGGCCGCGCATCCGGCAACGGCGCGCCGGGTCATGGCGCGTCGGGTCATGGCGCATTGGCGCGGGCAACGGGGCGGGGCGGGGCGCATGGCGCGGAGAATGGCGCGGACGCCATCGACCCCGCCTTCATCGTCGCGCGGCTGGAAGAGGCCGGGCGCACCCTGCTCGCTCTGCCCCAGCGCGGCTACTCGCCCGGGCTTCGGATGAACCGGCTCGACATCGTGCAGGAGGCGGTGGAAGCCTATGGCTGGTCCGAAGGCCGCATCCGCCTGCCGGTCCCGCCCGCTCAGCGCATCACCCGCATGGACGAGAGCTTCGCCTGGCTCCGCCTGATCCCCGAGGACCGCTACGTGCTGCGCCGCATCGTCGGCGCCCGCGCCCTGGTGAGCCCCTACACCGACCGCCACCTCTACCCCTGGCGCCGCCTCGGCACGCTCCTCGGCGCCGACCACAAGGCGGTGCAGCGCTGGCACGCACAGGGGGTGGGGTTGATCGTTCAGGGGTTGGGGGGATGACGGCCGGGATGGGAATGGCCTACTCTCGCCGCCGCGCTGGCATACAGCAACGGAAACGCAACCTCCCGCGCCGATGAATGAACCCGACATGAACCCGGAGCTGTCGTTACCGTCCTTCACCCGGCCGCCTTTGCAGGAGGTGGCAGCAGGCGTTCAGTTTGCGCCGCTGGGCGTCAAATCGGTCGATGTCGCGGCGTTGCACACGCTGTTGGCGGAAGAATACCCAAACTGGGTCGATGCTCCGCCTCTGCCCCCAAGCTTCGAGACATTCGGAACGGTCCCGGTCGGAACGTTTCCGGTCCCGCCAATGCTGTTGAGCGGGACACCACCCTGGCTGCCGCGGGCTTGGTTCATTTCCGCCGATGACGAGCATATCGTCCAAGCCCAGCCCGATCGACTGATCGTAAACTGGCGTCGGCAACCGCAAGGCGGCCACTACCCGCGCTACGCGGAGGTGCGCAGACGCTTCCGCGCCGCGCACGACGCGGTGGAACGATTGGCCGACAAGCGCGGCCTCTCAAGACCGCTGGCGAACCAGTGCGACCTCAGTTATTTCAATGTCGTGCGGGTTCCTGAGGGGGCCGATTGGCCCGATATGGACCGGCTCCTGCGGGGGATGCGTCTTAATCCGGGACCAGGATGGCAGGCTTCGCTGTCGGATGCACAGGTGAGCATCAGAAAAGTGCTTCGGCATGAACGTGACGTGCCGTTTGCGCGGTTGAGCGTGGATTGCCTGCCCGTCCTCGACTTCGCTCGAAACAAGAGCTGGGCACTGAACATCGTTGTCCGAGGGCAGCCGCAATCGGGAAGTTTCGACTCCGTCCTCGCATTTCTCGACGCCGCCCATCTGGAGATCGTCAGTTGCTTCGCCGCCATCACGACCGAGGCGATGCACATGGAATGGGAGAAGCAGACGTGAGCGCTGTTCTGAAAGTGGAGGGCATCTCCATGCATGGGAATGCCCGGCCGCTATCTCTCGGCGATCCCATGGAGCCGTTCTCGCACGGCACGGCAACGCTGCATGCGTTTCCAATGCTCGGACGGACGGAGTCACCTCTCGATGGCTGGCGCGCGGCCTACGAACGTTTGCAACAAATCGCGAATCTGCCAGACGGATGGGATGGCGAGAACGGCGCGGCCCCGGAGGGGCACACCGTGATCTTTGTCGCGCAAGAGATCGCCTCTCTCCAGGCGGACGGCCTGCCCGCGCCGACCCTCAACCCGTCGGCAGATGGCGCTATCTACGCCGAATGGCACATGCACGGCTTCGATATCGAGGTCATTTTCGATGCGCCCTACGAGATCACGGCGCTGATCGAGGATGCTCGCGAAGAGATATCGCGTTTTGAGGATAGGGACCCGATGATGGAGGAGGCACGCAAGGCGTTGCTCGCCCTCGCAGGCCGCGAGCAGACCGGTCGTCCCGTCCGGTAGAGCAGCAGTGACGGGCGAGGAAATCGCGGACAGCGATGGGCTGCTTCGCCGGATCCCGCCCTGGCATAAACCGGTGCAGGATCAATCAATGATCGGACCCGACGGTACTGCGTCGCTCCGACCGCCGTCATCGGCGTTCTCTCTTCGTCAGGGCGAGCCCGGCCTCTCGTTTCACCTGCAGTCATCGCTGGAACTTGCGCACGAGCCGCTGAGCTACGGATGTCCACCAGGCGAGCCGGGTTGGGCAGTGGTCAGGATAGAGGCAGGGAGGATTCGTGCGCTCGGCCTCGAGATCGTCCGGGACGGCAAACCGCACCATGTTTTGGTGCGGGGGCTGGCTAATCGGAGCAACCCCGAACAGAGAAAACTGCAGAAAGCGTTGGCGAAAAGCGCCCGATACATTTGAAACACCGCTCGATCCACAGAGGACGACGTCAACGCTGACACCGCGCGGCGATCGGAACCCCAAGCGCCAATTCCCGGCGCCGCTGACTGTCGTGGCGTCGCGCCGGTCAGATACTGGCGCCTTCGATCACGGCGCCGAAGCGCTTCCAGCCGGCTCCGTCCCAGCGCTGCAGCTGCAATTGTTCGAGCGGGCGATGGTCGGTCGGGCTCGTATTCACCTTGATGCCCGGCAGCAACGTCGGGACGTCGAAGTCTTTCAAATTCTCCGCCTGGCGCATGATGTTTTCGCGCGACAGGTCGTCGGCCGCCTGCCTGAGTACCTGCATCATCACGAGCCCCAGCGTGTAGCCGTAGATGCAATAGAGGTCGCTCGGATTGCCGCTCGCGAACCGCTCCTGCATGAAGCGGAGATAGTCCGCGATGCCCTGGTCATTCGCCCACGCCGGATCGCTCGGGTCCTTGAGATAGGCCGACGAGATGACGCCGACCGCGCGGTCGAAGCCGGCCGGCTTGATGACGC
>JAKAZO010000029.1 GCA_021815825.1 Pseudomonadota bacterium
GCGCCGGCGGCCTGGATGTAGCCCGCATTCATCAGCGTGCCGGCCTGCTTGAGCGCCACGCCCGTGCCGCCAGCAAGATCAACGACCGCCCGGACCCCGTCCGGCGCCACGACTACGCCGCCGGTGGCATGGATCAAGCCCAAGGTGTCGAGGCTCGGATCGAGGATCGAGGACTGGACGGCGACGCCCCGCGTGACATCGACGACGCTGCCGCTCGCGAATGTGGCAGGGGTCACCGTGACGGTGACGCTGCTGGAGTAGGTACCCGTATAGTTGCCAGAGGCCATCGTCCTGGTCCCTTCTCGCCGGTCAGACGCGATGGGCACGCGGCATTGCACGTCACCGCAGCTGAGCCGCTCCGTCCCACCACTGTGTGTATCGGAGCGCCCTGCTGATTGCAACCAAAACCGCGCGTGCAGCCGCGACAGATCTGTGACTTTATTGCCGTTCTCCGCGGTTCGTGCGGGGCGATCATGATGTCGTGAGGACCCGATGGGCATGCGCAAGGTCTGGATCGAGGTGGCGTTGAACGGGCCATGGGGCCGGGCGCGCCAGCCTGGAATTCCCGTCGCCGAGGCGGAGATCATCGCCGATGGCATCGCCTGTGCGGAGGCCGGGGCCGCGGTCATCCACCTCCATGCCTACGACGCGGCGACCGGGCGGCAGCGCGACGACTGGCAGATCTATGCGCGCATCATCGAAGGCATCCGGGCGCGCGTGGATGCGATCGTCTATCCCACCATTCCGCTCGCCGGCTCGGCCTATGCCGGAGCCGAAGGCGACGCCGCGGCGCGCTTCGCGCATGTCGAGGCGCTGGCGGCGCGCGGGCTGATCGAATGGACGGTGGTCGATCCCGGATCGGTCAACTTCGTCCGCTTCGGCGCGGAGGCGAGGGAAGGCGCCGGGTTCGTCTATCTCAACCCGCCCGACCACGTCGCTGAGGGGCTGCGCCTCGCGACCCGGCACCGGCTGCATCCATCCTACGCGATCTACGAGCCCGGGTTCCTGCGGCTTGGCGCCGCCATGGCGGCGGGTGCGCACGGGTTGCCGGCGCCGATCTACCGCTTGATGTTCTCTGACGAATTCGCCTGGGGGCTGCCCCCGGCGCCGGCCTTTCTCGATGCCTATCTGGCGCTGCTGGCCCGCGAGGCGCCGGCCGGCGTACCCTGGATGGTGGCCGGGCTCGGGGTCGACGTCACGCCGCTGATCGCTCCCGCCGTGGCGGCGGGCGGGCATGTCCGCGTCGGGCTGGAGGATGCGCCCTGGGGCTCGGAGCGCAGCAACCGGGCCTGGGTCGAGGCGGCACTCCACCAGGTGACGGCAGCCGGTGGCGCGGCAGCAGACGCAGCCTCGGTGCGGGCGGCGCTTGCGCGCCCGGCCGCCGCGGAGTAACCGGCCCCGGTTCGGACCAGGGAGCGCGTGATGGCGGCGAAGGGTGTGAAAAAGGTCGTGCTGGCCTATTCCGGAGGGCTCGACACCAGCGTGATCCTGCGCTGGCTGCAGCAGACCTATCGCTGCGAGGTCGTGACCTTCACCGCGGATCTCGGCCAGGGCGAGGAGCTCGAACCCGCGCGCCGCAAGGCCGAGATGTTCGGCATCACCGAGATTTTCGTCGAGGATCTGCGCGAGACGTTCGTGAAGGACTTCGTCTTTCCGATGTTTCGCGCCAACGCGCTCTACGAGGGCCAGTATTTGCTGGGCACCTCCATCGCCCGCCCGCTCATCGCTCAGCGCCAGATCGAGATCGCCGAGCAGGTCGGCGCCGATGCGGTGGCCCACGGCGCAACCGGCAAGGGCAACGACCAGGTCCGCTTCGAACTCGCCTACTATGCCCTCAACCCGGACGTGAAGGTGATCGCGCCGTGGCGCGAATGGGATCTCACCAGCCGCACCCGGCTGCTCGCCTTCGCCGAGGCGAATCAGATCCCCATCGCCAAGGACAAGCGCGGCGAGGCGCCGTTCTCCGTCGACGCCAATCTGCTGCACTCCTCCTCGGAGGGGAAGATCCTCGAGGACCCCGGCGCCGAGCCGGACGAGATCGTCTATCAGCGCACCATCCGCCCGGAGGACGCGCCGGACCGCGCAACGATGATCAGCATCGAGTTCGAGCGCGGGGACCCGGTGGCGATCGACGGGGTGCGGCTGTCGCCGGCGGCGCTGCTGGCCCGGCTCAATCAGCTCGGCCACGACAATGGTATCGGCCGGCTCGATCTGGTCGAGAATCGCTTCGTCGGCATGAAGTCGCGCGGCGTCTATGAGACACCGGGCGGCACCATCCTGCTCGCCGCGCATCGCGGCATCGAGAGCATCACCCTCGATCGCGAGGCGGCGCATCTCAAGGACAGCCTGATGCCGCGCTATGCGGAGCTGATCTACAACGGCTTCTGGTTCAGCCCGGAGCGGCGGATGCTGCAGGCGCTCATCGATGCCAGCCAGGCCTCCGTCTCCGGCCAGGTGCGGATGAAGCTCTACAAGGGTAACGCGACCGTCATCGGACGCGAGAGCCCGAACAGCCTCTATTCGATGAACATGGTCACGTTCGAGGATGACCAGGGCGCCTACGACCAGGTGGACGCGGCCGGCTTCATCAAGCTGAATGCGCTGCGCCTGCGCCTCGGCGCGCGCGCCGGGCGGCGCGGCGGCGCGCTGTAGCAGAGGGTGACGCGGTGCCGGTGATCAATCGCATCGCCGCGTTTCACGATGAGCTGACGGCGTGGCGGCGCGACCTGCACGCCCATCCCGAGCTCGGCTTCGAGGAGCATCGGACGAGCGCCTTCGTCGCTGGAAAGCTTGCCGAATGGGGTATCACGGTGACGCTCGGCATCGCCGGCACCGGTCTTGTCGGCACGCTCCGCGTCGGCGCCAGCCCGCGCACCATCGGCATCCGGGCCGATATGGACGCGCTGCCGATGGCCGAGGGCGGTAGCCTCGCGCATCGCTCGCAGCGTGAAGGCGTGATGCACGCCTGTGGCCATGACGGGCACACGACCATGCTGCTCGGCGCCGCGCGCTACCTTGCCGAGACGCGCAATTTCGACGGCACAGTGCATTTCATCTTCCAGCCCGCCGAGGAAGGGCTCGGCGGTGGACGAAAGATGGTGGAGGAAGGGCTGTTCAAGCGCTTCCCCTGCGACGCGGTCTATGGCGCGCACAACGATCCCAGCCTGCCCGTCGGCACGATCCTTGCCGCGCCGGGGCTTGCATCGGCCTGTTCGGACCGGTTCTGGATCACCGTCACCGGCGAGGGCGGACATGGCGCGCGGCCGCATCTGGCGATCGATCCGGTGCTGGTCGGCGCGCATATCGTGCTCGCGCTGCAGAGCGTCGTCGCCCGCCGGCTCGATCCGGCGGATCCGGCGGTCGTTTCGGTGACGCAGTTCCACGCCGGCAGTACCGGCAACGTCATCCCCGCGGAGGCCGTGCTGAACGGCACGGCGCGGGCACTGACCGCCGCGGTGCAGGATCGGCTCGCGGCGCTGATCGCGGAGATCGCCGAAGGCACCGCGCAGGCTCATGGTGCGCGCGCGGTGGTGGATTACCGGCGCGGCTACCCGCCGGTGGTGAACGCTGAGGACCCGACCGATCGCGCCGCAGCGGCGGCCGAGCGCGTGGTCGGCACGGCGGGCGTCCTGCGCGCGGCCGCACCGATGCTGGGCGGGGAGGATTTCGCCTACATGGCGGCGGCGGCGCCGGGCTGCTTCGTGCGCATCGGCCAGGCGGACCCGGACCGCGGCGGGGTCGGCGTGCATCATCCGGACTATGATTTCAACGATGCCATCCTGCCGATCGGTGCCTCGCTGTGGGCGACGCTGGTCGAGCAGACGCTTGATCACCGAGGCTGATCCAGCCGGCGACCCCCAGGCGACAGCAACCTCCGGTCTGATGCCGCCGGTCCCGCCCGGGCAGAGCCGAGATCTGTTGCTGTAGACTCTATGGTTCTGGAGCACGGTCCGACCGGATGAATCCATCAGGTCGGACCGTGCTCTAGCCAGTACCGCCGCACTTGACTACGCTGCACCCGCACATGGGCTGACATGCGGCAGCATCGCCGCGAGGGAGAAATCACATGGACGACATCGTCATCGTGGCCGCCGCCCGCACCCCGGTGGGCAGCTTCAGCGGCGCGCTTGGCACCACTCCTGCCCACGAGCTTGGCAGCATCGCCATCAAGGCCGCGGTCGCGCGCGCGAAGCTCGAAGTGGGTGATGTGGACGAGGTCATCCTCGGCCAGATCCTCGTCGCCGGCCAGGGCATGAACCCGGCCCGCCAGGCCGCCCGCGCCGCTGGCATCCCGGACGAAAAGACCGCCTTCGGCATCAACCAGGTCTGCGGCTCCGGCCTGCGCACGGTGGCGCTCGCCGCCCAGCAGATCCGCACCGGCGAGAGCACCATCGTCGTCGCCGGCGGTCAGGAGAGCATGAGCCTCTCCCAGCACGCCGCCTTTCTTCGCGCCGGCGTCAAGATGGGCCAGCTCGATATGATGGATACCATGCTGAAGGATGGGCTGTGGGACGTGTTCCACGGCTACCACATGGGCGTCACCGCCGAGAACGTCGCCAAAGCCTACCAGATCACGCGCGAGGAGCAGGACGCCTTCGCCCTCGCCTCGCAGCAGAAGGCCTCCGCGGCGCAGAAGGCGGGCCGGTTCAAGGACGAGATCACGTCCGTGACCGTCAAGACCCGCAAGGGCGAAACCGTTGTCGCGGACGACGAGTATATCCGCCACGACGCGACGCTCGAGAGCATGGCGAAGCTGCGCCCGGCCTTCGCCAAGGACGGCACCGTGACGGCGGCGAACGCATCCGGCATCAATGACGGCGCGGCGGCGCTCGTGGTGATGTCGGCCAAGGAGGCGGCGAAGCGCGGCCTCACCCCGCTCGCGCGCATCGCCGCTTTCGCCACCGCCGGCGTCGATCCGGCGCTGATGGGCACGGGCCCGGTTCCGGCCAGCCAGAAAGCGCTGCAGCGCGCCGGTTGGAAGGCCGCCGACCTCGATCTCGTCGAGGCCAACGAAGCCTTCGCCGCCCAGGCCTGCGCCGTCAACAAGGGGCTCGGCTGGGATACCGAGAAGGTCAACGTCAATGGCGGCGCCATCGCCATCGGTCACCCGATCGGCGCGTCCGGCGCGCGCATCCTCGTCACGCTGCTGCACGAGATGGGCAAGCGCAATGCGCACAAGGGCCTTGCCACGCTGTGCATCGGCGGCGGCATGGGCGTCGCCATGTGCGTCGAGCGCTGAATCCGGGACTCAGGCCGGCCGTGGGTTTCCGCGGCCGGCCGGCGCTTCCTCGGTGACCGCGTTGGGCAACTGATCTACAGGAAGAAATTGCGGCCGGCCTGAACCGGCCGTTTGGAAGCAGGGAGAGCAATATGGCCAGAGTGGCACTCGTCACCGGCGGTACCCGCGGCATCGGCGCCGCGATCAGCCACGCACTCAAGGCAGCGGGACGAACGGTCATCGCCACCTATCACGGGAATGACGCCGCCGCTGCCGCCTTCCATGCCGAAAGCGGCATCAAGGCGGTCCGGTTTGATGTCGCCAGTTTCGAGGCCTGCCAGGAGGCAGCGGCGAAGATCGCCGCCGAGGATGGCCCGATCGAGATCCTGGTCAACAATGCCGGCATCACCCGCGACGCCGGCTTCTCGCGCATGACGCCGGAGATGTGGCACGCCGTCATCGAGACGAATCTCTCCTCGGTCTTCAACATGACCAAGGCTGTGTTCGACGGTATGCGAGCGAAGAAGTTTGGCCGCATCGTCAACATCAGCAGCATCAACGGCCAGGCCGGCCAAGCGGGGCAGGCGAACTACTCGGCGGCAAAAGCGGCGCTGTTCGGCTTCACCAAGGCGTTGGCCCTGGAAGGTGCCCGTCACGGCATCACCGTCAACGCCCTCGCCCCTGGCTACATCGATACCGACATGGTTCGCGCCGTCCCTGCCGACGTGCTGGAAAAGATCGTCGCCAAAATCCCCGTTGGGCGCCTCGGCAAGCCGGAGGAGATTGCACGCGGTGTCGTGTTCCTCACCGACGAGGAGGCCGGCTACATCACCGGATCGACCCTGTCGATCAATGGCGGCCAGCACATGGACTGAAGGGCGGAACCAAAGGGGCCGGCTGCTCCCTTGTAGCCCCGCCAGGGGGCCGGGGGGTCCCCTGGATCCCGGTCAGTGGGCGTCGGCCCAGGTAGCGCCGATGCCGGTTTCGACCACCAGCGGCACCGACAGGGTGGCGGCCTCTTCCATGACGCGGCGGGCGATGGATGCAACCGCTTCCGCCTCGGCCGCTGGTGCCTCGAACAGCAGTTCGTCGTGGACCTGCAGTACCAGCTGGGCTGCCGACCCGGCGAATGCCGCCGGAAGGCGTACCATCGCGCGCTTGATCACGTCCGCCGCCCCGCCCTGCAGCGGCGCGTTGATGGCCTGCCGCTCGGCATAGGCGCGCCGGGCCGGACTGCGGTCGCCGATGCCGGGGATGTAGCAGCGCCGCCCGAATGGGGTCTGCACGAAGCCTTGTCGGCGCGCGGCCTCCTTCGTCCGCTCCATGTAGGCGCGGATCTCGGGATAGCGGGCGAAATAGGCATCGATGTAGGTGCGCGCCTGACCCGGCTCGATGCCGAGCTGGCGGGCGAGGCCGAAGGCGGAGATGCCGTAGATGATGCCGAAATTGATCGCTTTCGCCCGCCGCCGCGTGAGCGCATCCATGCCCGCCATCGGCACGCCGAACACTTCGCTGGCCGTGCGCGCATGGATATCCTCGCCGAGGCGGAAGCTTTCGCGCAGGGCTGGGATGTCGGCGACATGGGCGAGCAGGCGCAGTTCGATCTGCGAGTAGTCGGCGCTGACCAGCCGCCAGCCCGGTTCGGCGATGAAGGCGCGCCGGATGCGCCCACCCTCCTCGGTGCGGACAGGGATATTCTGCAGATTGGGGTCCGTCGAAGACAACCGCCCGGTGGTCGTCGCCGCCATGGCGAAACTGGTGTGCACCCGGCCGGTCGCGGGGTCGATCTGCGTGACCAGCGCGTCCGCATAGGTGGATTTCAGCTTGGCGAGCTGACGCCATTCCAGGATGCGCGCCGGCAGCGCGTGGCCCTGCTCCGCTAGCTCCTGCAGCACGGCCGCATCCGTTCCCCAGGCGCCGGTCTTCATGCGCTTGCCGCCGGCGAGCCCCATGTCCTCGAACAGCACCTCGCCCAACTGTTTCGGGCTGGCGAGATTGAAGCTGCGCCCGGCGAGGCCATGGATTTCAGCCTCCATGATGGCCATGCGCGCGGCGAACTCGGTCGAGATGCGGCCCAGTTCGGCCGCGTCCACTTTCACCCCAGCCTGCTCCATGGCCAGGAGCACCGCGATCAGCCGGCGATCCACCTGCTCGTACCAGGCCAGCGCGCCAGCCTCGCGCAGGCGTGGCCGCAGCGCGTGCCATAGCCGCAGCGTCACATCCGCGTCTTCGGCGGCGTAGGCGGTCGCGCGATCCAGCGCGACCTCGGCAAACCCGATCCGCGAGCGACCGGTGCCGGTGACTTCGTCGTAGCTGATCGGGCGATGGCCGAGATGCAGCGCGGACAACTCGTCCATGCCATGCCCGTGCGCGCCGGCTTCCTGGGCATAGGAAATCAGCATCGTGTCGTCGATCGGCGCGATCGTCGTCAGGCCGGCCTTGGCGAAGACCTGGAGGTCGAATTTCGCGTTCTGGAAAACCTTCAACACCGCTGCATCGGCGAACAGGCCGGCGAGCGCCGCGAGCGCCGCCGCCGGTTCGGCCTGGGGCGTCTCGCTGACATGGCGCAGCGGCACATAGCAGGCCCGGCCCGGCGCCGTGGCGAGCGAGAAGCCGACGATCCGCGCCCGGCGAGGGTCGAGCCCGTCGGTTTCGGTGTCAACGGCGACGAGCCCCTCGCATGTTGCCTCGGCGACCCACTCTTGCAGTGCCGCCAGCGTCGTCACGGTGACGTAGGGGCCGAAACCATGGCCGCTCGGCGCTGGGGCCTTCGCGGGGGACGGCGGCGATGCGGGCGAAGGCGGGTCTGCCGAGGAAGCAGCCGGGGCGGGGCGGTCCGCGTCGAGCCCGAGCCTGGCGATGATGCTGCGGAACCCTTGTTCGCGCAGCCAGGCGGCCAGCCGGGCCCGATCGGGCTCGCGCACCGCCAGCGCGTCCAGCGGCAGCGGCAGCGGCGCGTCGGCGCGCAGCGTCACCAGAATGCGCGAGAGGCGGGCGGCGTCGGCGTGAGCGAGCAGGGCATCGCGCCGCTTGGACGGCTTCATTCCCGGGGCGGCCGCCAGTACCCCTTCCAGATCGCCGAACTCGGCGAGCAGCTGGGCCGCGGTCTTGGCGCCGATGCCGGGCACGCCCGGAACATTGTCCACCGGGTCCCCGATCAGTGCCTGGGCGTCGATCATCCGTTCCGGTGGCACGCCGAACTTGGCGACCACCTCCTCGAGCCCGATTGGAGCCTGCTTGATCGGATCCAGCAGCGCGACCCCGGGGCGGATCAGCTGCATCAGGTCCTTGTCCGAGGAGACGATCGTCACCTCGCCGCCCGCGCAGCGCGCGGCCTCGGCGTAGGCGGCGATGAGATCATCTGCCTCCCAATCGGCGAGCTCGATGGCCGGCACGCCGAACGCCTCGGTCGCTGTGCGCACGAGCGCGAATTGCGGGACCAGCTCCGCGGGCGGCTCGGGCCGGTGCGCCTTGTAGCGGTCAAAGAGCCGGGTGCGGAAGGTGGCGCGCCCAGCGTCGAAAATCACGGCGAGATGGGTGCCCGCATGCTCGCGGAGCAGCCGGCTCAGCATGTTGGTGAAGCCGAAGACCGCGTTGACCGGCGTCCCGTCCGGTCGGGTCATCGGCGGCAGCGCATGGAAGGCGCGGAAAATGAAGCCCGAGCCGTCGACCAGGACCAGGCGCATCGGCGCGGGCTCCGGGCTCAGTGGCCGCCCGCCTCAGCCGAACCGGGCTCGAGGACATAGCGGCGCGAGCAATAGGGGCAGACCACCTCATCCTCGACGATGCGCAGGAACACCCGCGGGTGGCCGAGCGCTCCGCCGCCGCCATCGCAGGCGACGACGCGGTCATGGACATGGATGGTCTCGGTCGGGCTCGGTGAGTTCGCTCCGTCCGGCATGGGCACCTCTCTGGCGGGAATAGCGGCGGGATGATAGCTGTGCGGCTTGTGCGCGCAACGTGCAACCTCCCGCGGCGCTCCCTGCTGCTCGCCGCGCCGTTCGTGGCGGCGAGCGGCTGCACCCTTGCGTCGCTGCCACCCTCCGTGGCACCGCCGGCCGTGACTGACGGGCACTTCACGCTGCGCGACGGGGTCCGCCTGCCATATCGGCGTTGGCTGCCGCCGCTGCCGGAGAGCGCCCCATCGCCGTGGGCCGTGGCGCTGGCGCTGCATGGCTTCAACGACAGCCGCGACGCCTGGGAAATCCCGGCACCGTGGTTCCTTGAGGCCGGGATCGGTCTCTACGCTCCCGACCAGCGCGGCTTCGGAGCGGCTCCCGATCGCGGCCGCTGGCCTGGCACGGCGAAGCTGGTCGCGGACGCGGCCGACATGGCGGCGAGCGTTGCGCGCGCGCATCCGGCCAGCCGGCTCTACCTGATCGGTGAAAGCATGGGCGGGGCGGTGCTGATGTGCCTTGCCGCCAGTGACGCCGCACCGAAAGTGTCCGGCTATGTCCTGTCGGCGCCCGCCGTGTGGGGCGGCGCGGCGATGAACCCGCTCTACCGCACGACCTTGCGCGTTCTCGCGAGCCTCGCGCCGGGGATCGTGCTGACCGGTCGGGTCGCCGGCGTGATCGCCTCCGATAACCGCGCGGCCCTCATCCGCCTGTCCACGGATCCACTGACGCTGCACGGGGCGCGGATCGATACGCTGGACGGCCTCGTCGATCTCATGGGCACCGCGCTCGAGGCCTCACCGCGACTCCGCGGTCCGGCGCTCGTTCTGTATGGCGGACGCGACCAGCTGGTCCCGGGTCCGGCCATGGCGGCGGCTTGGCGCGGCATCGCGGCGAACGGTGATGGCGGGGTGCGTCTGGCCTATTATCCGCCGCAATACCACCTTCTGCTGCGCGACACCGAGCGCGCCCGCCCCCTCGGCGATATCATCAGCTGGATCTACAACCAAGCTGCCGATCTGCCCTCGGAGGCAGACCGGCAGGCAAGGCTGTTCCTGGCGGCGACGTAGTCAGGCGTGGATGTCGACGTTTCGGGTCTCGTGCAGGAAGAGCAGGCCAATGACGAAGCTGACCAGCGCCACGACGATCGGGTACCAGAGCCCGTAGTAGATATTGCCGTGATAGGCGACCATGGCGGTGGCCAGCAGCGGCAGCATGCCGCCGAACCAGCCATTGCCGATGTGGTACGGGAACGACATCGAGGTGTAGCGGATCTTCGCCGGGAACAGCTCCACCAGATAGGCGGCCATCGGGCCATAGACCATGGTGACGTAGATCAACATGATGAACAGCCAGAGGAATGCCATCGCCCAATCGATTTTCGCCGGATCGGGCTTGTCCTTGTAGCCGGCGGCGGCCAGCGCGGCGTTGATCTTGGCCGCGTCGGCTCCTTCGATGCGTGTGTCGCCGATGGTGACGACGACGGGTTTGTCCGCCTCGGCTGGGATGGAGGTGAAGTTGAGCCCCGCTTTGGTCAATTGATCCTTCGCCCGGTCGCAGTCGGTGAATTTCGACCACGGGCCGACAAAGACGTGGAAGTCGCAGGCGTCGGCCGCGACGGTGATCTTGGTGTTGGCCTGGAACGCCGCGAGGTCCGGATTGATCGCCCGCGTCAGGGCGCCGAACAGCGGGATGAAGGTCAGTGCCGCGATCAGACAGCCGGCGAGGATGATCTTGAGTCGTCCGATCCGGTCCGACAGCCAGCCAAAGAACAGAAAGAACGGCGTGCCGGCGAGAAGGGCTGCGCCGACCAGAAAGTAGGCGCTCTTGTAGTCCAGATGCAGCGCGATGGTGAGAAAGAAGAGCGCGTAGAACTGGCCCGTGTACCACACCACGCCCTGGCCGGCCGTGGCGCCGAGCAGCGCCAGCAGAACGTATTTGTTGTTGGGATAGTGCAGGAAGCTCTCCGTCAGCGGCGCCTTCGACGCCCGCCCTTCCGACTTCATCCGCGCGAAGACCGGGCTCTCATTCAGCCGCAGCCGGATGTAGAGCGAGATCAGCAGCAGAACCACGGAGAGCAGGAACGGGATGCGCCAGCCCCACGCTGCGAACTCGCCCGGCGCCATCATGGCGCGCACGGCCCAGATGACGAACAGTGCCACGAACAGTCCGACCGTGGCCGTTGTCTGAATCCAGGACGTCGCCAGGCCGCGTCCGTTGGCCGGAGCATGCTCGGCGACATAGGTCGCCGCGCCGCCATACTCGCCACCCAGCGCGAGCCCCTGGAGCAAACGCAGCACTACCAGAATGATCGGCGAGGCCCAGCCGATGGCCGCGTAGGTCGGCATGACGCCGGTCAGGAACGTGCCAAAGCCCATCACCAGGATGGTGACGAGGAATGTATATTTGCGTCCGACCATATCGCCGACGCGGCCGAAGACGATGGCGCCGAAGGGACGCACCAGGAATCCCACCGCGTAGGCGGCGAATGCCGACAGCAGCGCCGCGGTATCGTTGCCCTTGGGGAAGAAAAGCCCCGCGAAGAACGGAGCCAGCGTGGCGAAAATATAGAAATCATACCACTCGAACACCGTGCCGACAGCGGAGCCGATGATGACGCGCCGCTCCTCGGCCCGACTGATGCGGATGCTCGGCGCCACCTCGAAGTGCGGACCTGCCGCGGTCGTATTGCTCAAAGTTTCCTCCTTCGTCGCTCCAGCGCGGGCACGCCCTGTTCGTGCCACGACGCATTACAGCGCAGATGTAGACAAGTATCGCCTCGCCGCATAGCAGGAATGCGTCGTTTTCGCGCGTGCAGCAGATAAATTTTTGCACGAAATCGCCCGCTGGCATGGTTGCGCAAGGTCCATCGGCGCGGCACTGTCGCCGCGTCCGCACGCGGAGGCGACGCAGCCATGAGCGAGATCATCTACGACCGCTACACCGAAGCCGTTGCCGCCTGGCGGCGGGATCCGGAAGGCTGGTGGGCGCGGGCGGCCGAGGGGATCAGCTGGGACCGCCCCTGGGAGCGCGTGTTCGATCCGGAGCGGGGCGCCTACGGTCAGTGGTACGCCGGCGGACAGCTGAATACCGCGTATAACTGCCTCGACCGGCACGTCGAGGCCGGGCGCGGCAGCCAGGCGGCGCTGATCTGGGACAGCCCTCTGGCCGGCCGCCAGGTCCGCTTCACCTACTCCGAGTTGCGCGACCGCGTGGCGCGTCTGGCCGGGGCGCTCGCCGGGCTCGGCGTTGGGCACGGCGATCGGGTTGTGATCTACATGCCGATGGTGCCCGAGGCGGCCATCGCCATGCTCGCATGCGCCCGGCTCGGCGCCGTCCATTCCGTGGTCTTCGGCGGCTTCGGCGCGCCGGAGCTCGCCAGCCGCATCGCCGACGCGGCGCCCAAGGTGGTGATCTCCGCCTCCTGCGGCCTCGAGCCGGGCCGCATCGTTGCCTACAAGCCGCTGCTCGACGCCGCCATCGCGCTCTCGCCGCACAAGCCGGACGCGTGTCTGATCCTGCAGCGGCCGGCGCTGAGGGCGGAGTTCGTCGCCGGGCGCGACCATGATTTCGAGGCCGTGGAGGCCGCCGCGGCCCCTCACGCGCCGGTGCCGATCCCGGCCACCGACCCGCTCTATATCCTCTTCACGTCGGGCACGACGGGGCGGCCGAAAGGCATCGTGCGCGATGCCGGCGGGCATGCCGTGGCGCTGATGCAGTCGATGCGCATGATCTACGGCGTCGATGCCGGGGACGTCTTCTGGGCGGCGTCCGATGTCGGCTGGGTGGTCGGACACAGCTACATCGTCTATGCTCCGCTGCTCGCGGGCTGCACCACGATCATGTACGAGGGCAAGCCGGTTGGGACCCCCGACGCCGGCGCCTTCTGGCGGGTTGCGGCCGAGCACCGGGTGCGCGTGCTGTTCACGGCGCCGACGGCCATTCGCGCCATTAAGCAGCAGGACCCCGACGCCGCGCAGATGCGGCGCTACGACATGTCGCGGCTCGAGGCTCTGTTTCTCGCCGGTGAGCGCTGCGATCCCCCGACGGCCATCTGGGCGGCGGAGCAGCTCGGCAAGCCGGTCGTGGACCATTGGTGGCAGACCGAGACCGGCTGGCCGATCACGGCTGGCTTTCGCGGCTTCGGCCTCACCGCGCCCAAGCCCGGCGCCGGCGGGCGGCCATCGCCCGGCTACGACGTGCAGGCGCTCGACG
This sequence comes from Pseudomonadota bacterium, assembly GCA_021815825.1. GTDB lineage: Bacteria > Pseudomonadota > Alphaproteobacteria > Acetobacterales > Acetobacteraceae > JAJZVV01. The sequence goes on from JAKAZO010000029.1 coordinate 13,330, forward strand.
ATTCGGGCCAGGTTCTGCCGCGCGGGCAGAGCGGTAACCTCGCCATCCGCTTGCCGCTGCCGCCCGGCTGCGCGCCGACTCTGTGGCAGAACGAGGAGGGTTTCCGCACGGCCTATCTCGCCGATTTCCCCGGCTGGTATCGCACCGGCGATGCCGGAGTGATCGATGCGGACGGCGATGTCTGGGTGATGGGGCGCACCGACGACATCATCAACGTCGCCGGCCATCGCCTCTCGACCGGCGCGATGGAGGAGGTTCTGGCCGCGCATCAGGATGTCGCCGAATGCGCGGTCGTGGGCGCCAAGGACGCGCTGAAGGGGCAGACCCCGCTGGGCCTCGTCGTACTGAAGACTGGGGTCAATCGCCCGCCGGAGGACATCACCGCCGAGCTGGTGGCGCTGGTCCGGGAGCGGATCGGCCCTGTCGCGGCCTTCAAGGAAGCGCGCATCGTGCCGCGTCTGCCCAAGACCCGCTCCGGCAAGATTCTGCGCGCCTCGATCCGCCGCCTGGCCGACGGCGAGCCGCCGAACCCACCGCCGACCATCGACGATCCCGCTGCGCTCGACGAGGTGCGGGCCGCGATCGCCGACCGCCTGCCCGGCACCGATCGGGGTGCCTGAGGTCCGCCCGCCCCGCGGGCGTCGGCAAGCCTCAGCCGCGGATCGGCCGGCGCAACGCCAGGCGTCGATGCGGCCCGAATCCCATGCGGTCGAGAAAGCGCATGAGCCCGAAATGGTTCCAGCCGACCTCGGTGCGCAGCGTCTCGGTGCGCAAGGCGACGAGGTTGGCCATGAGCTGCGACAACAGCGCCGTCGCGATCCCCTTATGGCTCTGGCGCGGATCGACGCCGATCGTGTCCATCACCGCCTCCGGTTCGGCATGGCCGAACTCGCCGATATCAACGCGCGCCATCACGAATCCGGCGGGGCGATGGTCGATCTCGGCCACGAGTGACATCTGCACCGCGGATTCGGTGAAGGCCTCGTCGAGCTTGCGGGTCAGATAGGCCACGCGCGCCCGGCCGGTGATGCGGCGGTCGATCTCGATGATGGGCGCGAGATCGTCCCGCGTCATCGAGCGGACCGGCAACCGGTCATGCGCCAGGGACTGGAAATCATCGCCCGCCGCGTCGCTGTGGTCGTTGTCGCGCTCGGGGCCTGCGCCCCGCGCCACGGGCAGCCGGTCCGCGCTCGCGCGCGCCAGCACGATGCGGGGGGCCAGATCGAACCCCGACCGGGCGAAGAAGCCGAGCAGCCCGCGCTCGGTCCAATCCACCTGGGTCGCCAGTTCGCCGATGCCGCGCCCCTGCAACTCGGCGACCAGCCCGTCGATGAGCCCCCGGCCGACGCCGCGCTGGCCGGCGAGCGCCGGGTCGACGCCAATGGCGTCCAGCACCGCCTCGCGCGAGGTGGCGCCGAACTCGCCTTCGGTGATGCGGGCAAGCGCAAAGCCGGCCACACGCCCGTCACGCTCGGCGGCGACGGTGACGAACCCGCCCGGATCGCGCGCCGCGTGCTCCAGCCGGCGCGCGAAGAAGTTGCGGCGGCTGTGGCCGGCGAGTGCCCGATCGAGCGTGACCACGGCATCGAGGTCCTTGCCGTCGAGCGGGCGGAGCTGCAGACGGTCGGCCTGAACGGGTGCCGAATCGCTGTCTTCCATGCTGGCTATACTCCCTGAGCCACCGAATGGCCTGATTGCCCGCCCGCCCCACGGCGACGCCTCAATCAGCCCTCAAAAACAACCAAGTGCCCGCAAGCATGCCGAACCTTCCGGATCGCTCGGCGCATCTGATGGGTCGACGCAGAGGGGGCATCCGAAGGGCGCGATCAGCGCAGCGCCGCGAGGGCGAGCGCCGTGTCGGTTTCGGCGTCGAGCAGGTCATCGAGCGCGGGGAGCAGGCCCATCTCCTCCTTCTCCACGTGCGCGGCGAGCTGGCCGGCGAGCGTGGCCGCGACGGTGTGGAACTCAACCCAGACCACGGGCGTGAAGCCCGCTCCGCGGCCGCGGCCGCGGCCAGCGAGCTCGACCGCGCGGTCGGCGAGCGGCAGGAGCGCTGCGTGCTCCGCCACCAGCAACTCCACCAATTCGTCCAGCCCGGCCTCGGCGAGGCGCGGGAACAGTTCGGCTTCCTCGAAGGCGAAGTGCGGCCTGATCTCTCGCGCCACCGCCTGCTCGACATCGCGCAGCAGTGTGGCGACCGGGACCGAACTCGCGTCCGGGGCGGATGCCGGACCGTGCCGGCCGAGCAGAGCCTCCAGCCGCCCGATCAGGGCGAGGGTCGCCATATGGTCGTCGTGTAACAGGCTCGCGACGTGCGTGCGCATGGATCGCCGTTCCCCTCTGCTCAGAGCCCGCTCATGCCGCGTCTCCAACGACAGCGGCGCCGCCGAGCGTGGCGGCGAGCCGCTGCGCCAGCGCGGCGGCGACGCGGCGGCGGTATTGCGCGGCGAGCAATGTCGTGCGCATCGGCGAGACCTGCTTCTGCACCAGCCTGCCGAGCCGATCGAGCCAGGCAGGCGAGACCGGCGCGCCGAGCAGCCCCTCGGTGCCTTCCAGCAGGAATGGCCGCGCGTTGGTGCCGGTCAGGGCGACGCGCAGGCCATCGACGTCGTCTCCGCTGCGGCGCAGGGCCACGGCCACGCCCGCGAGAGGGAAGTCGATCGCGCCGCGCGCCCGGGCCTTGGCGTATGCTGCCGGCCAGGGATCGGCGGCGACGATCACGCGCACCAGAAATTCGCCGGCGGCCAGGCGCAGATGCGCCGCGCCGTCCTCGGCATAGAGCGCGGCGAGAGGCTGTCGGCGCAGCCCGTCGGGGCCGGCGATGTCGATCTCGGCGGCGTGGGCCAGCAGCGCCGGCGCGAGATCGCCACTGAACGCCGCGTGGCAGCGCTTTCCCGTCGGCGCGACATGGCAGGTGTCGCCCTGGTATTTCAGGCAGAAGCCGTTGGCCTCTCGCCACCACGCGCTTCGGTTGTAGAAAATACAGCGTGTGTCCAGGCAGAGATTGCCTCCGACCGTTCCGGCCGCGCGGTGCGCCGGCGCGCCGACCGCCGTGGCGGCGGCGGCGATGGCGGGATAGCGGGTGGCCACTGTCGGATGCTCGGCGAGCTCGGCCAGTGTTACTGCCGCGCCGATCACCAGCCCATCCGGCCCGGTGGTGCCCACGTGACGCAGTTCCGGAATGCCGCGCAGATCGATCAACGCCGCGGGATCGCCGAGTCCGTGACGCAGGTTGACCATGAGATCGGTGCCGCCGGCGATGAAGCGGCTCGCTTCCTGGTGCCGTCCGGCGGCGACGGCCGCCGCGATCGAGCCGGGCGTGGCGACGTGGAAGGGCGGCAGGAGTTCCATCACGCGACGCCTTCCTGAGCGTGGGTCTGTTCTCGGGCCAGTTCGCGCGCCAGGCGCTGCTCGCGCCGGCGCACGGCGAGAGCTTCGAGCAGCCGGTCGGGCGTGACCGGCAGCGTCTCGAGCCGCAGCCCGATCGCGTCGGCGATGGCATTGACGAGGGCAGGCAGGAAACCGGCGAGCGCGCCCTCGCTCGCTTCCTTGGCGCCGAAAGGCCCGTTCGGATCGATGCTCTCGACGATATGCAGCGCGATCGGCGGTGATTCGACGATGCTGGGTACGCGGTAGTCGAGCAGGCTGCCGTGCAACGCGAGGCCACGCTCATAGCGCGTCTCCTCGCCGATCGCCTGGCCCATGCCCATCCAGACCGCGCCCTGCATCTGACCCTCGACGGCGAGCGGGTTGATGGCGAAGCCGCAATCCTGCGCCACCCAGACCTGTTCGACCGTCACCATGCCGGTGTCGATATCGACCGCGACTTCCACCACCTGCGCGGCGTAGCTGAAGCCCATGGTGGACCCGACGGCGCCGCCCTTGTGTTTACCGCCCTGGAATTCGACCGGACAGGTGAAGCTGCCTTTGGCGGTGATCGCGCCGCCTTCGCGCGCAAGGGCAGCGCGCGCGACGTCGGCGAAGGGCAGGCCCGGGCCGTCGTCGCCGATGTGCCGGAAGGTCTCGTGCTCACACTCGATCGTGTCGGCCGGCACGCCGAGCGGCTCGGCCGCCGCCGCCAGGAGCTGGGCCCGCAGGGCGCGCGCGGCGTCGATCGTGGCGTTGCCGACCATGAACGTGACGCGCGAGGAATAGGAGCCGTTGTCCTTCGGCGTGAGCATGCTGTCGGCGGCGACCACCCGCACCCGGTCGAGCCGTATGCCGAGTACCTCGGCCGCGGCCTGTGCCATCACTGTGCTCGATCCCTGCCCGATATCCGCCGCCCCGGTCAGCAGCGTGATGCCGCCATCGAAATCGAGCCGCAGATGAACGACCGCGTGCGGCTCGCCGGTCCAGTGGATCGGCTTGGCTGCGCCGCTGACATAATGCGAACAGGCCATGCCGAGGCCACGACCAGGCTCGAGGCGTCCACGCCGGGCGGTCCAGCCGCTCGCCCGCTCCACCCAGTCGAGACACTCGCCGAGACCGTAGCTTTCGACCCGCAGTCCGTTCTGCGTCTCGGTCGGTGCGCTCAGGAGATTCTGCCGCCGCACGGCGAAGGGATCGAGGCCGGCTTCGCCCGCCATGCTGTCGAGCAGGGCCTCGAAGGCGAAACGCACATCGACCGAACCGTGCCCGCGCATCGCCCCGCAAGGCGGCAGGTTGGCGTAGACCCGCCAGCCATCATAGGCGATCGCCGGAATATCGTAGAGCCCCTGCAGCAGCGAGCCGGCATAGAGGATCGTCACGATTCCGTAGCCCGCATACGCCCCACCGCGCTGGACGACCTCGCAGGCGCAGGCGGTGAGGCGGCCCGCGCGCGTCATGCCGAGCTTGAGCCGCACTTCGGTTTCCGGTCGGCCGCGATGGGTGAGAAAGGTTTCCTCCCGCGACAGCAGCAGGCGGACCCTGCCGCCGGCGGCGCGCGCCAGCAGGGCAGCGATGATTTCGAAATTGAGCGTTTCGACGCGGGCGCCGAAGCCGCCGCCGACGAACGGCTTGACCACGCGGATGCGGCTCATGTCCATGTCGAGACAGCGCGCCAGCATCAGGTGCACGTAGTATGGCACCTGCGTCGTGCTCCAGATGGTGAGGTGGTCGCGGGCGGTGTCATACGCGACCAGCGCGCCGTTCAGTTCCATCTGGCCGTGCGCGATTTCGGCGCAGCGATAGACCTGTTCGCGTACCAGATCGGCCGCGGCGAAGCCGGCTTCGACATCGCCGAAGCGGTGATGCACGGCGCGCTCGATGTTGCCGGGCTTGTTCGCGTGCAGCGGAACGGCATCGGGCGCGCGGGCGGCCTCTGCCGTGTAGTAGGCAGGGAGTTCCTCGACCTCGAGGCGGATCAGCCGCATCGCCTCTGCCGCCGTGGCCTCGTCCTCCGCCGCAACCGCTGCCACCGGCTCGCCGCGGTAGCGCACGATCTCGCGTGCGAGCGGATATTCGTTCATCGCGATCGGCAGCACGCCATAGGTGAAGGCGCAATCGTCGCCGGTGACGACGGCGTGCACGCCAGGCAGGGCGCGCGCGGCGCTGGTATCGATGGCCAGGATGCGGGCGTGGCTGAAGGGGCTGCGCAGGATCCGCCCCACCAGCGCGCCGGCCGCCGGAAGATCGGCGGTGTATTTTGCCTGGCCGGTCACCTTCTCGATGCCGTCGATCAGCGGCGTGGGCTGGCCCACCACCTCGCGGGTGTTGCGCATCGCGGTCATGGTGCTCCTCGGGCTGCGTCCTGTATCGCCTCGATGATCTTCACGTAGCCGGTGCAGCGGCAGATGTTGCCGGCAAGGGCCGCGCGAATCTCCGCGACGCTCGGATCGGGGTTGCGGCGCAGCAGACCGTCGGCGGCCATCACCATGCCGGGGGTGCAATAGCCGCACTGGGTACCGAGCCGTTCGTGGAAGGCCCGCTGGAGGCGGCTCATCCGACCGTTCTCGGCCAGGCCCTCGATGGTCTCGACGCCGTGCCCATCACATTCCTGGGTGCGGGTCAGGCAGGCGAGCCGCGGAGTTCCATCGATCAAGACGGTACACGCGCCGCACTCACCGCCGTCGCAGCCGCGCTTGGTGCCGGTGAGGCCGAGCGCCTCGCGCAGCGTATCCAGCAACAGGACATTATCGGCGACCAGCACTTCCTGCGCGCGGCCATTGAGGCAAAACGCACGCACCTGTTTTGTGGCCTGGGTCATGCTACGGACCACGCGGAAGGCTTGGCAGGCGTCGCTCGCAGGCGGAATCGGTCTGGTTGCATCCGCATCCTCCTCAGCCGCCGGCGGCTGTCCTAAATCGGCATTGCTATGCGTATTTAGCGCCGTCGCGGGCACGTGTGGTTGATCCAGATCAAGGCAGGCGGAGGATTTTGCGAGCGCGCGATCCATATCCGACGATGCGCGGGCCACGCTCTATCCGGTTGTCCGGCCGCGGCACTTCACCTCGCCAGCCGACTTCGTCCGACGGGATGTTGCTCTACGCACGTTCCATCGCCACTGGCTGATCGGACCCCGCGGCGGGGCCTGGCGGGGGGCGCTGGCGCAGCACGAAACGCTGGATCTTGCCGGTCGCGGTCTTTGGCAGATCCGGCACGAGATGCACCCAGCGCGGATATTTGTATGGCGCGAGCCGGGCCTTGCAGTGACGCACCAGCGCGGCCTCGAGGCCGAGCGGGACCGCGCCGTCCGGGTTCGAGGGCACGATCCAGGCCTCCGGCTTCACGAGCCCGTCAGCGTCCTCGCGCCCGACGACCGCCGCCTCCAGCACGCCCGGGTGCTCGATCAGCACGGCCTCGATCTCGACCGGCGAGCACCAGATCCCGCCGACCTTCAGCATGTCGTCGCTGCGGCCGCTATAGGTGTAGGTGCCGTCGGCATCGAGGCGATAGGTGTCCCCGGTGTCGAGCCAGCCATCGACCAGGGTCGGTCGGGTGTTGCGCCAGTAGCATTTGGCGATCGATTCGCCGCGCACGAGCAGCCGCCCGGCGCAGCCCGGTGGCAATTCGGCGCCCTGCTCATCGACGATTTTCAGCTCATAGCCGGGCACGGCGCGCCCGGTGCTGCCGGGCTTCACATCGCCCGGCCGATTGGAAATGTACATGTGGGTGGCCTCGGTCGAGCCGATGCCGTCGATGATCTCGGTGCCGGTGAGCCGGCGCCAGGCCTCCAACAGATGTGCCGGCAGCGCCTCGCCGGCAGAGACGCAGAAACGCAGCGACGAGAGGTCCGGTCGCAGGCGCTGAAACTCGGCGATCTGACGCGCGAACAAGGTCGGCACGCCGAAGAAGACGCTCGGACGGAAGCGTTCGATCGCCGCGAACGTGCTCTCCGGCGTCGGGCGGTCAGGCATCAGCACCGTCGTGCCGCCGACCCATAGCGGGAAGCCCATCGCATTGCCGAGCCCGTAGGCGAAGAACAGCTTGGCGGCCGAAAAGAAGACATCTTCCCGGTGGACCCCGATCGTCTCGACGCCGTAGCGCTGGCAGGAGACCGCGAGGTCACGCTGGGCATGCACCGCGCCCTTCGGCCGGCCGGTCGAGCCGGAGGAATAGAGCCAGTAGCATTCATCCTCGGGCGCCGCCGGTGCCACATCGAGCTCAGCGTCGGCCTGCGCCATGAGCGCGGGTAGCGCGCTGCCGCCGCCCTCGGTGCGCACCACGACCGGCGGGCGATGGCGGGCGGCGGCGAGTGCCGGCTCGATCTCGGCGGCGAGTTCGGGCGAGTAGACCAAGCCGGCGCAGGCGGAATCCTCAATGAGCCAGCCATAGTCCGCGGCCCGCAGCAGCGTATTGAGCGGCACCGGGACGATGCCGGCCTTGATCGCGCCCCAGAACAGATAGAAGAACGCGGGACCGTCCAGTACCACCATCAGCATCCGGCCACCGCGCGGGATCCCGGATGCCAGCAGTGCGCTGCCGCAGCGTGCCACCCGCTCGGCGAGCGCGGCGTAGGTCACCTCCTCGGCGGCGGTGCGGATGGCAACGGATGCTCCCCGGCCCTCGCGGACATGGCGATCGATGAAAGCGGCCGCGGCGTTGAAGCGCGGCGCGAAGCGCAGGCGGCTGCCGGATGGATCCGACTCGACGGCGATGGTATTATCCTGCATTTCCTGCTCCTGTTTCCGCGGCCGTGCCGGGCCCGGATCGACCGCGCCGGGTCTGGCTGGCCCGCGTCGGAAAATGGCGCTGTGACGGCGGTTTCGTCCGCCAGCCGGCTGCGGCCACCAGGCGGAATGGGGTCTGCACGGGGTGGTGACGTTGAACGCCCGGGCCTGGCGTTGCTAAGCAGAGTGGTCGCGGCGAGGACTCGGCGCGTCGCGTAAGGTCACGCCGGGAGTGGACATGGCACGACGAGCGGTGAGGGCGCCCACGACGAAGGGCGAGGCAGAGATCGTAATCCGGGCCGCGACCGCCGCGGATGTGCCCGGTGTGATCGCGCTCGATGAGGAGGTCACCGGCCTGCTCAAAGCGGACTACTGGCGGGACATGTTCGAGCGCTACGGCGCGCGGCGCCGCGAGTCCCGCTTCTTTCTGGTAGCCGTTGCCGCCGGGCGCATCGATGGATTCATCATCGGCGAGGTGCGCGCCTGGGAGTTCGGCTCCTCGCCCAGCGGCTGGATCTTCGCCGTGCAGGTGCGGTCGCAGCTTCGCGTCCACGGTCTCGGCTCGCGTCTGTTCGCCGCGGTTTGCGACTGTTTCCGCGCCGCCGGTGTGGATCGCGTACGCACCATGGTGGCGCGCGACAATACCGTGATCCACTCCTTCTTCCGCAGCCAGGGGATGACGGCGGGGCCATTCATCGAACTGGAGATGCGCTTTGACTGACGGTTTCATCCTGGTCCCCGAACACAGCCTGGTGCTGGCATGAGGCTCCAGAAGGCTACTGCCTTCGCCCTCTATGCCGTGCTCGAACTCGCCGCCGACCCGGCGCGCCAGATCACCGCGGTCGAAATCGCTGAAAAATACGGCATCTCCGCGCACCATCTGGCCAAGGTGCTGCGCGATCTCGGCCGTGCCGGTCTGGTCGATGCGGTGCGTGGCGTCGGCGGCGGCTACCGTTTCGCGGGCAACGCCAAGCGGCTTACGCTGATGGATGTGATCCGGCTGTTCGAGGATATCAGCGCCGACACGACTGAACCGCCGCCGTCGGCCGCCGCACAGGACATCGCCCAGGGACTGAGTTTCGTGCTCGCCGAGCTCGACAGCCAGACAGCGGCGACGCTCCGCTCCATCAGCCTGTCGACGATGCTGAAGCTGATCGCCCGCCGCCCCTGGGCGACGGATGACGAACCGGGCCCGACGCGGCAGCCGGCGCGGCGCTGAGGCGACGGCCACGTCACGATCTCGACGGTCGCCAGGCGCGGACATCGCCGCCGCCGCGCATTGGCATTACCGGGATCGCGACCGGGCGGGTGAATGCGGCACGCGTGATCAGCACCGCCTTCAGGCCCCAGCCGCCCCCCGCGGCCAGCGCCCCGGCTGCGGCGGCGAGGCTGGCGCTGGCGCCCGGGGCAAACCGGGCTGCCGCCAGCGCCAGCACCATCACGGCCATGGCGGTGATCTGCGCCGCCCGCGTGCCGCGGGCGGAGGCACTTTCGAACGCGGCGAGGCTGGGCTGGGCCAGCTTGGTGCTCGCCAGCCCCTCGCGATAGGCGCGCCATGCCGCCTCCCGCGCCAGCGCGGCGAGCAGCGCACAGGTGATCGCGGCGATGGTCGCCGTGCCGGCGAGCAGATAGAGCCCACTGCCCTCGGCAAATCCGGTGGCCAGAATGAGGGGGACGATTTCTGCCTGCCGCCACGCCGGAATGCCGCGTGCGGCGCGCAGGATGCGCGCCTGGCAGTAGAGAAAGCCGCCGGCGAGCAGCGCCGTGGCGGCCGTCGCCAACGCGCTCGCCGTCAGGCTGGCGACCAGCCCGACCGGGAGCAGCAGCCCGGCTACGATGCCCTCGCGCGTCATCCACGAGGTCCGCGGGTGGAAAAAGACATTCAGCGCGCGCCAGGGCCTGCCAATCTCCAGCCACACCAGGGACAGGCCGAGGAGCACGCCGGCGAGCCCGAGTGCGAGCGCGAGGCGGAACGGCGCGCCGGCAAAAGCGGCAAGCGCCGCCATGACCAGGAGCCCGGCACCGCTGCCGCCGCCAATGAAATTTCCCGCCGCGCGCAGGTCCCAGTACGATTGGCGCCGGGATGCGATGGGCTGGCTCATAGCGTTCCCTTGTCCCAGATGTAGTAGAAGCCGGGCTCGGTGCCTTCGCTCTCGTGCATGCGGAACCACTGGTTCTCAGCGAGCAGATCGGCGACCGGCCCGGCCGGGTCGTCGATGTCGCCGAAACTCAGGGCGCCGGAGATGCAGCTGTTGACGCAGAGCGGCGTTGCCTCGGGATCCTGTCCCGGCACCAGGCCGCGTGCGACGCCGGCGTCGATCCGCTTGGCGCAGAAGGTGCACTTGGTTGCGACGCCGCTGGTCTGATGGCGAATCCGCGCGGCCTCTGCGGGTGTCGGTTCATCCCCGAAGGCATAGAGCGGACGATCGATCAGGCTGCGCGCGTCGTACGGGCAGGCCATGATGCAGTAGCTGCAGCCGATGCAGAGATCGTAGTCGATGGTGACAATGCCGTCAGGCCGCTGGCGCGTGGCGGTCGAGGGGCAGACCTCCAGGCAAGGCGGATTGGCGCAATGCTGGCAGCCTACCGGCACGAAGACCCGGCGCACATCGGGATAGGTGCCGCTCTCGAGGTCGAGCACGCGGCGCCATTGCACACCGGGCGGGGTGCCGTTGCCTTCCTTGCAGGCCGCGGTGCAGGTCTGGCAGCCGACGCAGCGGCGCAGATCCGCGACCATCACATAGCGGGTCACGGCGCACCCGCCTCCGCCCGCAGCTTGCGGACGGCGACGCGGACCACGTCGGCGCCGGACCCCGTGGCGTCGGTGAGCGCGAGTGACATGGGCACCACGGTGTTCAGCGATGGAAAGGCGAGATCCTTGGCGAAAGGCGTCTTCCAGTGGTCGAACTGGCCAGGGATGACGACGGTATCCGGTCGGCAGCCCTGGACGAGCGCGGCCCGACCCGTGGTCGAGCCGATCGGCGAGCGCACTTCCACCCGGTCGCCGGCAGCGATCCCAAGACGGGCAGCCGTCGCAGCATTGATGACGACGGCGCCATGGCCACGAAGATTGGCGCTGACCTCGTGCATCAGCGGAATGCCGGCGTTGTTGCCGGTGGTGTAGGGCATGACCTTGGTGGTGATGCCCCACAGCGGATAATCGGCCGGATCGGCGCCAAGGTCGCGTATCGCCTGCACCCAGCGCTCGGGCACATCGTGCCATTGCGGCAGGGCGACATATTCGTCGAGCTGGCGATCCCACCAGTGGATGCCGTGTTCGTGCAGACGGCGACCGAGTTCCTCGCCAACCCGCAGGAGCCGCTCCTGGTATGGCAACTCGAAGCGCAGGCCGAGCCGCACCATCGTCGGGTAGAGATACCAGTCCTCGCGCTTGAAGGGCACGACATAGTGGCCGTGCTGCTTGAACCAGTCGAGATCCCTGGCCTCTGCGGTGCCGCCGAGCTCGGCGGTCGCGGCCTGGCAGACGGCGTTCCAGATGGTGTCGACGTCGTGCGCGCGGTCGGTGGCGAGGGAGAAATCGTAGCCCTCGCCCTTGAGCGGCGCACCGGCAGCGCCCCGATTGAGCGCCGCATTGTAGCGCTCCAGCAGCCCGGCGCGCCGCGCGAGCTCGGTGGAGATCCAGGTGAAATCGCGCGCCTCGCCCTGCGGCGCAACCGCCGGGGCGCGCAGCGCCACGCCATGATGTGCCCAGTGCTGCTCGACGAACTTCGTGCCGCCGATGCGGATCAGCTGAGTACTCTCCAGGTCCGTTGCGTCCGGCAGCAGAATGTCCGCCATATGGTTCGTCTCGTCGAACGTGTAGGCGAAGGCGACGATGAACGGCATGCGGGCCATTGCCCGCCCGATCTCGGCGGTGTCCCAGAACGAAATGGCGGGGTTGGTCCGGAACGCAAACCAGATCTCCGGCAGATTCGGCGTCGGCCATTCCGTCGGAGCCGCGCGGGAGAACATCCAGGCCAGATGCGTCGGGCCGAGTGCCTGCGCCCAGGGTGAATTGCCGAGGATTGGCACCAGGGTGCGGTGCGCATTGCGTCCGCTCGGCTGCGCCATCCAGCCGTTGCGGTCGGTGGCGTTGAAGTGCGCCGCCATGAATCCGTCCTCGCCCGGCTTGACGCTGAGCAGGCGATTCTCGTGCGGCCGGTTCAGCCGGACCGTTGTGCCGAGGGTGCCGCCCGGCACTTCCAGCGCGCCCACGAGGGTTGCGAGCATTGTTCGTGCCCAGCAGCACTCATAGGCGCCCCAGCCGTTGTTGACGGTCTTGCCGAGCGTGACGGCGACCGGCCGGAACGGCAGGGTCTCGCCATCGATGTTGATGGTTGCTCCGATGCAGGCATTGTCGAGGAACTCGGCGGCGATGCGGCGGATGGTTCCGGCCGGAATGTCGCACACGCCGGCCGCCCAATCCGCGGTGTAGCTCTGCATGGCGTCGGCCATGGCGGTGAGGGCGGTGCGCGCGGAGGCGGCCTCGAGCGGGCTGATCTCGTTGTCAGGACCGCGGGTTACCGCCGTGGCGACGGTGTAGCGGCCTTCCAGAGCCGGGTGCGCCCCGGGGGTATCGAACGGCACCGCTCCGCCGCTCGTCTCATCCCACAGCAACGGCTTGCCGGTAGCCGGATCGCGCAGATAATAGCCGTTCGCCGCGACGAGATAGGGCGCGGCGGTACGATCGCGCAGGAACGGCAGGTCGAGCGCGCTGCGCTCATGCTCGAAAAGCAGCGTGTGCACGAGGGCGAGCAGGAACGCCGGGTCGGTCTTCGGCTTGATCGGCACCCATTCGGCCGAGCAGGCGGCGGTGGGTGAGAGATGCGGCTCGATCTGCACCCGCTTGACACCGCGGATACGCGCGTCGGCGTGCCGGCGCACGGCGCAGACGCCGCCTGAGACCTCGACGTTCGAGCCGCACGAGATGACGTAGCGCGTGTGCACCGTATCGGCGCAGACGGTGAAGCCGCGATGCCAGAATTCACCGTAGAGATGTTCCGAATGGACACACTTGACGCCCTGGCCGGACCCGAAGCTGTAGTCGATTGGCCCCCAGGCGGAGAGGAAGGCGGGAAACGTGCCCATGTAGCTCTGCGGCGTTCCGCCATGGCCGAAGGTGGCGGCGACCCGCGGCAGCCCTGCCTCGTCCACGAGGCCGCGGGCGCGAATATCCTGCAGGCGCGCAGCAATGGTATCGAGCGCCTCATCCCAGGAGATCGGAACGAAACCGGGATCCTCGTCGCGCCCCTTGCGCGGGTTGGTGCGCCTCATCGGCGTCAGCACGCGATGCGGATTGTAGGTCTTCTGCACCAGGCCGAAAGCCTTGACGCAAACCCTGCCAAGCCCGGGATGGATGGCGGCGGCGGCGTGACAGGGTTCGATGCGCGTGGCGACGCCGTTTTCCACGCGGACCGTCATCAGGTCGGGCCCGGCGACACAGTTGTAGCAATAGCTCGGTACCGCGCGGATGGCGCCGTTGTCAGCGGCCTGTGGCGGGCTTTCGCGGAGCGGCGCGCTGCTCATCCCGTGCCTCCTGCCGTCGCTTTGGCGGCCAGGCGCTGCCTTGCCTTGGCGACATCGACGATGAAGCGCGTGTGTCGGCCGCGGGCGATCTCCTCGACCGGGTCGTTGGCGACCACGTCGAGCACAACGCGGCGCCCCTCGACGCTGGCGACGGTCGCGGTGATGCGCACCTCCATCCCGAGCGGGGTTGCCGCGGAATGGTCGAACTCGACCCGCACGCCGACCGAATCCTCGCCGGGGCTGCAATGCTCGAGCAGCAGATTACGGCTGGCGACCTCGATGTCGCGCAGCAGTTCGGGGGTGGCGTAGATGCGCAGCTCCTCGCCCATGAAATCGATCGTGCGGGGGCGGTCGATGATGTGGGTTTCGGTGCGGGTGACCCCGGGGCGCAAACTGTCCTTCATCCACGCTCCTCCTGCCGTGGCGGGGGTGAGCACCCGTCACCGGCGCCTATTTATAGAAACCACTACGCTTTTACCGTTTTAGGCCTCAGCGAACTCGCCCAAGCATTTCGGCAAAAATCCTCCGCCGCATTGATCTGGATCAAGGTCTGCCGGCGCAGATCGATCAAATTCGCTCTTGACGCATCAACGGTATTCGAGCACCATAATACCGTTGTCGGGCGGCTAATGGAGGAACGAGCGTGGCCGAGGAAGCCTTCCAGTGGACGATGACGGCGCCAGCGGCCCCCTTCAGCCGCCGCCCGTTCTCGCCCTTCCCCCCGGAGCCTGGCGAGGTGGTCGTCGCCGTCGCCGGCTGCGGTGTCTGTCATACGGATCTCGGTTACGTGTATGACGGGGTTCGTACCAACCACCCGCTGCCCCTGACCCTTGGCCACGAGATCAGCGGTCGCGTCGTCGCTGCCGGGCCCGGCGAGGAGCGTTGGCTGGGCCAGTCCGTCATCGTCCCCGCCGTCCTTCCGTGTGGCGTCTGCGACCTCTGCCGCCGCGGCCTGGCCACGATCTGCCGGTCCCAGAAGATGCCCGGCAACGACATCGATGGCGGCTTCGCGAGCCATATCCGCGTCCCCGGCCGGGGGCTCTGTCCCGTCGCTCCGGCCCGTCTCGAGGCCGCCGGCTTGTCGCTGGCCGATGTCTCCGTCGTCGCGGATGCGGTGACGACGCCGTTCCAGGCCGTGCGCCGGGCCGGAGTCGGGCCCGAGAGCGTCGCGATCGTCATCGGCATCGGCGGCGTTGGCGGATACGCCGCCCAGATCGCGCATGCCTTCGGCGCTGCCGTCGTGGCGATCGACATCGACGCGGCAAAGCTCGACGCGATCGCCCTGCATGGCGCCGCGCTGACCTTGGATGCGAGCGCGCAGGATTCCCGCGCGCAGAAGGCGGCGATCATGGCATTCGCCGCCGCGCGTGGCCTGCGCCAGACCGAGTGGTGCATCTTCGAGTGTTCCGGCACCGCTGCCGGCCAGCGGGCCGCCTGGAGCCTGCTGGTTCCAGGCGCGACGCTCGCCGTGGTCGGCTTCACCATGGAGCGGGTGGAAGTGCGTCTGTCCAACCTGATGGCTTTCGATGCACGCGCAATCGGCAACTGGGGGTGTCCGCCGGAACTCTACCCGGCCGCGCTCGATCTCGTGCTCGACGGCAAGGTGCAGCTCGCGCCGTTCGTCGAGCAGCATCCGCTCGACGATATCAACACAGTGTTCGCGCAGGCGCACGCGCACAGGCTGAAGCGCCGCGCCATTCTCGTTCCCAGCGCCTGACCGGAGATCTGTCCTATGTTCGATTCTCCAACTGCCGTCACCGAGCGTACGCGCCCCGCCGCGCTGGTAGAGCACACGCTAGTCGGCGAGCTCTCGTTTCCAGGCCTTCGGGTCGAGCGGCGCCCGGCCCGGCTTCCGGACGGAACCGCCGTGGCCGGGCTCTATAATACCTGGATCATTCTCGACAATCCGGCGCAGCTCAACTCCTACACCACGGCGATGGTGAAGGGCGTCATCCTGGCGTTCCGTGCCGCCTCGGTTGCACGCGACGTCGTCGCCGTCGTGTTCACCGGCAGCGGCGATCGCGCCTTCTGCACCGGCGGCAACACCGCCGAATATGCCGAGTACTATGCCGGAAACCCGCAGGAATACCGCCAGTACATGCGGCTGTTCAACGATATGGTCTCCGCCATCCTCGGCTGCGACAAGCCGGTCATATGCCGCATCAACGGCATGCGCATCGGTGGTGGCCAGGAAATCGGCATGGCTTGCGATTTCTCGATCGCGCAGGATCTCGCGCGCCTCGGCCAGGCGGGGCCTAAGCACGGCTCAGCCGCGATCGGCGGCGCGACAGACTTCCTGCCGCTGATGATCGGAATGGAGCGCGCGATTGAATCGGGAACGCTGTGCGAGCATTGGTCCGCGCACAAAGCCTACCGCATGGGGATGCTGTACGACATCGTTCCGGCACTGAAGATCGACGGTGAATTCGTTCCCAATCCGCTCGTGATCACCGACCGGTTGCTCGATGACTGGGGCCGCTTCGCGCTCGGCGAGCCGAAAACCGGCACGGCGCTGGCCGAAGGCAAGGCAGCACTAGCTCGCGGCAGTATCGACCTTTCCCTGCTCGACGCGAAGGTAGACCTGCTGTGCGGCAAGCTGCTGCTGACCTTCCCGGAGTGCCTGACCAAGAGTCTCGAAGAGCTACGCAAGCCCAAACTCGAATCGTGGAACCGCAACAAGGAGGATTCGCGGGCCTGGCTGGCGCTGAACATGCTGGCCGAGGCGCGCACTGGCTTCCGTGCGTTCAACGAAGGACCGCGCGACCGGCGTGAGATCGACTTCGTCGCGCTGCGCCAGTCGCTCGCTCAAGGCGCGCCATGGAGTGAGGACCTGATCGAGAGCCTCATCCCGAGAGCGGCGGTCTGACCGAGCGGAGGATCATGATGGACGCTGCCACCACGCCCGTCCAGGCCTGGCGAACCCAGAGCGGGGCGCTGCTGCGCCTTCGCCTGGCGCGG
Organism: Pseudomonadota bacterium; assembly: GCA_021815825.1. Classification (GTDB taxonomy): domain Bacteria; phylum Pseudomonadota; class Alphaproteobacteria; order Acetobacterales; family Acetobacteraceae; genus JAJZVV01. The sequence goes on from JAKAZO010000029.1 coordinate 29,904, forward strand.
CCGAAGGCCAATATTCTCGATGCAGCCATGCTCGGCGCCATGGAAGGCGCCCTCACGGCAGAACTCGGGCAAGGCCACACGCTGGCAATCCTCATCGACGCGGAGGGCCCGCATTTCAGCTTCGGAGCCAGTGTCGAGGAGCATCTTCCGCACGCCTGCGCAGCCATGCTGCGGAAATTCCACGCCATCCTGCTGCGTCTTCTGGCCGCGCCGGTGCCCGTTCTGTTCGCAGTCCGCGGTCAGTGCTTGGGCGGCGGGCTCGAACTCGTGTCGACGGGGACGCGCATCTTCGCAACACAGGACGCTGTGTTCGCGCAGCCCGAGATCAAGCTCGGAGTATTCGCTCCGGCCGCCTCCTTCCTGCTGCCGGAGCGCATCGGCCGGCCGGCTGCCGAGGATCTGCTCCTCACCGGCCGTGGCCTGGATGCCGAAGCCGCGCGTGCCGCCGGTCTGGTGCAGGAGATTGCGGCCGATCCCGAGGTGGCAGCCGAGGCGTGGTTCAATGCCAACCTCGCCGACAAGAGCGCGGCGGCGATCCGCTGCGCAATGGCCGCCGCCCGCGGTGATCTCCTTTCGCGGGCGCGGGTTCGCCTCGCCGACCTCGAAGCCCTCTATCTCACGGATCTGATGCAGACGCGGGACGCGCTCGCGGGCCTGCAGGCCTTTCTTGGCAAGCGCGCACCGACCTGGGAGCACCGATAGCCATGAACACTTCGACCGCCGAGATCATCGCCCGTTGCCAGGCGCTGTTCGACGATCTCAACTTCTCCTACGCGCGCGAATGGAAGGCGGCGGTTCCCGGGCGGATCGTCGTGGGCTTCATGCCCTTCTACGTGCCTCGCGAGCTGATCCACGCCGCCGGCGGCCTGCCGCTTGGCGTCCTGGGGGGCGGCGAACAGCTCGAGGTGATCCAGGGCGACGCCTACTACCAGAGCTACATTTGCCGGATTCCACGCTCGACGATCGAGCTTGGTGTTACCAATCGGCTCGATTTCGTCGACGCCATGCTGTTTCCGTCCATCTGCGACGTGATCCGTAACCTGTCGGGCATGTGGAAGATCATGTTCCCCAAGGTCCGCAGCCGGTATTTCGACGTCCCGCAGAATTACAGGGATGACGTCGGCGGTGCGTTCTATATCAGCGAGCTGACGGAACTGCGCGAGATGCTGGCCGAGGCCAGCGGGCGCGCGGTAACGGACGCCGCGATACGAGCCTCGATCGGCCTCTACAACGAGAATCGCGCTCTGGTCCGTGAGGTCTATGCCTTCCGCGCGCGGCAGCCTTGGAAGGCGCCCTCGGCGGAGGTCTATCTGCTGATGCGCGCGGGTATGATCCTTGCCGTCGAAGAGCATAGCCGCATGCTGCGGGAGTATCTGGCCGCCGCAGCCGCGGAGGAGCGGCCGCGGCGGGACAATTCGCGCGTCGTCGTGACGGGTGCCTTCTGCGAGCAGCCGCCGCTCAACCTTATCAAGTCGATCGAGCTGTCGGGCTGCTATATCGTCGACGACGATTTCATGCTGGTGAACCGCTGGGAGCAGTCCGATGTCTCGCAGGAAGGCGATCCGGTTGCCAACCTCGCGGCCGCCTACCTGCACAATTCCGCCAACACGTCCGCCAAGTACGAGCCCGATGTGGAACAGAAGGGCCTCTATCTGGTCGATGCTGTGAAGCGGTCGCGCGCCGAAGGTGTCATTTTCGCGTCGCCCAGCTTCTGCGATCCGGCGCTGCTGGAACGGCCGATGCTCCAGCGCGTGCTCGCCGCCCACGACATCCCGTTCATCGCGTTCAAATATGCCGAGAATTCCGGCCAGATGCAGCCGATACGCGAGCAGGCTGGCACTTTTGCCGATTCCATCAAGCTGTGGAGCAACCCATGACCGTTACCCAAGCCGCCGAGGTCGTCAAGGACAGCTCGATGCTGAAGCAAAAGGAGATGATCAGCGGCAACTATCGCAAGCTGGAGACGGCGGCGGCCGACGGCCGCAAGGTCGCCGCGACCTTCGTGCCAGGCAATCTCAACGAGCTGATCATGTGCTTCGACATGCTCAACAATCTCCCTGAGATAAATGCGATTCAGAATGGTCTGCGCAAGAAGACTGGCGGCTATATCATGGAGGCGGAGAAACGCGGGCATTCTGAGGATGTCTGCACTTACGTGAAGGCCGATCTGGGCATGATCGCCAAGGGCAACATCGGCCCAGACGGCCAGAAGCTGCCGAACCCGGATCTGCTCCTGCTATCCTACACCGGATGCTTCACATTCATGAAATGGTTCGAGTTGCTGCGCGATCATTATCGGTGCGAGACGGCGATGCTCCACGTCCCTTATCAGGGAGACGGAAAGATCAGCGCAAATATGATCGCTTACGTCGTCCGGCAGCTGAAGGAGGAGGTCATCCCGAAGCTGGAGCGCATCAGCGGGGTCAAGTTCGATATCGACCGGCTGCGTGAAAATCTGGCCCGCTCGGCGCGGGCCGAGGAGGATTTCGTCTGGGTGCTGGAGTCTGCGAAGAAGAAGCCTTCCCCGATCGATGCCTATTTTGGCGGCGTCTATTATATCGGGCCGATCTTCACAGCTTTCCGCGGCACCGAGGACGCCACTGAGTATTATCGCCTGCTCCGGGCCGAGATTGCGGAGCGAATGGAGCGGGGACAGGGGCCTGTCACGCCGACCGGCGATATGCCGAGCGAGCGCTACCGGCTGGTGGTCGAGGGCCCCCCGAACTGGACCAGTTTCCGAGATTTCTGGAAGATGTTCTACGAGGAGGGCGCGGTGGTGGTGGCCAGCACCTATACCAAGGTAGGCGGCCTCTACGATCAGGGATTCCGCCACGACCCGGCAAAGCCGCTCGAGAGCCTCGCGGAATATTGCCTTGGCTGCTACACGAACCGCAATCTACCCTCGCGGATCGATCTGATCGAAAAATACATGGAGGATTACCAAGCCGACGGCATTCTGATCAATTCGATCAAGAGCTGCAACAGCTTCTCGGCGGGGCAACTCCTGGTGCTGCGCGAGATCGAGCGGCGCACCGGCAAGCCCGGCGCCTTCATCGAGAGTGATCTCGTCGATCCGCGCTACTTCTCGCCTGCGAACATCAAGAACCGGCTCGAGAGCTACTTTCAGATGGTGGACCAGCGGCGTGCCGGCGGCGGGTCTGCGCCCGCCCGCGCGGCATAGCGAGGAGGGATCGCCATGCACGCCTACATCGGCATCG
>JAKAZO010000030.1:0-29858 GCA_021815825.1 Pseudomonadota bacterium
ATAACCCAACACCCCGAAACCAAAACAACAGCCCTAAACCACCCGTCCCGCTACCCGTCAGGATAACAAAACAAGCCAAGGGCACCGCCAACGTATCCCTTCCATCCAGATTCCAATTTCAAAGAACTAACCGCCCTGCGGCGGCCCCGCTCGATCAACCATCGGCGAGGCGCGGCTTTTACGCAGCGCAGCGAGTGGTGTCAACGCCCGATTTTCGCGCTTGCTCCAGCCCCGGCGCCAGCCCGGATCGGGGCGGAGATTCCCATATACATCAATCGTCTGTCTGAACCGCCGTGAACCCGGAGGCGGCCGAGCACGCGGCGTAAGTGCGCGCAGTGAAGCCATGCGGAAACTGCATGGCCCGCCCCACTGGGCCCGGGCTGGCAGCGGCGCCGGTGGGCCAAGCCACCGGCGCCGCTCATCCTCAGGCGGCTTCGGCGAGCCGACCGTTCAGCGTCAGCCCGTCCCGGCCAGCGCCGACATGCACAGGCTCGCCGTCCTTGATGACCCCCTCGAGAATCAGTCCCGCCAACGGGTTCTGCAGCGCCCGCTGGATCACCCGCTTGAGCGGGCGCGCGCCATAGACCGGGTCATAGCCCTCGGCCGCTAGCCAATCGAGCGCTGCCCGATCGACGTCGAGCGTGATCTGGCGGTCGGCCAGCAGCTGGCGCAGCCGGGCGAGCTGAATATCGACGATCGCGGCCATGTCGGCGCGCTGCAGCCGGCGGAACAGGATCGTCTCATCGAGCCGGTTGAGGAACTCGGGCCGGAAATGCCCGCGAACCACCTGCATCACCTGGCCATAGACCATCGAGGCATCCTCGCCCTCCGGCTGGGCCGCGAGGATATCGCTGCCGAGATTGCTCGTCAGGACGATGATGGTGTTGCGGAAATCCACCGTCCGCCCCTGCCCGTCGGTGAGCCGGCCGTCGTCGAGCACCTGCAGCAGCACGTTGAACACGTCCTCGTGCGCCTTCTCGACCTCGTCGAACAGCACCACCTGGTAGGGGCGGCGGCGCACCGCCTCGGTCAGCACCCCGCCCTCGTCATAGCCGACATAGCCCGGCGGCGCCCCGATCAGGCGCGAGACGGCATGGCGCTCCATGAACTCGCTCATGTCGATGCGCACCATCGCGCGCTCGTCGTCGAACAGGAACTCGGCCAGCGCCTTGGAGAGTTCGGTCTTGCCGACACCGGTCGGGCCGAGGAACAGGAAGCTGCCGATCGGCCGGTTCGGGTCCTGCAGCCCGGCGCGCGCCCGGCGCACCGCGTTGGCGACGGCCCGCAGCGCCTCCTCCTGGCCGACCACCCGCCGGCGGAGCTCGTCCTCCATGCGCAGGAGCTTGCCCCGCTCGCCCTCGAGCATCTTTTCCACCGGAATCCCGGTCCAGCGCGCCACCACGCCGGCCACCTGCTCGTCGGTGACCGCCTCATTCACCAGCTGCCCGCCGGACTGCGTCGTCGCCAGCTTCTTCTCGAGATCCGGGATCACGCCATACAGCAGCTCCGAGGCACGGCCGAGGTCGCCGCGCCGCTGCGCCACCTCGACCTCGCTCCGCGCCTGGTCCAGCCGCTCCTTGATCTTCTGCGACTCGTTGAGCTGCTGCTTCTCCGCCTGCCACGACGCGGTGAGCGCGGCGGATTTCTCCTCGAGTTCGGCCAGTTCCCGCTCCAGCTTGCCGAGGCGCTCACGCGAGGCGGGGTCGTCCTCGCGCTTCAGGGCCTCGCGCTCGATCTTGAGCTGCATCACCCGCCGGTCGAGCTCATCCAGCTCCTCGGGCTTGCTGTCCACCTGCATGCGCAGCCGGCTCGCCGCCTCGTCGACCAGGTCGATCGCCTTGTCGGGCAGGAAACGATCGGTGATGTAGCGGTTCGACAGCGTCGCCGCGGCGACCAGGGCGCCGTCGGTGATGCGCACGCCGTGATGCAGCTCGTATTTCTCGCGGATCCCGCGCAGGATGCTGATCGTGTCCTCGACAGTGGGCTCGCCCACGAACACCGGCTGGAAGCGCCGCGCCAGGGCGGCATCCTTCTCCACATGCTTGCGGTACTCGTCGAGCGTCGTGGCGCCGACGCAATGCAGCGCGCCGCGCGCCAACTCCGGCTTCAGCAGGTTGGAGGCGTCCATCGCCCCGTCCGCCTTGCCGGCGCCGACGAGGGTGTGCATCTCGTCGATGAACAGGATGATCTGCCCCTCGGCACTCTCGATCTCCTTGAGCACCGACTTCAGCCGCTCCTCGAACTCGCCGCGATATTTCGCGCCTGCGACCATGGCGCCGAGATCGAGCGCGAGCAGGCGCTTGTTCTTCAACGCCTCCGGAACGTCGCCATTGACGATGCGCAGCGCCAGACCCTCGACGATCGCCGTCTTGCCGACGCCGGGCTCGCCGATCAGCACCGGATTGTTCTTGGTCCGCCGCGCCAGCACCTGGATCGTGCGGCGGATCTCCTCGTCGCGGCCGATCACCGGATCGAGCTTGCCGTCCCGGGCCAGGGCGGTGACGTCGCGGGCGTATTTCTTGAGAGCCTCGAAGCTCGCCTCGGCATTGGCGCTGTCCACCCGACGCCCCTTGCGGATCTCGGCCACCGCGCGCTCCAGCGCCTGCGGGCTCGCGCCCGCCTCGCGCAGCGCGCGCGCGGCGGCGCTGTCCACGCTGGCGAGCGCGGTCAGAAGCCGATCCTGGGCGACAAATTCGTCGCCCGCCTTCCGTGCCGCCTGCTCGGCGGCATCGAGCGCGCGCACCAGGTCGGGGGTGATCTGCGGCTGGCCGGCGCCACCGCCCTGAACCTTGGGCTGGCGCGCGATCTCGGCCTCGACCGCGGCCTTCGCCGCCTCCGGCCGTCCGCCGGCAGCGCGAATCAGGCCGGCGGCCGCGCCTTCCTCATCGTCGAGCAATGCCTTCAGCAGGTGTTCCGGCCCGATCCGCTGATGGAATTCGCGGATGGCGATGGTCTGCGCCGCCTGCAGAAAACCGCGGGCGCGGTCGGTGAATTTCTCGATGTCCATGGCGATGTCCCTGTCGTACGAGGCAACCAAGCGCACCGCCCCTCGCGAGGCGACGGTGACACCCTTTCCCTGACGACATTGGCATCCACCCTGGTCCGCTCAAGCCCGCGCTGGCTCAAGCCTGGGTGACGCGGATCAGATCTCCCGAAGAAAGCGCGGCTGCAGCCGGGCGAGCGCTCCGCTCAGTCGCTGGCGAATCTCGCCGACACGGCGCACCCCGGCCAGCCGGCGGTCGAGAAAGCCGATCGTCGCGGCATCGTCCTCGCTCGCATCCTGCAGCCAAAAGAGCAAAGTCGCCGTGATCACCCCGGCCAGAATGGCCCGCTTGGTGTACCAGCTGAAATCGACCGCCTGATCGCCGGCCGCGTGCCAGACCACGTCGGCGGTCCGGGCCGCGCAGCGCGCCGCCACCCGGGCGTTGACTGGCAGGGCGAGCACGGCCAGCGCCCTGCGCGCCGCCTCCTTGTGCGGTGCCAGCACCGCCAGCCGGGCGACGATCAGCGCCCGCACCCGCGCGCTGACGCGCATCGTCTCCAGCCCGGTCGCCTCGGCCCGCGCCACCATCTGCCGGTCGATCAGATCGGCGAAGGCCTCGACCAGCCCCGCCGCGCCATCCGGGAACAAGAGCGCGGCATCCTCGGCGAACCCGCCCTCGGCCTTGAGCACCGCGCCGAGAGCGGCCGGGCTCCAACCGGGAAACGGCGACTGCGCCAGCAGCGCGGCCAGCGCTGCGTCCCGCTCCGGGCTGCGCTCGGGGGCGACGCTCATATCTGCCCGCCCGGCGCGGCGAACCGCGCCATTTCCTCGGTGAAGCCGAGCAGCGAGAGATCGGGCATGCGCATCGTGTAGAGGACCCCATCGAGATGGTCGGTTTCGTGCTGGACCACCCCGGCGTGGAGGCCGGCCGCCTCGGCCGCCACTGGAACGCCGTCGCAGTCCACACCCTGGTAGCGCACGCGCCAGGGCCGGGCCACCGCCCCCCGCAGGCCAGGAATGGACAGGCACCCCTCCCAGCGCAAACGGACATCCTCGCCCACCGGCTCGACCACCGGATTGATCAGGACCCGGACCGAAGTCGGCTGATCGTCGGGCTCGCCACTGCTCCGCCCGGGTGGTACCTGGAAAACGAACAGGCGCAGCGGCACGTGCACCTGCGGCGCCGCCAGGCCGATGCCGCCGGCATCCTGCATGGTCTCGATCATATCGGCGACCAGGCGGCGGATCTCCGCCGCACCCGGATGGTCGACCGGGTCGGCTCGCCGCAGCAACACAGGGTGGCCCATGCGGGCGATCTTCAGGATGGCCATGACGAATCCGTGATCGAAACCAGGGCGCGCGGGCTGGGAAAGGCTTTCGCCGCCCTTGGACCCTATGCTATAGCGGCCCGCCGCGCGGCGCGAGTCGGGCGCGGCACCCGTTTTGCGGCCCTGATGGCAAGGCCGCCGCCAGTGAGAGGAGTATGCAGCCAAGTGCAGGTTCTCGTCCGCGACAACAATGTCGACCAGGCGCTCAAGGCGCTCAAGAAGAAGATGCAGCGCGAGGGAATTTTCCGCGAGATGAAGCTGCGCCGCCATTATGAGAAGCCGTCCGAGCGCCGCGCCCGCGAGGCCGCCGAGGCCGTTCGCAGGGCCCGCAAGATGGAGCGCAAGCGCCTGGAGCGGGAAGGCTTCTGATCCGTATCCTCTGAGACGCCCCGCCGCCCTGGCGGCGGGTCGAGACTTCGACCCAATCCGCTCGCGCCGCCGCCCCCGAACCCGTGGGTCGTCGTCCCCCAGGCCGTGCATCGGTCGGTTGACAGATCCGGTTGGCCGCCATCGCTTGGCCATGCCATGATCGCGGCCAGATGACCGACACACGATGAACGCCGCGGCATGATCAATGCGCAGGTTGCCTCGTTCGCCTTCGCTGGCATCGAGGCCGTGCCGGTTGCCGTCCAGGTTCAGATCGCCAGCGGCCTGCCCAGCTTCCTCGTCGTCGGCCTGCCGGACAAGGCCGTGGGCGAGGCGCGCGAACGGGTCCGCGCGGCCCTCAATGCCATGGGCCTGGCCCTGCCGCCGAAGCGGGTCCTGATCAATCTCGCCCCGGCCGACCTGCTCAAGGAAGGCTCCCATTTCGATCTGCCGATCGCCATCGCCGTGCTCGCCGCGATGGAGGTCCTGCCGCGCGAGGAAGTGCTCGGTTTTGCCGCGCTCGGCGAGCTCTCCCTCGACGGTACGCTCAACGCGGTCGCCGGCGTGCTGCCGGCGGCCATCGCCGCCTCCTCGCGCGGGCTTGGGCTGATCTGCCCGGGGCCACAGGGCGGCGAGGCCGCCTGGGCGGGCACGCTGGACGTGCTGGCGCCGCCGGACCTGCTCGCCCTGATCAACCATTTCCGCGGCACCCAGGTGCTGACCCCGCCACAGCCGGCGGGGCTCGCCGAGCAAGGCCGCCAGCCCGACCTGGCCGACGTCCGCGGCATGGAGACGGCCAAGCGCGCGGTTGAGATCGCCGCCGCCGGGGGTCACAATCTGCTTATGATCGGCCCGCCCGGCGCCGGCAAATCCATGCTCGCCGCCCGTCTGCCGGGGCTGCTGCCGGACCTGACGCCGATGGAGGCGCTCGAAGTCAGCATGGTCCATTCCGTCGCCGGTCTGCTCGACGGCGGGCGGCTGGTGATGCGACCGCCCTATCGCGAGCCGCACCATACCGCGTCCCAGGCCGCGCTCACCGGCGGCGGCCAGCGCGCCAAGCCCGGCGAGGTCAGCCTCGCCCATCGCGGCGTGCTTTTCCTCGACGAACTGCCCGAGTTCCCGCGTCAAACCCTGGAGACGCTGCGCCAGCCGATGGAGGCCGGCCGCACGACGGTGGCGCGCGCCAGCGCCCACGTCACCTATCCGGCGCGCTTCCAGCTGGTGGCGGCGATGAACCCGTGCCGTTGCGGCTATCTCGGCGATGCCGCGCGCGAATGCGGCCGCGCGCCGCGCTGCGGCGAGGACTATCAGAACCGCATCAGCGGGCCGCTGCTGGACCGGATGGACCTCGTCGTCGAAGTGCAGCCGATCCCGCCCGCCGAGCTGTCACGCGCGCCGGCCGGCGAGCCGAGCGCAATCGTGGCCGAGCGCATCGCCCGGGCGCGCGCACTGCAACGCGAACGCGGTGGCGAGGAGGGCCCGTTCACCAACGCGGAGGCCGAGCCGACCCGCATCGCGCTCGCCGCCGAGGCGCGGGCCTTTGCCGAGCAGGCGGCGGAGAAGCTGCGCCTGTCCCCGCGTGGCTTCAGCCGCGTGCTGCGCGTGGCGCGCAGCATCGCCGATCTCGCCGCGGTGGCGACGGTTCGGCGCAGCGACGTCGCCGAGGCGCTCGCCTTCCGCCACCGCATGCCCGGCCGGCGCGTGCCCGGTCAGCCGATGTAGGCTGCGCGCCGCTCAGGCTGCGCGCAGGCCCTGAACCACCGCGACCAGCTGCCGCCGAAGCGCCTCGCCACGCTGCTGCACATCGCCCGCAGCCCGCCCCAGCGTCGCGACCGCGCCGGCGGCGTCCTGCACCCCGGCATTGGCGCGCTCGACCGCGGCCGAGGCGGAGCGCGTGCGTTCGGCGACACGGGCCACCGCCCCAGCGCTCTCCTGGGTCGCCGCCCGCTGCTCCTCGACCGCGCCGGCGATCGCGGCCGCGGTCTCCTCGACCTCGCCGACCACCTCGCCGATGCTGCGGATCGCCGTCACCGCTTCCTCGGTGCGGCCCTGGATCGCGCCGATCTGGCTGGTGATCTCCTCGGTCGCGCGCGCCGTCTGGGTGGCCAGGTTCTTCACCTCGGAGGCGACCACGGCGAAGCCCTTGCCGGCCTCCCCGGCACGCGCCGCCTCGATCGTCGCGTTCAGCGCCAGGAGGTTGGTCTGCGCCGCGATCTCGGAAATCAGCCGGACGACATCGCCGATCCGGCGCGCCCCCTCGGCCAGGCCGCCGACGGTCGCGTCGGTCGCCCGCACCTCCTCGACCGCGCGGCGGGCGACGCCGGTCGCCCGCGTCACTTGCCGGGTGATCTCGGCGATCGAAGCGGCCAGCTCCTCGGCCGAGGCAGCCGCCGAATCGACATCCACGGCCGCCCCGCTGGCCGCCTTCAACGCCGTCTCGCTCTCGCGCTCGACCACGTGGGAAACGCTGGTCAGGGTCTCCGTTGCCCCGGCGAGCTGCTGGGAGGTTTCGGTCAGCGCCCCGGCGATCCCACCCAGCTCGGCCTCGACCTGCTGCGCCAGCGCCAGGCGCGCCGTGCGGGCCTTCTCGCCCGCCGCGAGCTCGGCTTCGCGGGCCGCCACGGTCGCCTGCATGCCCTCCCGCCTGGCCTGCTCGGCACGCCGGTCGGCGATGCCGACGGCAGCCTCGGCGGCGGCAGCGATGGAGAAGGCCACCCAGGCCAGCGCGCCGGCCTCGGCGAGCAGGATCACGGCGTGGACGACGACGCGCAGCAGCACACCGTCGGCGCTGGGAAAGACGGCGAGCGGCAGCAGCAGCCCCAGCCCGAGATGATGCAGGGCGGTGGCCACCGTCGCCACCGCGATCGGGCGGATATCGACGAAGCCGGCCAACAGCGCCAGGCCGGCGAAATAGGCCATGTGCATGTCCAGCCGCAGCGCCGGCGGGGCTACCCAGACCAGCGTCGAAACCGACGCGACCAGGGCCGCCGCCGCGGTGTTGCGCGCGATCACCGCGCCCGGGTCACGCCACCCGGCGAGGCTCGCCGCCAGCGCCGCCACCGCGGCCACACCCGCGGCAAGGCCGGCCGGAGTGCCGGCCAGAAGTCCGGTGACGAAGTCCAGCGGGACGAACCCCCACAATGCCACCTGCAGCAGCCGCCCGACGCGGCCGCGAACGATTGAAAGGTCCATGCTCATTTGCCCCCGTCAGAATGCCATCCGAGGCAGCCCGCGATCGCACCGGCCTCCACGGTGAACCAGGCCCCAGTGGCCCGACGCAATGTCTCCACACCATCCGCGCCGCCACCCGCCGCCTGGCGGACGAGCACGGCGACGCGCACCGGCCACGCCGGCCCGAAGCCGATCAATCGCCACTCGGGCGGCGCCGCGGTGACCGCGTCCAGCACCGCGGCCGGCGCGGTCCCGGGCGGAAAGATCGCCGCCACCAGCCGGTCCGGCGCCGCACCCGGCGCCGCCGCCGGCAGCGCCAATGCCACGGCGGCGAACAGGCTGAGCAGCAGCGACGGCAGGATGTCCTTCAACCAGCGCGGCATCGTTGTCCCCATCATTGGCCAATCGCGCGTTCCCGGGGCGGCCGGCCTTTCGCCCCCGGGCGCCATTCCACCATCGGCGGATGTTCGTTTGGTTAATGGTCCGAACGCCGGCCTCAGCCGCGGACGCCGCGCACCACCAGCGCCACGAGTTCGTCCAGGAAGCCCTCGGCCTGCGTCAGCATCGCCGGGCGCAACCGCTCCGGCGTGGCGGCGACATGGTTGGTCACGCCGCCGACGACGGCATCGATGATCAGGCCACGATTGACGCCGCCGGGGATCTCGCCGCGCTCGATGGCGCGACGGACCATCAGCCGGCTCTGGCGCACCACAGTCTCGCCCCAGGGGCCGGTCGAGGCGCGCATCTCGCCAAACCGCTCGGCATCGGCGTGCAGGTGCAGCGCCACCCGTCCATAAGGGCCGGTGAGCTTGTCGAAGCACATCCGCGCCAGCGCCAGCAGGTCGCCGCGCAGCGAACCGGTGTCGATCTGCGCCACCGCATACCATCGCGCCTCCAGCGTCGCGCGCAGCAGCGCGCCCCGCGTCCCCCAGCGCCGATAGAGCGCCGCCTTGCCGACGCCGGCGCCGCGCGCCACGGCGTCGAAGTGAAAGCCCGGCCAGCCGGCCTCGGCGTAGAGCGCGACCGCAGCATCGAACACGCGCGCTTCCAGCCCCGGGTCCCGTGGCCGCCCGCGCGCCGGCCGCGCCGGGGTTCCGACAACTCGGGTTCCGACAACTGGGGTCCGAACCACGGGCGGTGTGGCGGCGTCTTGCATGGTCCGGCCGTTCCCTTCATTATGGACGCAACGCGACCGAAAAACTTTATGCGGCGGCGGCGGCCTTTGCCAGCCCGTCCGTCAGGGAGCAGACGCCGATGATCTATGCCGAGGCGCATCGCGCGCTGATGGACAGCGTCACCCGCTTCGTGCAGGCCGAGATCGACCCGTACGCCGAGGAATGGGAGGCGGCGGGCATCTTCCCGGCCCATGCTCTGTTCCGCAAAATGGGCGCGCAGGGGTTTCTCGGCATCACCAAGCCGGCGGCCTATGGCGGCCTCGGGCTTGACTATTCCTATGGCCTGGCATTCTGCGAGGCGCTCGGCAATGTGCGCACCGCCTCGGTCGCCATGGCCGTCGGCGTGCAGGTGGATATGGCGACCCCGGCGCTGGCTCGGCACGGTTCGGATGAGCTGTGCCGCGAGTTCCTCGCCCCCTCGATCAGCGGCGAGTCCGTCGCCTGCCTCGGCGTCTCCGAGGTCGGCGCCGGCTCCGATGTCGCCTCGATCAAGACCACGGCGCGCACCGACGGCGACGACTACGTCATCAATGGCGGCAAGATGTGGACCACCAACGGCACCCAGGCGGACTGGATGTGCCTGCTGGCCAACACGTCGGACGGCCCGGTGCATCGCAACAAGTCACTGATCTGCCTGCCGATGCGGACCAAGGGTGTGACCGTCGCGCGCAAGCTGGACAAGCTCGGCATGCGCGCCTCCGACACCGCGCAGATCCATTTCGACGATGTCCGCGTCCCGCGCCGCTTCCGCATCGGCGAGGAGGGGAAAGGCTTCATCTATCAGATGGAGCAGTTCCAGATCGAACGGCTCTGGGGCGCGGCCGGGGGCTTGCGCAAGATGGAACGGGCGATCGCCATGACGGCGGAATACGCCGCCAGCCGCATGATCTTCGGCCGCTCCGTGCTCGACAACCAGGTGGTGCATTTCCGCCTCGCCGAATTGCAGACCAAAGTCGAGCTGCTGCGCTCGCTGATCTATCGCGCCGTGGAGACCATGCTCGGCGGCGAGGATGTCACCCAGCTCGCCTCGATGGCCAAGCTCACCGCCGGGCGGCTGATGCGCGAGGTCACCGACAGTTGCCTGCAGTACTGGGGCGGCATGGGCTTCATGAGCGAGAGCGAGATCTCGCGCATGTATCGCGACGGCCGGCTGACCTCGATCGGCGGCGGCGCCGACGAGGTGATGCTCACCATCATCGCCAAGGGCATGGGTCTGCTGCCCGGGCAGCGGCGCAACCATTGAGCCGGGCGATGAGCGCGTTCCAGACCGGCTTCGTCGCCGCCGGGCCGGCCTATGAGGAGAACGCCGCCCATATGCGCGCGCTGCTCGACGAGCTGGCGGCGCTGGTGAACCGGGCGCGAACGGCCTCCGCCGCGTCCGCGCCGCGCTTTGCCCGCCGCGGCCAATTGCTGCCGCGCGAACGGCTCGCGCTCGTGCTCGACGACGGCGCGCCCTACCTCGAACTCTGTGCGCTGGCCGGCTATCTGCGCGACAGCGCCGATCCGTCGAAGTCGGTTCCCGGCACCAACGGCATCGCCGGCATCGGTTACATCTCCGGCGTGCGCTGCCTGATCGTCGCCGACGATAGCGGCATCGGCGCTGGCGCGGCCCGGCCGATGGGCGGGCAGAAATTCCTCCGCCTGGAGGAGATCGCGCTGCGCCAGCGCCTGCCCTTCGTCCATCTCGTCGAATCCGCGGGCGCCAACCTGCTCGACTACAAGGTGGAGGATTTCGTCCGCGGCGGGGCGCTGTTCGCCAACCTCGCGCGGCTATCCGCCGCCGGTATACCGGTGATCGCGCTGACCCACGGCTCCTCCACCGCCGGCGGCGCCTACATGACCGGGCTCGCCGACACCGTCATCATGGTGCGCGACCGCGCCAAGGCGTTCCTCGCCGGCCCGCCGCTGCTCAAGGCGGCGACCGGGGAGATCGCCACCGACGAAGCGCTCGGCGGGGCGGCGATGCACGCCACGGTCTCCGGCCTCGCCGAACACCTCGCCGAGGATGATGTCGACGCCATTCGCATCTTGCGTGAGGTCGTCGCCCATCTCGGCTGGGACCGCGGTGCGGAGCGGCCGCCGAGCGGGCCGCCGCCGCGGCTGTCGGCGGAGGACCTGCTCGGCATCATGCCGCGCGACGGCCGCAAGCCGGTGGAGATGCGCGAGGTCATCGCGCGTCTCGTCGATGGTTCGGACTTCCTCGACTACAAACCCCTCTATGGCCCCGGCACGGTCTGCGCCCAGGCGCGCATCCACGGCCAGGAGATCGGCATCCTGACCAACAACGGCCCGCTCGATCCGGCCGGGGCGAACAAGGCGACGCAATTCATCCAGCTCTGCTGCCAGACCGACACACCTCTGGTGTATCTGCAGAACACCACCGGCTACATCGTCGGCACGCAGTCCGAGCGGGAGGGCATGATCAAGATCGGCTCGAAGATGATCCAGGCGGTCGCCAACGCAACCGTGCCGCAGATCACCATCCTCTGCGGCGCCTCTTACGGGGCCGGCAATTACGGCATGTGCGGACGCGGCCTCGGGCCCGATTTCATCTTCTCCTGGCCCTCCGCGCGCACCGCGGTGATGGGCGCCGAGCAGGCGGCGCTGACCATGGCCATCGTCGCCGAGGAGTCCGCGCGCGCGCGCGGCGCGGAGCCGGACACCGCCGCCATCGCCGCCACCCGCGCCCGCGTGATCGAAACCTTCGAGAGCCAGACCTCGGCCTTCTACACCTCCGGCGCGGTGCTCGATGATGGCGTGATCGATCCCCGCGACACGCGCGCCGTGCTCGGCTTCACGCTCGATATCTGCCGCGCGGCGCGCCGCCGCGCGCTCTCGCCCCTGAGCTTCGGCGTGGGGAGGATGTGACGCCGATGCCGCGCGAGGATGCCCCGGATCCGCTGCACCAGGCTTCGTTGGTGGCCCCGCTCGCCGCCGCGCGCGGCGTCTCGCCGCTGCTGATCGCCAATCGCGGCGAAATCGCGCTGCGCATCGCGCGCACCGCACGTCGCCTCGGGATCACCACCATCGCCGTGCATTCCGACGCCGACCGTGCCAGCCCGCACGTCGGCGCCTGTGACATGGCGATCCCGATCGGCGGGGCAACGTCGGCGGAGTCCTATCTCCGTGCCGAAACCATCATCGCCGCCGCCCGGCAAGCCGGCGCGGCGGCGATCCATCCGGGATACGGCTTCCTCGCCGAGAATGCCGCCTTCGCCGCTTCGGTCGTCGCCGCCGACCTGGTCTTCGTCGGCCCGCCGGCGGCGGCGATCGCGGCGATGGGCGACAAGGCGGCGGCGCGGCGGCGGATGGCGGCTTCCGGCATCGCCGTGATCGAGGGCTACGACGAGGCCGATCAATCCGAGGCCGCCTTCACCGCGGCGGCCGCGCGCATCGGCTTCCCGATCATGGTCAAGGCCGCGGCCGGCGGAGGCGGGCGCGGCATGCGCCTCGTCGCCGAACCTGCAGCGCTGCCGGTTGCCCTGCGCGCCGCGGCGGCCGAGGCCGCCGCCGCATTCGGCGACGGGCGGCTGATCCTGGAACGGGCGCTGATCGCGCCACGCCATGTCGAGATCCAGGTCTTCGCCGACGCCGCCGGGCACATCGTGCATCTCGGCGAGCGCGACTGCTCGGTGCAGCGCCGGCACCAGAAGATCATCGAGGAAGCGCCGTCGCCGGCGCTGACCGAGGCGCTGCGCGCGGAGATGGGCGCGGCGGCGATCGCGGTCGCCCGCGCCATCGGCTATGTCGGCGCCGGCACCGTCGAATTCCTGCTCGATCGCGACGGCCGCTTCTACTTCATGGAAATGAACACCCGGCTGCAGGTGGAACACCCGGTGACGGAACGGGTGACCGGGCTCGATCTCGTCGAATGGCAGCTCCGCATCGCTGGCGGGGAGCCGCTGGCGCTGCGCCAGGATGAAATCCGCCATGCCGGCCATGCGGTGGAAGTGCGGCTCTGCGCCGAGGAGCCGGCGGACGATTTCCTGCCCCGCACCGGCACCGTGCTGTTCTGGGAGCCGGGCCACGCCGCGCGCTGCGACGCGGCGCTCGCGCCCGGACTTGCCATCAGCCCCTTCTATGATTCGATGCTGGGCAAGCTGATCGCCCATGGCGCCACCCGCGCCGAGGCGATCGATCGGTTGGTGCGGGCGCTGGAGGAGACCGTGCTGCTCGGCGTTCCCACCAACCGCAATTTCCTCATCCGCCTGCTTCGCCACCCCGCCTTCGCCGCCGGCGACACGGTCTCGACCGCTTTCATCCCGACCCATTTCCCCGACAACGCCACCCGCGCCGCCCCGCCCGATGACACGGCCTGGACGCTGGCCGCCTGGCTCGCCGCCGTCGCCTCCCCGCAAGCCGCCGCCTGGTCCGAGGCGTGGCGCGGTTGGAGCAACGCCCTGCCGCTGCCGCGGCCCTGGCGCCTCGCGACGCTGGCGCCGGTCGCGGCCGAGCGCAGCGGCCAGGCCGAGATCGGGCGCGGGCGGGCGGTGATCCGCATGGACGGCGTGGAGACCGCCATCGAAGGCACGCCGGCCCCCGCCGCCGGGGCGGATTGCCGCGCGCGCGTCGGCGGTGTGGCCGTCCGCTACCGATTTGCCTGGCAGGACGACGCCTTGTGGCTCAAACTCGGCGCCCATGATCACGTCTTCGTCGCGCGAAGCCGGACCAGCCGTGTGCGGCCGCCGGGCGAGGCCGGCAGCGATGGCGTGCTGCGCGCGCCGATGAACGGGCGGGTCGTGCAGCTCGCCGCCGCGCCCGGGGACCCGATCGAGCGCGGCGCCACCGTGCTCACGCTGGAGGCGATGAAAATGGAGGTCGCCCTGCCGGCACCCCTGGCTGGCCGGCTCGCCGTGCTCGCCGTCGCGCCGGGTGAGCAGGTGACGCTGGGGCAGATTCTCGGCCGCATCGAGCCGGCCGGCTGAGCGGGACGCGGGGGATGGAGACCGTGCCCGACTCTCCCGCGCCGCTGACGATCGAGCCCGCGCCGAGCCCATTCCTCACCGCGGACCATCTCGCCTTCCGCGACACGATGCGCCGCTTCGTCGCGCGCGAGATCGAGCCCTTCGCCGACAGCTGGGACGAGGAAGGCGGCTTCCCGCGCCGCCTCTATGAGCGCGCCGCCGATGTCGGCCTGCTCCAGCTCGGCTTTCCGGCGGCGTATGGCGGCGTCGAGGCGGATCCGTTCTACGGCATCATCGCCGCGCAGGAACTGGCCCGCGCCGGCAGCGGCGGCGTCGCCGCCTCCCTGCTCAGCCATACGATCGGCCTGCCGCCGGTGGCGCTGGCCGGGTCAGAGGCGCTGAAACAGCGTGTGCTGCCCGAGGTGCTCGCCGGGCGGCGCATCGCCGCGCTCGCCATCACCGAGCCCGGATGCGGCTCCGACGTCGCCGCCATCGCCACCACGGCGCGACGCGACGGTGAGGACTACATCGTCAACGGCAGCAAGACCTTCATCACCTCCGGCATGCGTGCCGACTACATCACCGTCGCGGTGCGCACCGGCGGCGAGGGACGCGGCGGGATTTCGCTGCTGCTGCTCGAGGCCGGCATGCCCGGCTTCAGCCGCACCGAGCTGCGCAAGATGGGCTGGTGGGCCTCCGACACGGCGACGCTCTATTTCGACGCGGTGCGGGTGCCCGCCGCCAACCTGATCGGGCGGGAGAATGACGGCTTCCGGCTGATCATGCACAATTTCAACCGCGAACGGCTGGGCATGGCGGCCGGCTGCATCGGTAGTGCCCGGCTCTGCCTGGAGGAGACGGTGAACTATGCGCGGACGCGGCGAACTTTCGGCCGCCCGCTGATCGGCCATCAGGTGGTGCGCCACAAGCTCGCCGACATGGCGATGCGGATCGAGGCGTCGCAGGCCTATCTCGAGCAGCTCGCCTGGCAGGTGATGCAGGGCGAAAATCCGGTGGCGTCGATCTGCCTGTTGAAAAACCAGGCGACGCTGACGCTGGAATTCTGCGCCCGCGAGGCGGTACAGACCTTTGGCGGCGCCGGCTACGTGCGCGGGGCGAAGGTGGAACGCGTCTACCGCGAGGTGCGCGTCAACGCCATCGGCGGCGGCGCCGAGGAGATCATGCGCGAGCTCGCCGCGCGCCAGATGGGATGGTGAGGTCCATGACGCTTCCCGCAACCCGCGTGATCCGCCTCGAACGCCAGGACTGGCGGCTGTTCGCCACCATCGACGACCCGGCGACCCGCAACGCCATGACCGCCGCGCTGACCGACGATTTGTGGGCGATCCTGGAGGCCACGCGCGCAGACCGCTCGCTGCGCGCGCTGATCCTGCAGGGCGCGAACGGCGCCTTCTGCGCCGGCGCGGATCTGAAGCGGGCCGACCGCGTACGCCCAGAGGGGGAGCGCAACGTGGCGTCGGAGGAATATGATCCGATCCTGACGTCGAACCGGCGCGGCGGCGAGCTGTTCGCAGCACTCGATGCCCACCCGCTCGTCACCATCGCCGTGGTCGACGGCGCGGCGTTCGGTGGTGGCTTCGGCCTCGCCTGCTGCGCGGACTTCGTCATCGCCGGGCCCCGCGCCCGCTTCGCGCTCTCGGAGACCGGGCTCGGCCTGCCGCCGGCGCAGATCGCGCCCTACGTCGTCGGCCGGCTGGGGCTGCGCCTGGCGCGACAGCTGGCGCTGAGCGGGCGGCGGCTGGACGGGCCGGCGGCGCTGGCGATCGGGCTGGCCGATGCCTGCGCGGTGAGCGAGGCGGACATCGCGCCCGTGCTCGGCGCCATCCTCGCCAATGTCGGAAACTGCGCGCCGGAGGCCAATGCGGTGACCAAGTCCCTGCTGCGCCGCGCACTCCAGGCCGACCCGGCGGCCTATCGCGAGGAGGCGGCGCAGGCCTTCAGCGCCTGTCTGCGCGGGTCGGAGGGACAGGAAGGCGTGCGGGCCTTCACCGAAAAGCGCCGCCCGGCCTGGGCAGCCCCCACCCCGGCCATCACCGCGGCAGACCCATCGTGAGCGAGGACGGAATGGCACCACGCACGGTTCGCATCGGCGGCGCGTCGGGCTTCTGGGGCGACAGCGCCATCGCCGCGCCGCAGCTTCTGGCCGGCGGCGGGATCGACTACCTGGTGTTCGACTATCTGGCCGAGGTCACCATGTCGATCATGGCCCGCGCCCGGGCGAAGGACCCGGAGGCCGGCTACGCGCATGATTTCGTCAGCATGATCGCGCGCGTGCTGCCGCGGCTGGAGGCGGCTGGGGTCAAGGTCGTGGCCAACGCGGGCGGGGTCAATCCGCGGGCCTGCGCCCGCGCGCTGGAGGCAAAGATCGCCGCCGCGGGCAGCCGGCTCAAGGTCGGCCTCGTGCTCGGGGACGATCTGCTGGACCGCGCCGAGGCCTATCGGGCCGCCGGCACGCGCGAGATGTATACGGGCGCGCCGCTGCCGCCGGCGCTGTGGAGCATGAACGCCTATCTCGGCGCGCGCCCGATCGCCGCCGCGCTCGACCGCGGCGCGGACATCGTCATCACCGGCCGCTGTGTCGACAGCGCGGTGACGCTGGGCATCGGCATCCATGCGTTCGGCTGGCCGCCCGAGGCCTTCGATGCGCTGGCCGGCGGTGCGCTCGCCGGCCATATCCTCGAATGCGGCGCGCAGGCCACGGGCGGCCTGCATACCGACTGGGAGCGCACCGGGGACTGGGCCGATATCGGCTATCCGGTGGCCGAGCTGGCCGCCGACGGCAGCTTCGTCGTCTCCAAGCCGCCCGGCACCGGCGGGCTGGTCAGCCCGGCGACCGTCGGCGAGCAGCTGCTCTACGAGATCGGCGATCCGCGCGCCTATCTGCTGCCCGATGTGAGCTGCGACTTCACCCGGGTCAGCATCGAGTCCGCCGGGCCGGAGCGCGTGCGCGTGAGCAACGCAAGCGGCCGCCCGCCCACGGCCAGCTACAAGGTCAGCGCCACCTATCAGGACGGCTACCGGGTCGGGGCCTTTCTCAGCATCGCGGGGCTGGATGCGGCACGGAAGGCCGAAGCGGTGGCGGATGCGGTGCTGCGGCGGTGCGGCCGGATGCTGATGGCGATGAACCTGCCGCCCTACACCGAGACCAGCGTCGAGGTGATCGGCGCCGAGGCCGCCTATGGCCCGCATTCGCGCGCGCGCGGCACGCGGGAGGTCAACCTCAAGCTCGGCGCGCGCCATCCGGACCCGAAGGCGCTCGAACTGCTGGTGCGGGAACTGACCTCGTCCGGCACCTCGATGGCGCCGGGGATCAGCGGCATGGGCGGCAACCGGCCGAAGGTAATGCCGGTGGTACGGCTGTTCTCCTGCCTGGTGCCCAAGGCCGATGTGCCGGTGACGGTCGAAATCGCCGGCGTCGCCACCGCCGCGCCGGCGACGCTGGCCGGGGATTTCGATCCCGCCGCCTTGCCGCCCGACCCTCCCGGCGAGATCGCGCTTACCCCGCCGGACGCGCCGACGGTGCCGCTGATCGCGCTCGCCTGGGGCCGCAGCGGCGACAAAGGGGATAGCGCCAATATCGGTGTCATGGCACGCCGCGCGGACTTCCTGCCCTATATCCGCGCCGCGCTGACCGAGGCGGCGGTGGCCGAATTCTTTGCCCATCATCTGCGCGGCCGTGTCGAGCGCTTCGAGCTGCCAGGCATCAACGGCCTCAACTTCCTGCTGCACCAGGTGCTCGGCGGCGGCGGCGTGGCGTCGCTGCGCAACGATCCGCAGGGCAAGGCTTTCGCGCAAATGCTGATGGATCACCCGATTCCGGTGCCGCCCGCGATCGCGGCGGAGTGCGGCGCATGATCACGCTCTATCACTGCGCCAGCGCGCGCTCCTTTCGCGTCCTCTGGGCGCTGGAAGAGCTCGGCCTGCCCTATCGGCTGGAGCTGTTGCCGTTCCCGCCGCGCGTGCACCAGAAGACCTATCTCGCGATCAATCCGCTCGGAACCGTGCCGCTGCTGATCGATGGTGCGACACGGATGACCGAGTCGGCCGCGATCTGCCAGTATCTCGTCACCCGCTACGGCCCGACGCCACTCGCTGTCGCGGCCGACGAGCCCGGCTACGGCGCTTTCCTCAACTTTCTCGCCTTCGGCGAGGCATCGCTCACGTTCCCGCAAGCCCTCGTGCTGCGCTATTCGCGGCTGGAGGCCGGACGCGGGCTCGGGGTCGTGGCGGAGGATTATGCGCGTTGGTTCGCCGGCCGCCTGCGCGGCATCGATGCCGTGGTGGCGACCGAACCGTATCTCGCTGCCGGGCGCTTCACCGCCGCCGACATCGCCGTTGGCTACGCCCTGATGCTGGCCGAAATTCTCGGTCTGGACACGCATTTCTCCGATGCGGTCGCGGCCTATTGGGGCCGCCTCGCGGCACGGGAGGGCTATCGCCGCGCCCTCGCCGCGCAGGGGCCGAGCGCATGGGTCGACCGGCTTGCGGCAAGACCGAGCACCTGAACCGGAACTGGACTCGCGGGGGGATGATGACGATGCAAGGCCTGATGATGGACACGCCTCTGCTGCTGTCCATGTTCATCGAGCATGCCGGGCGCTACCACGGGGCCACGGAGGTGGTCGCGCGCGAGATCGACGGCCGCATCCATCGCAGCAGTTACGCCGAAGTCCATCGGCGGACGCAGCGCATGGCCAAGGCTCTGCGCCGCCTCGGCGTCGGCGAGGGCACGCCGGTCGCGACGCTGGCGTGGAACACGTACCGGCACTTCGAGATGTTCTACGCCGCGCCGGGCAGCGGCGCCGTGCTGCACACGGTCAATCCCCGGCTATTCCCGGAACAGCTCGTCTACATCATCAATCATGCCGAGGATCGCTGGCTGTTCGTCGACCGGCTGACGCTACCGATTGCCGAGGCGATCGCGTCACGGCTCACCAGCATCGTCGGCTATGTCGTCATGGCCGATGCCGACGACATGCCGGAAACGAAACTGCCGAACGTCCATTGCTACGAAACATTGATCGCCGCCGAGGATGAACGGGATTTCGCCTGGCCCTCGTTCGACGAGCGCAGCGCGGCGACGATCTGCTACACCTCCGGCACGACGGGCAACCCCAAGGGCGTCGTCTATTCGCACCGGGCGCTGGTGCTGCAGACGCTGGTGGGCGGTTCCTTCGCCTTCTTCCCCGATCACCGCGACGGCATGCGCGAGGTGATGATGCCGATGGCGCCGCTGTTCCATGGCAACGCCTGGAACATGCCGTTCTCGGCCTGCTACACCGGCTCCAAGCTCGTGCTTCCGGGGCGCAACTATGAGCCGGAGAAACTCTACGAACTGATCGAGGGCGAGGGTGTCACCATCACCGCCGGCGTGCCCAGCTTCTGGCTGATCCTGCTCGATTGGCTCGGGCGCAGCGGCAAGCGCTTCTCGACCTTGCGGATGTCGCTCTCCAGCGGCTCGGCGCCACCGCGCAGCATGGTCGAACGTCTGGATCGGGACTATGGCGTCAGCTACATCCAGGCCTGGGGCATGACCGAGGCGCTGATGGCGACGATGCCGACGCCGAAGCCCGGCAGCGACATGGACGATTTCGACACCCGCATCGATCTGCGCATGAAGTCCGGCCGCATCGCCTGCGGCGTCTCGGCGCGCATCGTCGATGATGCCGGGCAGGAATTGCCGGCGGACGGCCAGGCGCTCGGCCATCTGCGGGTGAAATCGCCCTGGATCGCGTCCGGCTACCTCAAGGGCGGCGAGGCGCTCGACCCCGAGGGTTACCTCATCACCGGGGACATGGCGGTGATCGATCCCGATGGCTATGTCACGCTGCGTGATCGGTCCAAGGACGTGATCAAGTCGGGCGGCGAGTGGATCAGCTCGATCGAGCTCGAGAACGCCGCGGCCAGCCATCCGGACGTGCTGCTCGCCGCGGTGATCGCGGTGCCGCATCCGAAATGGCAGGAGCGCCCGCTGCTGCTCGTGGTCCGCCGCGAGGGCGCGACGGTGGACGCGGCGACGTTGCTCGCGCATATCCAGCCGAAAGTGGCGAGCTGGTGGCTGCCCGATGCGGTGGAATTCCTCGACGCGTTTCCGATGACGGCCACAGGCAAGATCCACAAGCTGACGCTGCGCGAACGCTACCGCGACTACGCCCCGGCGCCGTGATCCCTCGCCTGGGCGCGGCGACGGCGGACCATCGCCGTGCCCCGCGCTTGGGCCATGGCAAACCTGCACGCGCGCCAACGTCCCGCCGCCGATTTTCTGGTATGGCGGATGGCGATGGATGACCGGCGTGGGGGGTTGAGCATGAAGGGGCGCGCGCGCCTGCACTATGCCTGGGTGGTGATGGCCGTCACCTTCGTCACGCTGCTCGTCGGGGCCGGCACCCGCGCCGCGCCGGGGGTGCTCATCGTGCCGCTGGAGCACGAATTCGGCTGGTCGAACGCGACCATCTCCTTCGCCATCGCGCTCAACATCCTACTCTACGGCCTCGCCGGCCCGTTCGCGGCGGCGCTGCTGCAGCGCTTCGGCCTGCGCCGCTGCATGGTGCTCGCGCTGGCGCTGATCGCTACCGGCGTCGCACTCACCACGCAGATGCGAGCGGCCTGGCAGCTCACCCTGCTCTGGGGGGCCGTCGTCGGCATCGGCTCGGGGGTGATCGCGCTGGTGCTGGGCGCGACGGTGGCGGCGCGATGGTTCGCCGTGCGCCGCGGACTGGTGATGGGGGTTCTGACCGCCAGCACCGCGACCGGCCAGCTCGTCTTCCTGCCGGTGTTGGCGCGGCTCGCCGAAGCCTATGGCTGGCGGGCGGTATCGGTCACCATTGCCGCCGCGGCGGCGGCGCTGATCCCGCTCGTTGCGCTGCTGATGCGCGACGAGCCGGCCGATCTCGGCATCCCGCCCTATGGCGGGGCGGTGGTGGAACCGGCGCCGCGCCGGGCCAACCCGATCGGCACCGCGCTCGCCGCCCTGGCGACCGGGGCGCGGAGCCGCGATTTCTGGCTGCTCGCTGGCAGCTTCTTCATTTGCGGCGCCTCGACCAACGGCCTGATCGGCACGCACCTGATCCCGGCCTGCATCGATTACGGCATCCCCGCCGTGACCGGGGCGAGTCTCCTGGCGGCCATGGGCATCCTCGACCTCGCCGGCACCACCGGCTCGGGCTGGCTCTCCGATCGGCTCGACAACCGCTCGCTGCTGGCCTGGTACTATGGCTTGCGCGGCCTGTCGCTGCTCTACCTGCCGTTCGCGTTTCAGTGGTCGTTCTGGGGCCTGTCGCTGTTCGCGGTGTTCTACGGGCTGGACTGGATCGCCACCGTGCCGCCGACCGTCCGGCTGGCGGCGCGCAGCTTCGGCGAACAGCGGGCGCCGGTATTCTTCGGCTGGATCGCCGCCTCGCACCAGCTCGGCGCGGCCGCTGCGGCCTGGCTCGCCGGGCTCGCGCGCGTCGGTCTCGGTACCTACGCGCTCGCTTTCACCATTTCCGGCGGCCTGTGCCTGCTCGCCTCGGTGCTGGTGATGCTGATCGGGCGTGGCCGCGCACCGGTGCCGGTGCTGGCGACCGAACCAGGGTGACGCGGCGCCTTACCAACCCGCCGAGGTGCTGACACATCTCGGCAGGTTGGTATCGGGTCTTGGTTTCGCGCGCCGCCCCCCGCCAGCCCGGCGCGCATCCCTGCAGCGGTGAATATCAGTCGAGCAGCACACCGCGCTGACGCAGGAACCCGAGCAGCGGCAGCAGAGGCAGGCCGAGGATGGCGCTGTGTTCGCCCTCCACGCGGTCGAACAGGAGCGCGCCCGGGCCTTCCAATCGATAGGCACCGACGCTGCCGGTGACATGCTCGCCCTCGATCGCGAGATAGGCCTCGAGCGCGGCCTCGGAGAATGGCCGCATATGCAGCCGGGGCCGAGCCAGATGGTGCCAGACGCGCTCACCGGCAGCGACGCAGACCAGCGCCGTCTCCAACATATGCCATTGGCCGCGCAGGGTTCGGAGCTGGGCGCGCGCGGCCGCTTCGTCGGCGGGCTTGTCGAACCAGGTGCCATCCTGGACCAGGATCTGGTCGGCGCCGATGATCAGTGCTTCGGGATGGCGCCGCGACAGGCGCTGGGCCTTGGTTTCGGCGAGCAGCAGCGCGGCCTCGCCGGCACTGGACCCTTCGCCGCGGGCGGATTGCTTCAGGGCCTGTTCGTCCACCGCGGCAGGAAGGGCGCGAAAGTCCAGCCCGCATGCCGCGAGCAAGGCGCGCCGGGCCGGCGAGGCGCTGGCCAGGATCAGCGGTGGTATCGGCGATTGCAGCGACGGCATGGTCATGGCTCGGAAGCGGCCTCGGTCTGCTTGCGGCGGCGCGCGTGCCAGGCATCCATGAGCTGCACCACCGTCGCGGCCGTTTCCTCGATCGAGCGGCGGGTGACGTCGATCACGGGCCAGCCATGACGGGCACAGAGTCGCCGGGCCCAGAGCAACTCCGCCTGCACCGATTCCTCATCGACATACTCGTTGCTGTCATGGCGATTGGGCGGCGCGGCACCGATGAGGCGAAGCCGATGGCGGCGGATCTCGATCAGGGCGCGGGCATCGAGGGTGAGGCCGATCACCGGGCAGCGCACGCCGGCCAGCCCCTCCGGCTCCGGCAGGCCCGGCACCAGCGGGATATTCGCCGCCTTGATGCCGCGATTGGCGAGATAGAAGCAGGTCGGCGTCTTGGAGGAGCGGGAGACGCCGACGAGGCACACATCGGCCTCGGCGATGCCGGCCTGCGCCTGCCCGTCATCGTGGGCGAGCACGTAGTGGATCGCATCGATGCGGCGGAAATAGTCGGCATCGAGCACATATTGTCGGCCTGGACGGGCCATCGCCTGCTCGCCGATCTGATCCTGCAGCATGGCGATGACCGGATCGAGCACATGCAGCACCGGAATGCCGATACGGGCACAGAACGTCTCCAGGTCGCCACGCAGCGCCCGGTCCATCATGCTCGAGAGTACCGGTCCGGGTTCGGACTCGATGCCTTCGATGACGCGATGAAGCTGCAGCCTGGTTCGGATGAGCGACCAGCGATGATGAACGACCTGCACGTTGTCGAACTGGGCGACGGAGGCGCGCGCGATCGAGTTCAGTGTCTCGCCGGTGGCGTCGGAGACGAGATGCAGGTTCATCCGCTGGGTGTTCATAGCACCAGCATAGCGGGGATAACTCGCCCTGCCATCCATCGCCGCTCGGGGCGATGGGAAACAGGGGGACAACCCGGCGCTGATCGGTACATCGGGACAAACCGCACCACCACGGCTGGTGTCGCCGGAACGGTAAGCGATCGGTTGGAAAAACAACGTCACCCGTCCCGATATTGCTGTGGATAAAAGCGTGGATGGAATCCAGCATGGTTTGTACCCCGGGATCCACAGGGTCCAACAACCAACGCTTCAAGATTCTTCAAGTCATCCTGTTTTTCTGAAGGGAGTGCGCGGTTGCTTTTCGCCGCCATGCGCTGTAGAGGCGCCATGGACGTAAGGGGCGAGAGATGACCAAACCGTTGTTGCGCGTTCTCGCCGGCGAGAGCCTGTTCCCGCCACCGGTCTGGCTGATGCGCCAGGCCGGACGCTACTTGCCGGAATATCGAGCGGTGCGCGCGCGCGCGGGGGATTTCATCACCCTCTGCACCACCTCCGTCCTCGCCGCCGAGGTGACGCTGCAGCCGCTCCGGCGCTTCGGTCTCGATGCGGCGATCCTGTTCAGCGACATTCTGATGCTGCCCTGGGCGATGGGCTATGGGTTGCGCTTCGCTGAGGGCGAGGGGCCGCGGCTGCCGCCGCTAGAGCTGGGTGATATCGACCGTCTCGATGCCGATCGGCTGTCGGCGGCGATCGCGCCGATCCTGGAGACCGTGCGGCTGGTCCGCGCCGGACTGCCGGAGGCGGCGGCGCTGATCGGCTTCGCGGGGGGGCCGTTCACCGTCGCGTGCTACATGGTGGATGGGCGTGGTGGCGGCGAGTTTCCCCGCACCCGGGCGCTCGCCCATGGCGAGCCGGCCGCATTCGAGCGGCTGATCGGGCGGTTGACCGCGGCCACCATCACCTATCTCGCAGCGCAGATCGAGGCCGGGGCGGAAACGGTCATGCTGTTCGAGAGCTGGGGCGGTATTCTGCCACCGAGCCTGTTCCGCAGCCACGTCATCGCGCCCGCGCGACGGATCGGCACGGCGTTGCGGCAGCGCTTTCCGGGGGTGAAGCTGATCGGGTTTCCCCGCCTGGCCGGCGCGCTGATCGGCGAATACGCGGCCGCGACCGGGGTCGATGCCGTCGGCATGGATACGGCGACGGACCCGGCGATGGCGGCGAGCTTGGTGCCGAAGAAGGTGGCGCTGCAGGGCAATCTCGATCCGATGGCGCTGCTCGCCGGCGGCGATGCGCTGGCGCGGGAGACCGACGCTATTCTCGCCGCGCTGCGCGGACGGGCGCACGTGTTCAATCTCGGCCACGGCATCGTGCCGGAGACTCCGCCCGAGCATGTCACGACCCTGCTCGCGCGTATCCGCGCGGCTTGACGCGGAAATGGCACTGACCATGTCGAACGGAATGAACTCGCCGAGCCGTAACCGTCCTCGCAAAGTCGCGATCGTGCTGTTCAATCTGGGCGGCCCGGACTCGCTCGCGGCGGTGCGGCCGTTCCTGATGAATCTGTTCAAGGATCCGGCCATCCTTCGGGTGCCGTTCTTTATTCGCCCGTTCCTGGCACGGGTCATTGCCCGGGCGCGGGTGAAGCCGGCAACCGAAAACTACGCGCTGCTCGGTGGTGCCTCGCCGCTGCTCGAGCTGACCAGGCGTCAGGCCATGGCCCTGAGCGCGGCCTTGCCGGAGATCGAAGCGCAGAGCTTCATCGCCATGCGCTATTGGCACCCGTTCAGTCGCGCGGCGGCACGTGCGGTGCGGGCGTGGAATCCCGACCATGTGCTGCTCTTGCCGCTCTATCCGCAGTTCTCGACCACAACCACCGGCAGCTCGCTGACGGCGTGGCGGGAAGCGGCGGCGCAGGTCGGACTCGTGACGCCGGTGACGACACTGTGCTGCTGGCATACGGATGCCGGCTATCTGGCGTCGATCGCGGCACCGGTGCGCACGACCTACGAACGTGCCCGGGCAGAACAGGGTGTGGGGGCCAAATTGCGCGTGCTGTTCTCGGCGCATGGACTGCCGGAGGCGATCGTCAACGCCGGCGACCCGTACCAGGCGCAGATCGAGGAGACGGTCGCGGGGGTCGTTGCCGCGCTGGGCATTCCGGAGCTCGATCACGTGATCTGCTACCAGTCACGCGCGACGCCGCAGCAATGGTTGCAGCCGAGCACGGAAGCGGAAATCGCACGCGCCGGGCGAGATGGCGCTGCGGTGGTCGTTGTACCGATCGCGTTCGTGTCCGACCACTCGGAAACACTCGTCGAGCTTGATGTCGAATACGCAGCGCTGGCGCGCAAGGATGGAGTGAGCGGCTATTACCGGGTGCCGGCGCCGAACGATGACCCTGCCTTCATTGCCGCGCTGGCCGATATCGCGCGCCGAGCGCTGGCCCGCGGTCCGGGATTGTGCAGCGGTGCGGGCGGGCGGGTCTGTGGCGAGCCGCACGGGGCTTGTCCGTTCGCGCGCGCGGCGATCGCCGCGGAGCAGGCGGTATGAGCGCGCTCTACCCATGGATCAAGGCACTGCATTTGGCATCCGTCATCGCCTGGATGGCTGGGATGTTCTATCTGCCACGGCTCTTCGTATATCATTGCGAGCTGGTGCGCGGGACTTCCGAGAGCGAGCGCTTCAAGGTGATGGAGCGGCGTCTGTTCAAGCAGATCATCAACCCGGCGATGATCGCGACCTGGGTCTTCGGGCTGACGATGGCGTTCACGCCCGGCGTGCTGAACTGGCGAACCGATCATTGGTGGCATGTCAAGCTCGCCGCGGTGCTCCTGATGGCCGGGTTCCATGGCGCGCTGTCACGATGGCGCAAGGATTTCCTCGAGGACCGTAACCGCCGGCCGGCCCGGTTCTATCGCATCGCCAACGAGGTGCCGACGGTGCTGATGCTGATCATCGTGACCATGGTGATCGTGCGGCCGTTCTGATCGGCGTCAGAGCATCAGATCGCCACCCGCACGCCGAGTTCGACGACGCGATCGGACGGAATGCGGAAGAACTCGGTGGCCGAGACGGCGTTGCGCGCCATCACCAGGAACAGCCACAAGCGCCAGACCGGCATCTTCGGCACCGTCGCTGGAACGATGGTTTCGCGACCGAGGAAGTAGCTGGCCTGCATCGGGTCGAACGGCACGCCGTGTTCGGGCAAGGTTTCCAGCACGCGCGGGATGTTCGGGCTCTCGGTGAAGCCGTAGCGGATGATCACGCGATGAATCCCCGGGGCCAGTTCGGTGACCTCGGTGCGGTGGTCCGCCGCGACCTCTGGCTCGTCGATGTTGTTCACGGTCACGAGCAGGACGCGCTCGTGCAGAACCTTGTTGTGCTTGAGGTTGTGCAGCAGCGCATTGGGCACGTAGTCGGGATTGCCGGTCAGGAAGACAGCCGTGCCCTGGACGCGGACGATCCGCGATTGCGGCAGACGGGCGAGGAAGGAGGCGAGCGGCAGACTGTCCTGCTGCCAGCGCGCCAGCAGCAGTTCGCGACCGCGATGCCAGGCCGTCATAAGCGCCAGCAGCGCGATGCCGACGGCCAGCGGCACCCAGCCGCCCTCCACCACCTTCAGCGTGTTGGCGGCAAAAAAGACGAAATCCAGGACCAGGAAGAAGCCGAAGACCGCGATGGTGGCAGCCCGCGACCAATGGAACTGGCGGCGGAAGACGACCATCGCCAGCAGGCCGGTGCAGAAGAATGTACCAGTGACGGCGATGCCATAGGCCGATGCCAGGCTGTCGCTCGATTTGAAGGCGAAAACCAGGATCAACACCGCAAAGGCGAGCGAGCCGCTGATCTGCGGGACGTAGATCTGCCCCTCCTCGGTCTCGCCGGTATGGAGTACCGTCATGCGCGGCAGGTAGCCGAGCTGCATGCATTGGCGCGCCAGCGAGAAGGCGCCGGAAATGACCGACTGGCTGGCGATGACGGTGGCAAAGGTCGCCAGCACCACCATCGCCAATCTCAACGGGGCCGGAACCAGCAGATAGAACGGGTTTTCGAGCGCGGCGGGGTCGGCGAAGATCAGCGCGCCCTGGCCGAAATAGTTGAGCGTCAGCGACGGCAGGACGAGGCTGAGCCAGGCGAACTTGATGGGCCGGGCGCCGAAATGGCCCATGTCGGCGTAGAGCGCCTCTGCCCCCGTGACGGCAAGCACAACGGAGCCGAGCACGATGAAGGCGAGCCAGGAATCACGCAGGCAGAGAATGGCTGCGTAGGAGGGCGAGATCGCGGCGAGTACGAACGGGTGACGCGCTATCGCGAGAATGCCTAAGACGCCGATGAGCACGAACCAGACGACCATCACCGGACCGAAGACCCGTCCGACCCGCCCGGTGCCGCGCGACTGCACGACGAACAGCGCGACGATGACCACCGCGCAGAGCGGCAGGACGAAATCCTTCAGTGCCGGGGCGGAGACCTCCAGCCCCTCGACGGCGGAGAGGACGGAAATCGCCGGGGTGATGACGCCATCCCCGAAGAACAGGCTGGCGCCGATGATGCCGATGAGGGCGAGGACCGCACGTGTGGACGGGCGGACCGAGACCCGTTGCGCCAGCGCCATCAACGCCAGGATGCCGCCCTCGCCACGGTTGTCGGCGCGCATCACCAGCAGAACGTATTTGACCGTGACGGTCAGCACGAGGGCCCAGAAGATCATGGACAGGACGCCGAGCACCTCGGTCGAGCCGATGCCGTGGTGGCGGAAATGCTCGAGGCTCGCCTTCAGCGCATAAAGTGGGCTGGTGCCGATATCGCCGTAGACGACGCCGAGCACGCCGATCAGGCTGCCGAGACGGAGAGAGCCACCCGATACCCGGGCTTCGACGGCGCTCACGCTCATCGGGCGCTCGGCTCGGCCGGTGGCTGCTTCGGTGTTTCGCTCATGCGCGCCTCGTGCGTTCCGGTGGTCTGACGCCAAAGCCCGGGTTCGGGTGCTGGCGCGATCAAGGTGCTCGATCAAGCCGTTGCTCCGGCAGCCGCTGAAGACGCGGGCTGAGCCAGATCGCCGGCCGCCCTGTCTGGGCCGGCCGGCGCGGACGCATACGCTGCCGGCGCCGGGTGAGCAAGACCGTCCTTGTCAGGGCTCGCGATGGCCGAAGATGGCCGTGCCGATGCGGACATGTGTCGCGCCGGCGGCGATGGCGGCCTCGAAATCGCCGGACATACCCATGGAGAGCAGGCCGAGCCCATGGCGGGCGGCGCGATCGGCCAGCCAGGCGAAGTGCGGTGCGGGGTCGGCGCCGAGTGGGGGAATGCACATCAGCCCGGCGAGCGCGGGGCCGAAGCGGGCGCGGCAATCGGCGATGAAGGCATCCGCCTGGTCGCGCGGGATGCCCGCCTTCTGCGGTTCGTCGCCGGTATTGACCTGCACCAGGAGCGTTGGCAGGCGCCCGAGACTGGCGGCGGTCGCGGCGATGGCGTCGGCGAGGCGCGGCCGGTCCAGGGTCTCGATGACATCGGCCAGACGCAATGCCTCGCGGACCTTGTTGGTCTGCAGCGGGCCGATCAGGTGCAGCGAGAGCGAGGGTGAGGAGCTACGCAGGGGCAGGAATTTCGCCGCCGCTTCCTGCACACGGTTTTCGCCGAACACACGCTGGCCGGCGAGGATCGCCTCGCGCACCGCCTCGATCGGGTGGGTTTTGGAGACGGCCACGAGCGTGACATCCTCCGCCCGGCGCCCGGCGCGCAAGGCGGCGGTGGCGATGCGCTCGCGCACGCGCTGGAGGGCCTCGGCGATAGCGAGGGGAACTTCGGACATGAACGGCAGGTTCCTGGCCTGGGGCCGGGCGGTCAAGGGTCGTCGGATGGCACGCGGCGCGCCGATTCCGCCGGCGGCGATCTGGCTGTTCACCGACGCGGTGCGGGCGCCGGCGCCGCTGGCGGCCGTGCGGGCACTACCGCCAGGGCTTGGCGGCGTGGTCCTGCGCCAGCCCGATGCGGCCGTCCGGGCACGGCTCTGCGCACAGCTGGCGCCGATCTGCCGGGCGCGGAGGCTGGCGCTCAGCGTCGCCGGAGACGTCCGGCTGGCGCGGCGCTTCAACGCCGGGTTCCATCTGAGCCGCGGCCGGCGGGAGCGAGGAGCGCAGCTGGCGCGGTTCCTCACCAGTTCGGCGCATGATCGGCGCGAGCTGGTGCGCTGCCGCCGGGCCGGGGTCACGCTTGCGTTTCTCTCGCCCCTGTTCGCGAGCGCGAGCCATCCGGGCACCTCAGGGCTCGGTCCCTGCCGTTGGTCGGCGTTGGCGCGGGGCGCGGGGGTGCTGGTGGCGGCACTCGGCGGGATCGATGCCGCGCGCCTGGCAGCCGTCCCGCGCGATGCGGCGGCGCTTGGCGCCATCGGCGCCCTGCGGGGCGTGGGCTGACCGCTTCCCCAAGTCGGTGTCTTGCTCTAGGAACCGGGTTCGTTGTCTTTCCGCCTCCCCGGGGGAGCGCGGTTCATTCCGGCGGGGACATGACCAGACGCACCACCATCGCCTGCCTGCTGATTGCCTGCCTGCCGGTGCTGGCGAGCTGCGCCGGCAGCGCGCCGAAGGAGACGGCGGCGCAAACAGCCGGCGTCGGCGTGAACGCCTACCTCTGGCGCGGGGCGCTCGACACGCTCTCCTTCTTTCCTCTGGTATCGGCCGATCCCTTCGCCGGGGTGATCGTCACCAACTGGTGGCAGCCGCCATCCTCGACCGATGAGCGCTTCAAGGCGACCGCCTATATCCTTGGCCGTCAGCTGCGGGCCGATGGGGTGCG
>JAKAZO010000030.1:29958-32468 GCA_021815825.1 Pseudomonadota bacterium
GCGTTCGGCCTGCCGGCGGAGAATGCTGCCCGCGAGCGCGGCGTGCATCCGGCGAAATGGACCTACGACAATATCGCGGCGATGCGCGCTGAGCTCAAGCGCATGGGTCTGTCGATCGACTGGGCGCGTGAGTTCGCCACCTGTCAGCCCGAGTATTACGGCCATCAGCAGAAGCTGTTCCTGGATTTTCTCCGCGCCGGACTGGTGGAGCGCCGCGAAAGCTGGGTGAACTGGGATCCGGTCGACGGCACCGTACTCGCCAACGAGCAGGTGATCGACGGGCGCGGCTGGCGATCGGGCGCGCTGGTCGAAAAACGCAAGCTGGCGCAGTGGTTCCTGCGCATCACGGCCTACGCGCCCGCGCTGCTGGAAGCGCTGGACGGTTTGGAGCGCTGGCCCGAGCGGGTGCGGACGATGCAGGCGAAGTGGATCGGCCGCAGCGAGGGCGCGCGCCTGGCGTTTGCGCTGGAGGCGCCAAAGCCGGCGGCGGATGGGCCGATTGACGCGGTGGAGGTTTACACGACGCGTCCGGACACGCTGTTCGGCATGTCATTCCTCGCGCTCGCGCCGGAGCATCCGCTCGCTGCCGCGGTGGCGGCGCGAGACGCGGACGCGGCGGCGTTCGTTGCCGAATGCCAGCGCATGGGGACCAGCGAGGCGGTGATCGAAACCGCGGAAAAGCGGGGCTATGATACCGGGCTGCGGGTTCGCCACCCGCTCGTGGCTGGTCGCACCTGCCCGGTATGGATCGCGAATTTCGTCCTGATGGAGTACGGAACCGGCGCGATTTTTGGCTGTCCGGCGCATGATCAGCGCGACCTTGATTTTGCCCGAGCCTACGGGCTCGATGTGCTCCCGGTGGTGCTGCCGCCCGGAGAGGATGCGGCTCATTTTGCCATCGGCTCGGAGGCGTATGACGGCCCTGGCACGATGATCCACTCGGGGTTCCTCGACGGACTGGCGGCAGAGGCGGCGAAGGCGGCCGCGATCGCGGAACTGGAGCGGCGGGGCCTCGGCCAGGGGGAAGTCAACTGGCGTCTGCGTGACTGGGGCGTGAGCCGGCAGCGCTATTGGGGTTGTCCGATCCCGGTCATCCACTGCGATGCGTGCGGGGTGGTGCCGGTTCCCGAGCAGGAATTGCCCGTCGTTCTGCCGGAGGATGTACGGTTCGATCAGCCGGGCAATCCGCTGGAGCATCATCCGACCTGGAAGCAGGTCTCCTGCCCGCGCTGCGGCGCCGCGGCGCGGCGGGAGACCGATACGTTCGACACGTTCGTGGATAGTTCATGGTATTTCGCGCGGTTCTGCAGCCCCGGAGCGGCGGCCCCCGTGGCGCGCGCGGCGGTCGATCACTGGATGCCGGTGGATCAGTATATCGGCGGCATCGAGCACGCGATCCTGCATCTTCTCTATGCCCGCTTCTTCACCCGGGCGATGCAGGCGAGCGGACATCTGGCCGTTGCGGAGCCGTTCGATGGGCTGTTCACCCAGGGCATGGTGACCCACGAAAGCTATCGCGCGGCGGATGGGCGCTGGCTGTATCCGACCGAGATCGAGATCCGATCCGACGGCCATGTGATCGAGCGGAGTTCGGGGGCGGACGTGGTGGTCGGGCGCGTGGAGGCGATGTCCAAGTCGCGACGCAACACGGTTGACCCCGACGCGATCATCAGCCGCTACGGCGCGGATACCGCGCGGTGGTTCATCCTGGCGGACAATCCGCCGGAGCGCGACATGCAATGGACCGAGGCGGGAGTGCAAGGCGCCTACCGGTTTACGCAGCGGCTGTATCGGCTGGCGGAGGCGGTTGCGGAGCAAGGCGCAGGCTTGGGCCCGGAGGCTCCGGACGTGTTCTCCCCGACGGCGCTGGCGCTACGGCAGAAGACGCATCGGACGATTCTCGCTGTGACGTCGGCCGTTGAGAGCTTCACCTTCAATGTCGCGGTGGCGCGCATACATGAACTGGCGAACGCGGTGAGCGAAGCGGGCCGGGAGAGCGGGGCCGGGATCGTCTGGGCGCAACGGGAGGCGATGGGGGTGCTGACGCGGCTGGTCGCGCCGATGATGCCGCATCTGGCGGAGCAGATGCACTCGGTGCTGGAACCAGACGGTGGCTTGGTGGCACGCCAGGAATGGCCAGCCGCGGACGCCGAGCTGGCGCGGGCGGTAACGGTGCGCATCGCGGTCCAGGTGATGGGCAAGTTGCGCGGCACGATCGAAATGCCGCCGGGGGCACCGGAAGAAGACGTGCTGGCGGCAGCTGCGGCGGAGCCGAATGTGGCACGCCAGATCGCTGGCCATCGGGTGGTCAAGCGCGTCCATGTGCCGGATCGGATCGTCAATTTTGTGATCGCACCGTAGGTCGCGCATGAGCCGCGGGACCGCGCATCGGCGTCGCGATGTTCTTGCTCTTGGGAGCACGCTGCTCGCCGGGGCTGCGGTCGGCGGCTGTGGCTTCCACCCGATGTACGCGTCCGGGGAGGGCGGCGCGGACGGGCCGGCGCAGACGC
>JAKAZO010000031.1:0-25674 GCA_021815825.1 Pseudomonadota bacterium
CTCCTTGCTGCCCGGCGCCAGGCGGCGAAGCATGGGGGGCGTCGAAATCAGCACCAAGGGCAATCGCGCGCGGCATGGTGGAGCTCCCAAGGACCACCAGCTTGAATCACATCACCGCCGCGTCGGGGAATCCCCAGCGTGAGTTCCCTTCCCAAGGCGTTGGCATCACCCCCGCGCGAGCGCCAGGAAACGGCCGGCGAGGAGACTCTCCGCTCGAATGTTCTGTTGCCGTGCCACCGCCTCGGGGTCTTCGCCCCAGAGCTCCGCCTGGTAGCGTTCGTCAAGCGTGGCGAGCGCCACTGCGTCTTCCGCCAGCAACGCCTGGTCCGCGACGGCGAGCCCGAGAACCAGGCTGCCGAGCAGAGGCACCAACACACCAAGCGCGGTGAGCGCCTCGGCGGTCTGGCGTTGCAGGGCCACGGACAGGGCGGTCAGCGCTGATTCGGGTTGGGTCACCGGCATCACCCCGGCGGTCACACGGAGCGGCGCATCGAGCGTCAGCGCCGCCCAGTCGAGCCAGGGCTGCCACGCTCTCGCCTGGCGCTCTACCAGTTCCGCAGGCGCTTCGGCACGGTAGCAGAGGAGGTCCGTTGCGCCATAGGCCGCCAGCGCGGCCACGTTCGCCGCCCAGCGCGGCCGCACACGCGCCTGCGCCGTGCCGGCCAGGCGGGTGAGGGGCAAATCGGCGTAGGCAACTTCGTCGCCGGCCGCCTGCCATTCCTCGGCAATGGCGGCAGCGAGCGGGGCCGACGTGACATGCAGCGGCCCACCGCCTTCCGGTAGGCGCACCGGCCGACCGTCGAGCAGAATGCTGAAACCGGACGGCGAGGACGCCACCTCGGCGCGGGTCCAGAAGCGACGCATCGCCCGCCGGCTCAGCCGCTGACCACGCGCCGCGGCCCCGCTGCGGGTGGCGCGGCGAAGCCCAGGGTGGCGAATGTTTCAGCCATGTGGGGCGGCAGATCAGCCTCCACCTCCAGCATGCCGCCCTCCGGGTGGGGTAGAACCAATCGGCGCGCGTGCAGGTGCAGCATCTCAGAGAGCCCGGCGACCAGCGCGGTATTGCGCCAACCGCGAACGTCGGTGTTGCGTTGCTCGCCATAGGCGACATCACCCAGGATCGGCGCACCAATCGCGGCGCAGTGCACACGCAGCTGATGCGTCCGCCCGGTGAGTGGGGTGAGCTCGAGCCATGCCAACTTGCGCGCCGCATGATCGAGCGTGCGGTAGTCGGTGATGGCTCGGGCGGCTTCGGTATCGTCCGGCTCGGCGATGGCGGTCCGCGCGCCGTGGCCATGGCCTTCGCCCTTGCGGCGGACCAGAGGTTGGTCGATCCGCCCCGCCTCCGGCAACGGCCTGCCGCTGACCACGGCCCAGTAGGTCTTGCGCACCGTGCGTCCACGGAAGGCTGCGGCGAGCTTCGCCGCCACGCCGGGGGTCCGTGCGACCACCAGCACGCCGGTGGTATCACGGTCGAGCCGGTGCACCAGCCGCGGTCGGTGTTCACTCCCGAAGCGCAGGCCATCGAGCCAGGCGTCGAGATGGCGCACAATGCCAGGTCCACCCTGCACCGGCAGGCCAAGCGGCTTGCCGAGCACGATGAGTTGCGCGTCACGGTAGAGGATCATCCCTTCCAGCGCTCGCTGCGTCGCTGGATCGAGTGCAGGCAGCCTGCCGGCTGCCGGCGCCTCCGCCGGGGCGGAGACTGGTAGCGGCGGAATGCGGACCAGTTGGCCCGGCACGAGCCGTGCGCTCGCCTCGCTTCTCCGCCCGTCCACCCGAACCTGGCCGGTCCGGCACAGCTTCTCAATAGCCCCCTGCTTCAGTGCCGGAAAATGCCGGCGGAACCAGCGATCCAGGCGGATATCGGCCTCATCGGCCGACACCGTGCGGTGCTCCATGCTCACCGGCTTCGCTCCGCGCGCAGTTTCGACCATGCCTCGAGCCGGCGCGCCACCTCGCGCTCGAAGCCACGCCCGCTCGGGCGATAGAAATCCTGCCGCTCCAGGCCATCGGGAAAGTAGTTCTGACCCGAGAAAGCGTCCTCGGTCGCATGGTCGTATTCGTAGCCAGCGCCGTAGCCAAGCGTCTTCATCAGCCGCGTGGGTGCGTTGAGGATATGCGCCGGCGGCATCAGGCTGCCGGTACCCTTGGCCGATCGGTTGGCGGCGCCAAGGGCAACGTAGAGTGCGTTGGACTTCGGCGCGGTCCCCAGAAACACGACCGCCTGGGCGATTGCCAGCTCACCCTCCGGGCTGCCCAACCGTTCGTAGGCCTCCCATGCCGCCAGCGCCTGCACCAGCGCCTGCGGCTCGGCCATGCCAACATCCTCGACGGCAAAGCGCACCAGCCGGCGTGCTATGAAACGGGGATCTTCCCCCCCGGCGAGCATACGAGCCAGCCAATAGAGACTCGCATCCGGATCCGATCCACGCAGCGCCTTATGCAGCGCCGAGATCAGGTTGTAGTGCTCCTCACGGTCCTTGTCGTAAAGCGCGACGCGGCGGGCAAGCAGCGTGGCGACGGCGGCCGCGTCCAGCGGTTGCGTCTCCGCGGGCAGTGCGAGGAGCTGCTCGGCCATATTCAACGCGTAGCGGCCATCTCCGTCGGCCATCGCGCGCAAGACGGCGCGCGCCTCGGAGACAACCGGCAACACGCGGCCGGTCGCCAGCTCGGCACGCCGCAGCAGCTGCTCCAACGCGGCGTCGTCGAGCCGGCGCAGCACCAGCACCTGACAGCGCGAGAGCAGCGCGCCATTAAGCGCGAAGGACGGATTCTCAGTCGTTGCGCCGACCAGCACCACGGTGCCGTCCTCGACGACCGGCAGGAATGCATCCTGCTGAGCGCGATTGAACCGATGCACCTCGTCGACGAACAGCAGCGTTCCGCGGCCCGCCCGCCGGCGGCTTCGCGCCTCCTCGAAAACGCGCTTGAGCTCGGCAACGCCCGAGAACACCGCTGAGAGCTGGACAAACTCCCGTCCGGCCGTCTCCGACAGCAGCCGGGCGATCGTGGTTTTCCCGACCCCGGGCGGCCCCCAAAGGATAAGCGACGCCAACGACCCACGCTGGAGCATCCGAGTGAGGGTGCCCTCGGGCCCGAGCAGGTGATCCTGGCCGACAATCTCCTCGAGCGCGACCGGGCGCAGCCGATCGGCCAGCGGGGCTGGCGTCGATCCCGCAGGCACCGACAGCCCCGGCCGATTGGCCACCGGGAGCGACGCCGCCGCGAAAAGGTCACCCGCGGCGTCAGGAACAGGAGTGGTCGCCACGGTGCCGTTCTAGTGTCCTCATCCGCCAAGCCGCAAGCGAATTTCCGGCTCTCTAGCGGTGCCCGCCCCTCCAAGAGCACGACCCGATCTGATGGAATCATCAGGCCGGACGATCGTGTTCCAGAACGATGTGACTCTAGAGCGAATGCCATCGGAACCGCCGAGCGGCTCCGCCGCGCCAGCATGTCATGACCTGATGATCCGCCAGCCGCTGCCGCGACCGGCGCGCATATGCGCCGCCCGTCACTCGGTCGCGGCGTCACCCTCGGGGGCCGGCTTGGGGCCGGAATCCTGCCCCTTCGCCAGCGGGTCGCGATCAACCAGCTCGATCACCGCCATACTCGCGGCGTCGCCGTAGCGGATGCCAGCCTTGAGGACCCGCGTATAGCCACCGGACCGAGCGCGATAGCGATCCGCCAGGGGCCCGAACAACTTCGCGACGATGCGATCGTCCCGCAGCTCCGCGTAGGCTTGGCGGCGGGCATGCATGCCACCCCGCTTGCCCAGCGTAATCAGCTTCTCGGCCACCGGGCGAAGTTCCTTCGCCTTTGGCAGGGTCGTCGTGATCTGCTCGTGCTTCAACAGCGCCACTGCCATGTTGCGGAACATGGCCAGGCGATGGCTTGAGGTGACGCCGAGCTTGCGGCCGGCAACTCCGTGACGCATTGCGCTTTACTCCTTTGCCGCCGCTTAGAACGGCTCTTCCAGCCGTTTGGCCATGTCTTCGACGTTCTCCGGCGGCCAGCCCGGCACGGCCATCCCGAGTGAGAGACCCATGGTCGCCAGAACTTCCTTGATCTCGTTGAGAGACTTCCGCCCGAAGTTCGGCGTGCGCAGCATCTCCTGTTCGGATTTCTGCACTAGGTCACCGATGTAGACGATATTGTCGTTCTTCAGACAGTTGGCACTGCGCACCGAGAGCTCGAGCTCATCCACCTTCCGCAGGAGGTTGCGGTTGAACGGCAGATCTTCGTGCGGCATGTCTTCGCGCATCAGCTGCGGCTCTTCGAAATTGATGAAGAGCTGGAGCTGGTCCTGCAGGATGCGGGCAGCGAGCGCCACGGCATCTTCCGGCCCGACGGCCCCGTTGGTCTCAACGGTGAGGAGCAGACGGTCGTAGTCGGTGACCTGACCCACCCGCGTCGGCTCGACGCGGTAAGCCACACGGCGAACCGGTGAGTAGATGGCATCGACCGGGATCAGTCCGATCGGGCTGTCCTCCTCGCGATTGAGCGTGGACGGGACATAGCCCTTGCCGAGATTGACCGTGAATTCCATCCCCAGCCTGACGCCATCGTCAAGCGTGCAGATGACCAGGTCCGGATTCATGATCTCGATGTCGTGGCCAGCCTCGATCTGCCGCGCCGTGACTTCGCCCGGCCCGACTGCGGTCAAGGACATGCGCTTCGGCCCCTCGCCATGCATGCGGACCGCCAACTGCTTGACGTTGAGCACGATGTCGGTGACGTCTTCGCGCACGCCCGCAACCGAGCTGAATTCGTGCAGCACACCGTCGATCTTGATCGCCGTCACGGCCGCGCCCTGGAGCGAGGACACCAAGACCCGCCGGATCGCGTTACCGAGGGTCATGCCAAAGCCGCGCTCGAGCGGCTCCGCGATGATCGTTGCGACCCGCCCGCGCTGCGCGCCGGTCTCCACGCCTAGCTTCTCCGGCTTGATCAGAGACTGCCAGTTTCTCTGGATGATCACGCTTTGCCTCTCGTCGATTGCGTCAACCCGCCCGGACAATCTTCGCGCGCCGCGCTCAGACGCGCCGGCGCTTGCGGGGGCGGCAGCCGTTATGGGGGATGGGCGTGGTGTCGCGGATGGCGGTGATGGCGAATCCAACCGACTGCAGAGCCCTGAGCGCACTCTCCCGCCCCGACCCCGGCCCGGTCACCTGAATCTCGAGCGTTTCCATGCCGTGCTCGCGCGCTTTCCGCCCCGCATCCTCGGCGGCAACCTGGGCCGCGTACGGGGTGGACTTGCGGCTGCCCTTGAAGCCCTGGCTGCCAGCCGACGACCAAGCGATCGCGTTGCCCTGAGCGTCCGCGATCGTGATGATCGTATTATTGAACGTCGCCGCCACATGGGCGACGCCGGAAGAGATGTTCTTGCGCTCTTTCTTGCGAGGGCGCGTACTGGCGGCCTGTTTCGCCATGATCGTCGATCCTGTTGCTGTTCTCGCGCTGGGCTGGGGCGAAGCGCCGCGCGGAGCGCGGCGCCGGCACTACTTGGTGACCTTCTTCTTGCCGGCGATCGGCACCGCCTTGCCCTTGCGCGTGCGCGCATTGGTGTGGGTGCGCTGTCCGTGGACCGGAAGCCCCTTGCGGTGCCGCAGGCCCCGATAGCAGCCCAGATCCATCAGCCGCTTGATGTTCATCGCAACCTCCCGCCGAAGGTCGCCCTCGACACGGTATTCGCGGTCGATCAATTCGCGAATGCGCAGCACCTCGTCGTCAGAGAGCTGGTTCACGCGCCGATCGTCTGGGATTCCGAGCCGACCGCAGATTTCCTGGGCCCGTGTCGGTCCGATGCCATAGATATACCGCAGGCTGATGGTCACCCGCTTGTTGCTCGGGATGTTCACGCCGGCAATGCGCGCCACGCTTTGTCACTCCTGAACGGCTCGCCCCGCGGCGAGCAAACCAGCCCGGACGCTCCGAGACCCGAGCCGATATGTTGGGGCAGACGGAACACCGCCCGTTTGGGCGGCGGCCAAGGGCGCGGACTATAACCGCGTCCGACCCGGAGTCAACCGCCTGTTATCAATTTATCGCGAGCCTCCGGACAAATCCAGGCTCGCCAGCACCGCCTCAATCTGCCGCGTCACCTCGTCGATCTCCGCCATGCCATCGACACGGAACAGCCTGCCGCGAGCGGCGTAGTGCGGCAGAATAGGCGCGGTCTGGCGATGATACGCAGCGAGGCGCGCCGTGACCGTTTCGCGGTTATCGTCCGCGCGGCGGACGAACTCGTGCCCGCCACAGACATCACAGACCCCGCCGACCCGTGGCGGGTGGAAGCGATCATGGTACCCAGCGCCGCACTTGGCGCAGGTGAAGCGGCCTGCGATCCGCTCAATCAGCGCTGCGTCATCGACAGCGAGCTCGATCACCGCGCTCAGCGACAGACCCTTCTCATCGAGCAACCGGTCCAGCGCCTGGGCCTGAGGCACGGTGCGGGGGAAACCGTCGAGAATGAACCCACGCACGCAGTCCGGCCTCGTTATCCGCGCGCCGAGCATCGTGATGATCACGGCGTCGGGAACCAATCCGCCTGACTCCATGATCGCCTTGGCTTCACGCCCGATCGGAGTCCCGGCAGCGACCTCAGCACGCAGCATGTCCCCGGTCGATATCTGGGCAATCCCGTGGCGGTCCTGCAGACGCTTGGCCTGTGTGCCCTTACCCGCACCCGGCGGGCCGAGCAGGATCAGATCTAGCCGCCCGCTCATCGTCCCCTGCCTTTCACGCGCGCCTTGCGGATGAGCCCCTCATATTGATGCGCGAGCAAATGCGACTGAATTTGCGTGATGGTGTCGATCGTCACGGACACCACGATCATCAGGCTGGTGCCGCCGAAATAGAACGGCACGCCATACTTACTGATGAGGATTTCCGGCAGAAGACACACTATGGCCAAGTAGATCGCGCCGATCACTGTGATGCGCGTCAGGACATAGTCGAAATAATCCGCCGTGGCGCTGCCGGGCCGGATACCGGGGATGAAACCCCCATATTTCTTAAGGTTATCCGCGGTTTCCTGTGGATTGAACACAACCGCCGTGTAGAAAAATGCGAAGAAGATGATGAGGAAAGCGTACAGCGCGATGTAGAGCGGCTGCCCGTGCGCCAGCGTGGCGGCAACATAGCTGAGCCAGCCGGCACCGGCATCGCGGGAGAAGCCCGCGACCGTCGCTGGGATCAGCAGGATCGAACTCGCGAAAATCGGCGGGATCACGCCCGACGTGTTCACCTTGAGCGGCATATGGGTAGAATCGCCGCCGAAGAAACGGGCTCCCACCTGGCGCTTCGGATACTGGATCACGACGCGCCGATGCGCCCGCTCCATGAAGACGATGAAGGCCACCACGGCCACGGCGATCGCTAGGAAAGCAAGGATGAAAACCGGCGACAGCGCCCCAGTCCGGCCTAGCTCCAGCAGACTTGCCAATGCGTGCGGCAGGTTGGCGACGATGCCGGCGAAAATGATCAGGCTGGTGCCGTTGCCGACGCCGCGCGCGGTGATCTGCTCCCCTACCCACATCAGGAACATCGTCCCGCCGACCAGGGTGATCACCGAGGACATGCGGAAAAACATACCCGGGTCCAGCACCGCGCTGCCGTTCGCCCCGCGCATGCTCTCCAGCCCAATGGCAATGCCATACGCCTGGAACGTGGCGATAACGACGGTGAGGTAGCGCGTATATTGGTTCATCTTCTTGCGCCCGGCCTCACCCTCTTTTTTGAGAGCCTCGAGCGCAGGCAGTGCCGCCGTCATCAACTGAACGATGATGCTGGCGCTGATGTAGGGCATGATATTCAGAGCGAACACCGTCATGCGCCGCAGGGCGCCACCGGTGAACATGTCGAACATGCCAAGGATGCCGCCGCCATGCTGGGCCATCATCTGCCCCATGACAGAGGCGTCGACGCCAGGCAGCGGGACGTAGGTCCCGACGCGATAGACGATCAGCGCCCCCAGCGTGAACCAGATCCGCTTCTTGAGCTCGGTGGCCTTCGAAAGCACCCCGAGATTGAGGCTTGCCGCAAGCTGTTCGGCCGCCGAGGCCATGCGCCGGTCCCTCTAAAAAAGGGCGGCGCCCCCCGGACTGGGCAGGCTCGCGCGCCCGAATGCCCTATTCTGGCCCGGCCCGCCGGGCGCAGGCAAGCGCGACTCAGTCCGCCGCCGGCGCCTTCGGCTGCGTCGTGGTGACGCTGCCGCCCAGCGTCTCCACCGCCGCAACCGCCGCGGCCGATGCCCCGGCACACGTGATGCGCACCGGCCGCGTCAGCGCGCCCCGGGCCAGCAGCCGCACGCCGGTGATCTTCCCGCCGCGCACCAAGCCCGCACCACGCAGCACAGCCTCATCGATCACTTGCGTGGGATCGATCCGACCGGCGGCGATGGCCGCCTCCAGCGTCCCGAGATTGACCGGCGCGTACTCCTTGCGGAACAGGTTGACGAAACCGCGCTTGGGTAGACGCCGGTAGATCGGCAGCTGGCCGCCCTCGAACCCGTTCAGCGCGACACCCTCGCGCGCCTTCTGACCCTTCACACCCTTGCCCGAGGTCTTGCCCTTGCCGGACCCGATACCGCGACCAAGCCGCTTAGAGCGCACCCGCGCGCCGTGATTGTCGCGCACTTCATTCAACTTCATCGTTTGCACCCCGGTCCTGGCGTCGTGCGCTCAGGACAGCTCCTCGACCTTCACCA
Source organism: Pseudomonadota bacterium (assembly GCA_021815825.1). Taxonomy (GTDB): domain Bacteria; phylum Pseudomonadota; class Alphaproteobacteria; order Acetobacterales; family Acetobacteraceae; genus JAJZVV01. The sequence continues at coordinate 8,711 of JAKAZO010000031.1, forward strand.
GATGGGCGACCTTGCGGATCATCCCCCGCACCGAGGCGCTGTCCTCCAGCACCCGAACACGACGCAGCCGATTCAAGCCGAGGCCAATCAATGTTTCCTTCTGGCCGGGCTTACGCCCTAGCACCGAAGCGATCTGTGTCACCCGGACCCGCCGCCCCTCAGACATCTGCCGCCGCCTCCTGCGCCTGCGCCTGATCCCGGCGGCCGAACAGGTCTGAAACCTTCTTGCCGCGCCGGGAAGCCACTGAGCGGGGGCTGGCGCAGCGCCCCAGCGCGTCAAAAGTCGCCTTCACCATATTGTGCGGATTGCGGCTGCCGAGGCTCTTGGCGACGACGTCCGCGATTCCGAGCGTCTCGAACACGGCGCGGATCGGTCCCCCCGCGATGATGCCTGTCCCCGGCGCAGCGGCCCGAAGCACCACGGACCCGGCGCCATAATGGCCGTTCACATCGTGGTGCAACGTGCGGCCCTCCTTCATCGGCACCCTGATCATGCCGCGCTTTGCGCGGTCGGTGGCCTTGCGGATCGCCTCCGGCACCTCGCGCGCCTTCCCGGCGCCGAAGCCCACGCGTCCCTTCTGGTCGCCGACCACCACCAGGGCGGCGAAAGAAAAGCGCCGCCCACCCTTCACGACCTTGGCCACGCGATTGATCGTGACCAGCTTGTCGAGAAGCTCATCGCCGTCACGATCGCGCTCGCGCTCGCGGCCGCGGCCTTCCCTCGGTTCCCGTGCCATCGGCCACTCCCCTAAAAGTCGAGCCCGCCCTCGCGGGCGGCATCGGCCAGCGCCTTGACGCGGCCGTGATAGAGATAGGAACCGCGGTCAAACACCACCGCCGTCACTCCCGCGGCACGCGCTCGCTCGGCGACCAATTTGCCCACCGCCGCCGCCGCCGCCTTGTCCGCCCCTGTGCGCAGCGCCTCACGGAGCTCACGGTCGAGTGTCGAAGCGGCAGCGAGCGTGCGCCCGGCCTCGTCGTCGATCACCTGGGCATAGATATGCTCGCTCGACCGGAACACGGACAGCCGCGGCCGCCCGACCGCTTTGCGCCGCAGCTGGAAGCGCAGCCGCTCACGCCGCCGGTTGCGCAGATCCTGGTTACCGCTCATCACTTCTTCTTGCCTTCCTTGCGCCGGATCGTCTCCGTATCGTACCTTACGCCTTTGCCCTTATAGGGCTCGGGTGGCCGATAGGCGCGAATCTCCGCGGCGACCTGACCGACCTGGCGTTTGTCGACACCCTCGATCGTAATGGTCGTCGGCTTCGGCGTGGTGATACGGATGCCTGACGGCACCGGATAGACCACGTCATGCGAGAAACCGAGATTGATCACCAGGTCGCTGCCCTGCACCGAAGCGCGGTAGCCAGTGCCGGTGATCTCGAGAGACTTGGCGTAGCCGGTGGAAACGCCGCGAACCATGTTCGCCACCAGCGCCCGCGTCGTGCCCCACATCATTCGAGCGCGGGCCTCGCCGGTGCGTGGCTGGACCGAGACCGCACCGGCCTCGATCTTCGCGACCACCTGCGGCGTCAGAGCCAGGCTGAGTTCACCAAGCTTGCCCCTGGCCCTCAAGGTCGAACCCTCGATCACCACGTCTACCCCGGTCGGGATCTGCACCGGATATTTGCCTACGCGCGACATGCCCGCCGCCCCTCCTGCATCCGTTGCATCAGAACACGCGGCACAGCACTTCGCCGCCAACATTTGCCGCGCGCGCCTCTGCATCACTGAGGACGCCGCGCGGCGTAGACAGGATCGAGATGCCGAGACCAGCATAAACCCGCGGCAGCTCCTTGATCTTCGAGTAGACCCGCCGCCCCGGCTTCGAGACGCGGGTGATCTCTTTGATCACAGGCTCGCCTTCGTTGTATTTCAGCTCGATCCGCAGTTGCTCAATGCCTGGGCGAACTGCCTCGGTGCTGTAGCCGCGAATGAAGCCCTCGCGCTTCAACGCCTCCAGAACGTTTGCTCGGAGCCGCGACGCCGGGGCGACGCAGGCGCTATGGCGAGCACGCTGCGCATTACGGATGCGCGTCAGCATGTCGCCCAGAGGATCGGAAAGTGCCATGCCGCCCTCTTACCAGCTCGCCTTGACCATGCCAGGAATCTGCCCGCTGCTCGCCAACTCACGCAGCGCTATCCGGCACAGCTTGAACTTGCGGTAGTTGCCACGCGAGCGGCCGGTCAATTCGCAGCGCAGCCGCACCCGCACTTTCGCTCCGTTGCGCGGAAGTTCAGCCAGCTTGAGGCTCGCCTCGAAGCGCTCTTCCACAGACCGGTCGCGGTCCATCACAACCGTCTTCAGCGCCGCCCGCTTAGCGCGCTCGCGGATCGCCAGCCGCTCCCGACGCTTGTTTCGGTTGACCGCAGAAATCTTGGCCATCCTGTCTCCGTCCTCCGGAACCTACCGGTGCTTCCCGGCGGTTTTCCAAAAACCCGTCACCGGGTGTTGCCGCGTTTGCCTCAGCTAATGAAAGGTAGCCCAAACCCGCGCAGAAGCGCCTTCGCTTCCGAATCGTTCTTCGCGGTCGTCACGACCACGATATCCATGCCGCGGATCGACTCAACCTTATCGTAAGCGATCTCCGGAAATACGATCTGCTCCTTGAGACCCATGGCGAAGTTGCCCCGCCCATCGAACGCCTTGCCGCCGATGCCACGAAAATCGCGCACCCGCGGCAACGTGATGGTGATCAGCCGGTCGAGGAATTCGTACATCCGGTCCCGCCGCAGTGTCACTTTGCAACCGATCGGCAGACCCTTACGAATCTTGAAGCCGGCAATCGCCTTCTTGGCCAGCGTCTTAACCGGCTTCTGACCGGCGATCAGCGCCAACTCGGCCACCGCGGCATCGAGCTTCTTCTGGTCGGCCGTGGCCTCGCCAACCCCCATGTTGATGACGATCTTCTCCAACCGGGGCACCTGCATCGGGTTGCGGTAGCCGAACTCCTGCTGCAACGCCGGTCGGACTTGCTCGCGATACAGCGCCTGCAGCCTCGGCATTTCGCGCGCTTCGGTCTCGCTCACCGCTGCCTCCTCAACTCTCGATCACGTTGCCGCTGCGCCGGGAGAGACGCACCTTGCGACCGTCCTCCAGCACTCGGAACCCAACCCGGGTCGGCTTATCGGTCTGGGGGTCCACAAGCATCAAGTTCGACAGATGCACCGGCGCCTCCTGCTCGACGATCCCGCCCGGCTGGCCTACGCCGCTCGGCTTCAGATGGCGCTTGGCCACAGCGGCGCCGCGCACCACCGCGCGATTTTCCTTGGGGATCACGCGTAGCACTTCCCCGCGCAGTCCCTTGCTCGCTCCGGCGACCACCTCGACGCGGTCGCCCTTCCTGATCTTCGCGGCCATCGCGCTATAGGACCTCTGGTGCAAGAGAGATGATCTTCATGAACTTCCGCCCGCGGAGTTCGCGAACGACCGGGCCGAAGATGCGTGTGCCGATCGGCTCCTGCTGCTTGTTGATGAGTACAGCGGCGTTGCGGTCGAACCGGATCACGCTGCCGTCAGGCCGGCGCACGGGGAAAGCCACGCGGACGATCACGGCCTGGTGCACATCGCCCTTCTTCACCTTGCCACGCGGGATCGCCTCCTTCACCGAGACGACGATCACGTCACCAACCGATGCGGTCTTGCGCTTCGAGCCACCCAGAACCTTGATGCACATCACGCGACGTGCGCCGGAATTGTCGGCCACGTCGAGGTTGGTCTCAGGATAGATCACCCTCGCCTCCTCAAGCCTGTGGGACGGCGGACGCGGGGGCCGGACCAAGCATCTGCCCGTTCCGCTCGATCACCGTCCAGCTCTTCCGCTTGCTCACGGGCGGGCACTCGATGATCCGGACCACGTCGCCGACGTGGCAGGCATTGGCTTCGTCGTGCGCCGCGTACTTCTTCGACCGGCGGATGAACTTCTTGTAGAGCGGATGCATGACCCGGCGCTCGACGATGACCGTCACGGTCTTGTCCATCTTGTCGCTCACGACTCGCCCACTGAGGACGCGCTTCGGCATCAATCGTCTCCCTTCACGACCGGCTGCCGGCGGCGCCGGCGGGACCAGCAACCTTCTGTTGCAGCACGGTCTTCACCCGCGCGATGTCTCGTCGCACCTCGCGAATCCGGCCCAGCTTCTCGAGCTGCCCGGTGGCACGCTGGAAGCGCAGGTTGAACCGCTCCTTCTGCAGCTCCACCAGCAGTGAATCCAGTTCATCCGCGGTCTTGGCACGAATGTCGGCGGCCCTGGTCATGGCTTACGCATCCCCGATACGGGTCACGAACTTGGTCTTGATCGGAAGCTTGGCCGCGCCCAGCGTCAACGCCTCACGAGCCAACTCACCCGTTACGCCGTCGATCTCGAACATGATACGGCCCGGCTTCACACGAGCGACCCAGAACTCTGGGCTGCCTTTTCCGGACCCCATGCGCACTTCCGCCGGCTTCCGCGAAACCGGAACATCCGGGTAGATCCTGATCCACACTCGGCCCGCTCGCTTCATCGCCCGGGTGATCGCCCGGCGAGCGGCCTCGATCTGACGTGCGGTGATCCGCTCCGGCTCCATCGCCTTGAGCCCGAACGCACCGAAATTGAGCGCGGTTCCGCCCTTCGCGTCGCCATGGATGCGACCTTTGTGGGCTTTGCGGAACTTCGTGCGCTTAGGCTGCAGCATCGTCTCGTGCTCCTACCGCTGCGGTGCCTGCTCGGCGGCCCGCTTGTCCTGTGCCAGCGGGTCGCGCACGAGAATCTCGCCCTTGAAGATCCACACCTTCACGCCGCACGAACCATAGGTCGTATGCGCCGTAGCGACACCGAAATCCACGTCCGCCCGCAGCGTGTGCAAAGGAACACGCCCCTCGCGATACCACTCTACACGGGCGATCTCGGCTCCGCCGAGGCGGCCGCCGCAATTGATCCGAATGCCTTGCGCGCCCAGCCGCATGGCTGACTGCACAGCTCGCTTCATGGCACGGCGGAACGCCACGCGACGCTCGAGCTGTTGGGCGATCGATTCGGCCACGAGCGTCGCGTCGATCTCCGGCTTGCGGATTTCGACGATGTTCAGTGCGACCTCAGCGCCCGCCATGGACGTAAGGTCCCTCCGAAGCGCGTCGATATCCTGGCCCTTTTTTCCAATGACCACACCGGGCCGTGCTGCATAGATCGTTACCCGGGGCTTCTTCGCGGGGCGCTCGATCACGACACGCGAAACCCCTGCGCCAGCGAGCTTGCGGCGCAGATGGGCGCGCAGCCGCAGGTCTTCGTGTAGCAGCCGGGCATAATCGTCGCCGGCGTACCAGCGGCTGTCCCAGGTGCGATTAATGCCGAGCCTGAGCCCGAGCGGATTGACTTTCTGGCCCATCCTATGCGGCCTCCTGCTGCGCTGCCGACGACTCGTCCTGGCTGCGTTCGGCGACGACGATCCGCAGATGGCTGAACCACTTCTCCACGCGTGCGGCTCGGCCGCGCCCGCGCGCCTGGAAGCGCCGCATCACCGTCGAACGCCCTACTTCCGCCCGCGTCACCACCAGCCGATCGACATCGAGCTGGTGGTTGTTCTCCGCGTTGGCGATCGCGCTTTCCAGAGCCTTGCGCACGTCTACGGCGATGCGCCTCTTGCTGAAGGTCAGCGCCGCGACCGCGTCCGCCGCACCCAGATTGCGGATCATCGCCGCGATCAGGTTCAGTTTGCGCGGACTCACGCGCAGGTTACGCAACACTGCCTGGGCCTCCGTCTCGTCCAGGCTGCGCGGATGATTGGGCTTGCTCATCTCAGCCTCGCTTCGCCTTCTTGTCCGCGGAATGGCCGGTGAAGGTCCGCGTCGGCGAGAATTCACCGAACTTGTGACCGACCATGTTTTCCGTCACCTGCACGGGGAGAAACTTCCGACCGTTGTAGACGCCGAAAGTCAGCCCGACGAACTGCGGCAGGATGGTGGAGCGGCGCGACCAGATCTTGATGATCTCGTTGCGCCCCGAACCGCGCGCGGTCTCGGCCTTGTTGAGCAGGAATCCGTCAACGAACGGTCCCTTCCAGACGGAACGAGGCATGCGCTCAGCCCTTCCCCTTGTTGCGGCGACGGATGATGAGCCGGTCGGTTCGCTTGTTGACGCGCGTCTTGTGGCCCTTGGTCGGCTTGCCCCACGGCGTCACCGGGTGGCGGCCGCCGGAGCTGCGGCCCTCGCCGCCGCCGAGTGGGTGATCAACCGGGTTCATGGCGACGCCGCGATTATGCGGGCGGCGTCCGAGCCAACGGCTGCGGCCTGCCTTGCCGATATGCACGTTGGCGTTGTCCGGGTTCGAGACCGCCCCGATGCTCGCCAAGCACTCTGCCCGGACCAGCCGCAGCTCTCCCGACATCAACTTGATCTGCGCATACCCAGCATCCTTGCCCACGAGCTGGGCGTAGGTGCCCGCCGCGCGCGCGACCTTGCCGCCGGCACCTGGCTTCATCTCGACATTGTGGACGATGGTCCCAACCGGGATCACCGCCAGCGGCATCGCGTTCCCGGGCTTGATGTCGGCGCGCTTGCTCGCAACCACAGTATCGCCGGCCCGCAGACGCTGGGGTGCCAGGATGTATGCGAGCTCACCGTCCGCGTACTTGATCAGCGCGATGAAGGCGGTCCGGTTCGGATCATATTCGAGCCGCTCGACAGTCGCCGGCACGTCGAACTTGCGGCGCTTGAAGTCGACGAAGCGGTAGGTCCGCTTGTGTCCGCCACCGCGGAACCGCGATGTGATGTGACCGTGCTGGTTCCGTCCGCCGCTGCTCGACTTGCCACGTGTCAGAGCCTTGACAGGCTTGCCCTTCCACAGTTCCTCACGCGACACCAGAACGGTGCCGCGAAGGCTCGCCGTGACGGGCTTGAACTGCTTTAGTGCCATCGCCGTTTCCTCACGCGAGCCCAGTGGTCAGATCGATCGTCTGGCCCTCGGCGAGCTCCACATAGGCCTTTTTCGAATCGCTCCGCTGGCCAGGTCGGCCGCGGAAGCGCTTGGTCTTGCCCTTGGTCACGAGGGTATTCACACCCAGCACCGTGACGCCGAACAAGCCCTGGATCGCCGCTTTGATCTCCGGCTTCGTTGCCGACATCGCCACGCGGAAGACCATCTGGTGCTTCTCGCTGAGCGCCGTCGACTTTTCGGTGACGACCGGACCGAGGATGACATCGTACATCGCGGAACGGGTCATCCGGGACGCGCGCCGGCGTGCCGCGCCGGCGGATTTCTGAGGTGAGCTCATGCGCTCGCTCCGATCTCGCCAGCTTCGATGCCGAGGCGGGCTTTCAGCCCCTCAACCCCAGCCGTAGTGATGGCCAGCACGTCGTGGCGTAGGATGTCGTAGACATTCGCGCCGACCGTGGGCAGCACGTCGATCCCCGGGATGTTCCGCGCCGCGCGCAGGAACCCGGTATCGACGGTGCGGTCAACCACCAACGCCGAGTCCCAGCCCAGCGCCTTCAATCGCTGCACAAGCGGGCGCGTCTTGCCATCAGCCGCGGCGGCATCGAGGATCACCAGCTTGCCCTCCGCGTGCTTCTGCGACAGGGCCGAGATCAGCCCGAGTCGGCGGAGCTTCTTGGGCAGGTCGTATTCGTGCGACCGCGGTACCGGACCATGGACCACACCGCCAGTCCGGAACTGCGGCGCCCGCAGGCTACCCTGGCGCGCGCGGCCTGTGCCCTTCTGACGGTAGGGCTTCTTGGTCGTGCCCGAAACCTCGCCCATGCCCTTGGTCTTGTGCGTCCCGGCACGTCGCTTTGCCAGCTGCCAGTGCACCACACGGGCCATGATATCGGCCCGAGGGTCGGCGCCGAAAATCTGCTCCGGCAGCTCGGCTGTGCCGGCGACGCCGTTGTCGAGCGTCCTGATCTCGATCTGCATCGCTGTTCCTCTCAGCCGGCCAGCGCGGCGGGAAATGGCACGTCTGCCGGGCGCGGCCGCTTGATCGCGTCGCGTACGAAGACATACCCGCCCTTGGCACCAGGCACGGCACCTTTAATGAGGATCAGTCCGCGCTCGGCGTCGATACCGGCAACCTCGAGATTGAGCGTCGTCACGCGCTCGTCACCGAGATGGCCGGCCATCTTCTTGTTCTTGAAGGTTCGGCCCGGATCCTGGCGGTTACCCGTGGAGCCGTGGCTGCGGTGGCTGATGGAGACACCATGGCTGGCTTCGAGGCCGCTGAAGTTCCAGCGCTTCATCACACCAGCGAAACTCTTGCCTTTCGAGGTCCCGCAGACATCGACCATCTGTCCAACCGCGAAATGCGCCGCCGACAGCGTCACACCCGGCTCGAGCGTCGCCTCTGGGGCCACGCGGAACTCAGCGAGCCGCAACTTCGGCTCGACCTTGGCGCGGGCATAGTGGCCGCGATTCGGCTTGGAGACGTTCTTCACTTTCGCGCGCCCCCAGCCGAGCTGGACCGCCGTGTAGCCGTCCTTCTCCACCGTCCGCGCGGCGACAACCTGCACCTCGTCGAGATGCAGCACAGTGACCGGCACGTGCGTGCCGTCGTCTCGGAACAGACGAGTCATTCCCAACTTTTTAGCGAGAAGTCCGGTGCGCATGGGCTTCGCCTTAGATCTTGATCTCGACGTCCACGCCGGCCGCGAGGTCGAGCTTCATCAGCGCGTCCACGGTCTGCGGGGTCGGCTCGACAATGTCGAGCAAGCGGCGATGAGTACGGATCTCGAACTGCTCACGGCTCTTCTTGTCGACATGGGGGGAGCGGTTAACGGTGAAGCGCTCGATGTGCGTTGGCAGCGGAATCGGCCCGCGGACCCGCGCGCCCGTGCGCTTGGCTGTGTTCACGATCTCCTTAGTGCTGTTGTCCAGCACGCGGTGATCGTACGCCTTCAGGCGGATGCGGATATTCTGGTTGTCCATCGTCTATCCTGCGGGTCAGTGCGCCGATTCCGGAGCCGGTGTCAGGCGACGATCTTGGCAACCACGCCGGCGCCGACCGTCCGGCCGCCTTCGCGGATCGCGAAGCGTAGCCCCTCGTCCATGGCGATCGGCGCGATCAACTCGACGTCCATCGAGACATTGTCGCCCGGCATCACCATCTCCGTTCCATCCGGCAGCTTGACGATGCCGGTCACGTCCGTGGTGCGGAAATAGAACTGCGGACGATAGTTGGTGAAGAACGGGGTATGGCGGCCGCCCTCTTCCTTGGTCAGGATGTAGGCCTCGGCCTTGAACTGCGTGTGCGGCGTGATCGAGCCGGGAGCGGCGAGAACCTGGCCGCGCTCGACATCCTCGCGCTTCGTGCCACGGAGAAGAGCACCGATATTGTCGCCCGCCTCGCCCTGATCGAGCAGCTTGCGGAACATTTCCACGCCCGTGACCACGGTCTTGACCGTCGGCTTCAACCCGACGATCTCAACTTCCTCGCCAACCTTGACCACGCCACGCTCGATACGACCCGTCACCACGGTGCCACGGCCGGAAATCGAGAACACGTCTTCGATCGGCATCAGGAACGGGCGATCCTTCGGCCGCTCCGGCTGCGGAATGTAGGCGTCCACGGCCTCCATCAGCTTGAGCACGGCCTGCTCGCCCAACTCGGGATTGCGATCCTCGAGCGCGCACAGCGCGGAGCCCTTGATGATCGGGATGTCGTCGCCGGGGAACTGGTAGGAGGAGAGCAGTTCGCGGACCTCCATCTCCACCAGCTCGAGCAGCTCGGGGTCGTCGACCATGTCGACCTTGTTCATGAACACCACCAGCGCCGGGACGCCGACCTGGCGCGCCAGCAGGATGTGTTCACGCGTCTGCGGCATCGGACCGTCGGCGGCGGAGACGACCAGGATCGCCCCGTCCATCTGCGCCGCACCGGTGATCATGTTCTTCACGTAGTCGGCATGACCGGGGCAGTCCACGTGGGCGTAGTGGCGGTTCTGCGTCTCGTACTCCACGTGAGCGGTCGAGATCGTGATACCGCGCGCCCGCTCTTCGGGCGCCTTGTCGATCTGGTCGTAAGCGGTGAAGGTCGCCCCGCCGGTCTTCGCCAGGACCTTCGTGATCGCCGCCGTCAGCGATGTCTTGCCGTGGTCCACATGGCCAATCGTGCCGATGTTGCAGTGCGGCTTGTTCCGCTGGAATTTCGCTTTGGCCATCGTCGTCTTCTCCGTTCCCGGGTCTCTGACGGTATTGCGTTGATGTGTCTGGTCAGTACGCTCGGACTACCAACGGTAGTGGCTGAAGGCCTTGTTGGCCTCCGCCATCCGGTGGGTGTCCTCACGCTTCTTCACCGCCGCGCCGCGATTGTTCACCGCGTCCAGCAGTTCGTTCGAAAGCCGCTCCTGCATCGTGTGCTCGCCGCGCTTGCGTGCCGCATCGATGATCCAGCGGATAGCCAGGGCCTGGCGGCGCTCCGCCCGCACTTCGACCGGCACCTGGTAGGTCGCGCCACCGACGCGGCGCGAGCGGACTTCCACTGCCGGCTTCACGTTGTCCAGCGCCTCGTGGAACATGCGCACGGGGTCGGCCTGGCTGCCGCCGCGCTTCTTCATCACGTCCAGCGCGTCGTAGACGATGCCTTCGGCGGTTGACTTCTTCCCGTCGTACATCAGCACATTCATGAAGCGGGAAATCACGACATCGCCGAACTTCGGATCGGGGAGGATTTCGCGCTTCACGGCGCGACGGCGGCGGCTCATCGCTGATCTCCTATCACTTGGGACGCTTGGCGCCGTACAGCGAGCGGCGCTGGCGGCGCTTGGCAATGCCCTGGGTATCGAGCACGCCGCGCAGGATGTGATAGCGCACGCCGGGCAGGTCCTTCACGCGCCCGCCGCGGATCAGAACGACGCTGTGCTCTTGAAGATTATGGCCCTCGCCGGGAATGTAGCTCACCACTTCATAGCCGTTGGTGAGGCGGACTTTCGCCACCTTGCGCAGGGCCGAGTTCGGCTTCTTCGGCGTCGTGGTGTAAACGCGCGTGCAGACGCCGCGCTTCTGCGGGCAACCCTGCAGCGCCGGCACCTTGTTGCGACGCGCACTCGGCTCACGCCCGTGGGCGATCAACTGATTAATGGTCGGCATAGGCCTCGTCCGATCCCCTCAAACTGTCCGCTCCGGCACACCACCGACCATGGGCGCACCCCGCACGGCGCGGCCTTCGCCGCGCTGCGGGAAACACACCTGCCTGTGGCCTGAGCCCGCCGGGGTCTTCCCGGTTGGCGGCACCACATGCGCCGAGCCTGCGATCAACCACCCCCGCCTAGGCAAAAGGACGCCGGGGCGGGATGGCTGAGGGCGCGGAACCTACGAGCGGCCCCATGCTGAGTCAAGCGTCTCCAGTCGCTTTGCAGGGGCCTCGAGAGGTTCCACCCCGCCCCAGTGACGGCGACGTTGAAAAACACGCGAATTTGGCTAAAATCAGCTACTCGGGGGAAATGCATCGTCCCTCTACTATCCGCCCGGTCGGCGGCACGCTCAACGGACCACCAAAATGGAGGACTTGCCGTGGCCTTTCGCGATCTCTGCGCGGTGCCGGGCGCAGCGGCCTCATGGGCGCTGCCGCAGGATTTCACGTGCGTTTTCAACTGGGAATTTGCCCCGGAGCGGAATCGTCTGTTGGGTCTCTACGAGCGCGGCAAGACCATGCAGTGGAACGCCAATGACCGCATCGACTGGGCCCAGGACCTGGATTTGGAGAACCCGCTGCAACTGCCCGTGGGCGCGCTGCCGATCAACGCGGCACCCTGCTACCAGCGCCTGCCCGCCCGCGAGCAGATGGAAATCCGCCGCCAGCACCAGGCCTGGAGCACCTCGCAATTCCTGCATGGCGAGCAGGGGGCGCTGATATGTGCCAGCAAAATCGTCCAACAGGTGCCGGACATGGACGCGAAATTCTACGCCGCGACCCAGGTCATGGACGAGGCGCGCCATGTCGAGGTCTACAAGAAGCTACTGGAAAAATTCGGCGTCACCTACCCCATGACCCCGCCGCTCCGCAGCCTGCTCGAGCAGGTGCTGCGCGACTCGCGCTGGGACATGACATATCTGGGCATGCAGATCGTCATCGAGGGGCTGGCCCTCGCTGCGTTCGCCCGCATCCGCGATGAAGCGCAGAATCCGCTGGCCGCAGCGGTGAACGCCTACGTCATGGAGGACGAAGCCCGCCACGTCGCCTTCGGGCGCCTGTCCCTGCGCGACTACTACCCTCAACTCACGCGGGCCGAGCGGGACGAGCGTGAGGAATTCCTCGTCGAGGCCTGTGAGCTGATGCGCGACCGGTTCGACGCGATGGAGCTCTGGCAACATCTCGGCCTGCCGGTCGAGGAGTGCGTCGAGCATCTGCACGTCTCCGGGGCCAGCGCCGCGTTCCGGACCCGGCTGTTTACACGGATCGTGCCGGCAGTGAAGGATATCGGGCTGTGGGGCGAGCGGGTGCAGCGCGGGTTCGAGCGGCTGGGTGTGCTTGAATTCGCCAGTGTCGATATCGAGGCACTGCAGGAGAACGATCTCGCGGCCGCTCGTGATTTCGACGCCCGTCAGCGCTATGTCCGCGCGGTCGCCGCCGCCGCCGAGTAGTCTAGAGTCCGCCAGGCACGGATGGAGGCGCCCGACAGACTCCAGCTCTTTGTTTGCGCGTCTGTTCAGCCGGCTATGATGATTCCACCTACGCCGGACAGACGCTAGGGACGAGACGCCGCGTATCGGAAAGCCGTGCCGGCGCCGCCAGCCCCACACGCCACGGTGGGTGCCCAGGCCGCGCATGGGGAGGGGACGATGCCGCAGGAGACGCGCAGGCCGCTGCTCGACTACACGCTGGGGGCCGACGAGCTGGCATGGGTAAGGTCCGTTCATGAGGACCTCGCCGCACTCCAGCGACTGGTCGCAGGCCGCGAAGGCGGATTGCAACCGAAGGAGGCGCTGCGGGAAGTGCTGGGGCGGGCATCGCATGCACTTCCTGCGCCGATGGACCTCTCGGGGCCCGGCCCGTGGCGGAACGGCCGCACGCGCCACGGCCGCTTCGTCACCGCCGTTTTCCTGCGCACGGTGGAGCTGCATCGACACGAGAGAAGCCGAACCGACCAGTTCCCCATGTATGTGATCGGCGAGGCGGAAGCGTTCACCATCGGTGAGGATGGGCGGCCCCTCCTGACCCCGGTCACCCTCGGCAGCCATTGCCACAATGCACCAGGGGCGCCACACGCGTTCGTGCCAAAGGTGGGTCTGCCCATCGGGGCGGACTGGGAGATCGGCTTCATCGCCATCACGCCGCGGAACATTCTGGAGGATACGCAGCCCGTCTCCGAGGCGGTCCGGGCAGCCTACCGGCAGGCGGTCGGGCAGGAGCCGCCGCTCGAGCCCTAACGGCGGGGCACTGACATGTTGAATCTAGTGCGATGACATCGCCTTCGCTCAGCCACTCCACTCTATCTCGCTGTTTTATCGCGTGATTCAGACCTGCGGCGAGTTCACCTGCGGTCATCACGCTCTAGCCAGGGTCCGCGCGTGAGGACCACGGCACGTCGCGATCGAACGGGTCGTGCGGACCGGCTTGCCGAGCCGCGCTCGCCTCCAAGCGATGGTCGGATCGCGGAGACCGCTTTGCCCCCGCCTGCGCCGGGGCACGCGGGACGACCGGCCGAGCGGACGGCGTGGCGCGGCTCTCCGGGGCCGAAGAGCCCTCCGGCCCTGCGATGGCGGGGTGGGAGGAGAATGCCCGCTACGCCACCGGCAGCGCACGGAGGGCGGCGGCGACCTCGGCAACCGCCTCATTGGCCGCACTGATGATGCGCCCCATGGAAAAGAAGCCGTGGATCTGGCCCGGGAATCGCCGCATCGTCACGCGCACGCCCGCGGCGGCGAGGTTGCGGGCGTATTCTTCGCCTTCGTCGCACAGCGGATCGAACCCCGCGGTCAGCACCAGAGCGGGCGGCAGGCGGGCGAGGTCGGCCACCCGCAGCGGCGAAGCCCGCCAGTCATCGATGTCGGCGGGACTGCGCAGATAGTGGTCGCGGAAATAGTCCATCAGCGACCGCGTCAGGAAGTAGCCCTCGCCAAAGCGCCGGTGCGAGTCGTGTCGCATGGCGAATTCGGTCGCCGGATAGACCAGCGCCTGCAATGCGATCGGCGGCCGGTTGGGCGCTGATGCGGCGCGGTCGCGCGCCGCGATGGCGGTGACGATGGCGAGGTTGCCGCCGGCGGAATCGCCGCCCACTGCCAGCCGCGCCGGATCGATGCCCAGCCGTTCGGCCGCGTCGGCCACCCAGTCGGTCGCGACGATGGCGTCCTCGACCGCGGCGGGGAATTTATGTTCCGGCCCGAGCCGATAATCGACCGAGACCACGACGGCGTCGGCTGCGTTGGCGATCTGGCGGCAGACCACGTCGTGGCTCTCGATGTCGCCGATCACCCAGCCGCCGCCATGAAAGTAGACCAGCCCGGGCACCGCGCCGGCCGGCGCGCCGGCGCCGCGATAGAGCCGCAGCCTGATCGGCCCGCCTGGGCCCTCGGCGGCGAGATCGCGAAGCTCGCCAACGTCGGGCGCATCCGGCTGCAGGACCGGTCGGGCCGCGCGCTGGGCGGCGCGCGCTTCCTCCGGGGTCAGCGCCTCGTAGGGGGGCCGGCCCGAATTCTTGATCAGATCGAGGACAAACTGCGCTTGCGGGTCGATCGGCATAGGGGTCCTTTCAGGCGGTCCAGGCGAGAGCCGCTTCGGCGACGGCATCCGGGCGGTCGAGCTCGGCAAGATGGCCCGCACCGTCGATGATGCGGATCTCGCTCGGTCCGCCAAGTGCGGCGGCGAAGCGCTGGGCATAGGGTCGCGGCATCACCCGGTCCTCGGCCCCCCACAGCAGCAGGGTCGGCGCCGTGATCCGCCCCAGGCGCCGCTCCAGGCGCGTATTGCCGAGCGGCCAGAAGGCGCGCGCGGCGGCCTCGTTGGCGCGGTTCTGGATGATCGGCCACTCGATCGAATTGGCGCCCTCGGGCAGCGCCTTCAGCTCAGCCCAGCGCGCCGGATCGGCACAGAACAGCGCGCCCTGGTCGGCCGGGCGCACCGCCCAGGGATCGGCCGGCGGCTCAGCCTCGTCGAACAGGCCAAACGGGGCGATGAGCACCAGGCGACGCACCGAACTCGGCCAGAGCGCCGCCATCTCGGCAGCGAAGGCGGCGCCGACCGAACTGGCCACCAGGTCCGCCCCGTCCAGCCCCGACTGTTGCAACAGATCATGCACGGCGAGCAGCCAATCGAGATGGGTATCGAGGCTGCGGAAGCCCTCCGCGCCAGGAAAGCCGGGCAGGGATGGGACGATGAGCTGGCGTTGCGCGGCCAGACGGTCGAGCACCGGCATCCAGCGCGGCAGGCCGCCGAAGCCGGCGAGGAAGCCGAGCTTGCGGCCTGTGCCTCGGCGCCAGACGCGGCATGAGGAGACCGCGAGCTCCACGCTCAGCGTTTCCGGTTGGGTCACGAAGGAATCTCCCCGGTCGCCGTCAGCGCTATTCGGCGGCGAGCGCGCCAGGGTGGAAGGCCGCCGGGGTAACCCGCGTCTCGCGCGCCATCGGCTGCGGCCACCAGCGATCCTCCCACTCGGAGAACAGGCCCTTCATCCGCGGCATCACCGTCTCCGCAAACAGGCGCGTGTTGTACTGCGCCAATTCCTTGCCCATGTTGCCGAACTGCAGCAGCAGCATGAGATGCCCGACATTCAGCTCCGTGGCGACCTCGCTGAGCTGCGCCACCACCTCGTCCGGCGAGCCGACGATGACGTAGCCACGATCGACGATGTCCTCCATCTCACGGGCCACGGCCTGCATCCGGGTTCCCGTGGTCGAGCCGAGCACCGGGTTGGCATTGGCCGCCTTCTGCACCTGGCTTTCGAGGCCGGCGCGCTGCGTCGCCTCAGTGACGTAGCCAGGCGGGGTGGCGAAGCGCGGATCGACATGGAGGCAGCGGCCATAGAAATACTCTGCCGGCCCGCGGTAGAGCTCCATCGCCTTCGCGCGGGTCTCGGCCACGCCGATGAATTGCAGGAAGCCGGCGCGGTACGGATTGCGGTCCTTTCCAAGACGCGCCATCTCGTCCCAGAACCCCTGCATCGTCGCACGCCCGGCCTTGTAGCCATAGTACGACAGATAGCAGTAGACATAGTCCATCTCCGCGCACCACTGCCATGTTTCGACCGAGCCGCCGCCGGGAATCCAGATCGGCGGATGCGGTGTCTGCACCGGGCGCGGCCAGATATTGACGTAGCGCTGCTGGTTGAAGCGGCCGTTGAAGGCGAAGGTTTCACGCTCGGTCCAGGCGCGGACGACCAGATCATGCGCCTCCAGATAGCGCTCGCGCAGCATGCTCGGGTTCTGGCCGTAGGCGTAGCACGTGTCCATCGGCGTGCCGACCGGGAAGCCGGCGATCAGCCGCCCGCCGGAAATGCAGTCGATCATGGCGAACTCCTCGGCCACCCGGGTCGGCGGGTTGTAGAGAGCGAGGGAATTGCCGAGGACGCAAAGCGCGGTGTCGGTGGTGCGGCGGGCGAGCGCGGTGGCGATCAGGTTGGGCGAAGGCATCAGGCCATAGCCGTTGGAATGATGCTCGTTGACGCAGATCGCGTCGAAGCCGCAGGTCGCGGCGTATTCGAGCTCGTCCATGAACTCGTTGTACATGACATGGGCGCGCTTGGGATCGAACAGCGAGGAGTGGATATCCACCCAGACCGAAGGATGCCGCTCCCGGAAATCGTCCGGCAGCTCGGTGTACGGCATCAGGTGGAACCACATGAGTTTCATGGCCTGACCCTCCCCGGCGCCGACCGCTTCGCATGTCGGCGTTGGCCCGGCCAGAACTCTGCGGAGCGCTCGAGGTCAAGTCAAGGCGGCGGACCCCATGCTGCGCCCCGAGTCGCCTGGTTCAGTGGTCCGCCTCGCCCGGAAACGGGGCCAGCCCGCCTTCCTGGGCCAAGGGCGGCATGGACATGGGCGGCATGGGCATGGGTGG
>JAKAZO010000031.1:25774-32313 GCA_021815825.1 Pseudomonadota bacterium
GGCATGGGCATGGGTGGAGGCGGCGCGGCCTCCGCACTCACCGGCTGGGCGCCGACGAAACGTTCCCAGACCGCGTGGATCGCCCTCTGCGTGTTCTCATGCACGTAGATGCCGCCGCGCTGGTCGAAGCCGAACAGGGCTGCCTGCGGATCGCCCCTGACCTGTCGGAAAGCCTCCTGGATCGCCTCGATGGCGGCGCCGAACCGGTCCGGGCTCGGCAGGCGCACGTGGCGGACGATGTCGGCGATGGCGGCGCGGTGCAGGTGCGGCGGCTGCGGCGCGCCCGGCGGTGCCTCGCGGCCGAGCTCGAAGAACAGTTGCAGGGTGAGGAAATCGCCCTGGATGCGCCCGGCGATCGCTGCCGCTTCGGGCACGCTGAGGGAGGCGAGCGTCGCCGGCGCCTCCCGCTGCGGCGCGAACGCACCGGCCAGTTCGGCATCGATCAGACCCTTGATCCACTCCCGCACCTCCGGGGGCGCGGCGCGCACCTGCTCGGTGCTCAGAACCAGACCGACCATGATCGTTCTCCTCTCGCTCGCCCCCAGCCTCGGGGACGGCCGGCGCCCGCGCCTTGATCGAGGTCAAGGGCGCCGCTTGCCAATTCGGCCGCCGACGGCAGACTGCGGAGCAGAGTGGGGAAGCACCAGGAAGAAGGCAATGGGACAGGTCCAGAACAAGGTCGCCATCGTCACCGGCGGCGCCTCGGGCATCGGCGCCGCCTCGGCCCGGCTGCTGGCGCGCGAGGGTGCCAGGGTCGTGGTGACCGACATCGACGCCGCGGGTGCCGCCGCCGTCGCCGCTTCGATTGCGAAGGCTGGCGGAGCGGCGATGGCGCTGGCGCAGGATGTCACCGACGAGGCGCGCTGGCCGGAGGTGATCGAGGCCGCCGAGCGGATGTACGGGCGGCTGGACGTGATGGTCGCCAATGCCGGCATCGGCCTGCTGGTCCCGGCGATCGACATGACGCTGGCCGACTGGCGGCGGCAGATCGCGGTGAACATGGATGGCGTCTTTCTCGCCGTGAAGCACGCCGTGCCGGCGATGCGGCGGGCCGGCGGCGGCTCGATCGTGATCATGTCCTCGGTCGCCGGCATCCGCGGCTCGGCCGGGCTCGCCGGCTATTGCGCCACCAAGGGCGGGGTGCGCCTGTTCGCCAAGGCGGTGGCGCTGGAATGCGCTGTCGCCGGCGACGGCATCCGGGTCAACACCATCCATCCGGGGATCATCGACACGCCGATCTGGACGAAGATTCCGACCGGCGCCACCGGAGCCGGCCGCAACGCGCCGATCGACCCGCACGCGCTGGCCCGCGAGGTGCCGAGCGGGCGCGCCGGCACGGCCGAGGAGATCGCCGAGGGCGTGCTGTTCCTGGCCTCGGACGGCTCGCGCTACATGACGGGGTCTGAACTGGTCATCGATGGCGGGGTCACCGCCGGCGCGGCCCGGCGCTGGCCGCCAGAGAGCCGCGAGGGATCATAAACTGGCCGATCCATCGGCCGCAGCCTGAGTTGGCCAGCCGCCAGCGCATCGAGGCGCTGGCGTGCCAGCGCCACATACGCCGCCGACACATCGCAGCCGAAGCCGTTGCGACCATGCTTCAGTGCGGCAATGAGACTGCTGCCGACGCCCATGTAGGGATCAAGAACGCTGTCCCCTGGCGCGGTCATCGCGAGCACCAGGCGCTCGACGAGCTCGACCGGAAACTGGCAGGGGTGAATGGTCTTCTCGACGTGGTTGCTTTTCACGTTGGGCAGAATCCAGACATCGCCAGGGTTCTTGCCGAGCGGGTTCCCGGACAGTTGCCCCACCCGCGGGCCCTTGAAGTGCTTCTTCTGCGGATACTTGGCCGGCACCCGGATCGCATCAAGATTGAACGTATAATCGTCGCCCTTGGTGAACCAGAGGATGGTCTCATGCCGCCCCGAAAGGCGCTTGGTGCAGTGCAGTCCGTGCTCGAAGTGCCAGACGATGCGGTTGCGCAGCTTCAGGCCGAACCGCTTGAACAGCGGGTAAAGCACGGCATCGAGCGGGAACACCTCGCCGTCCTGCACATGGTTGCCGACCTGCCAGCACAGCGAGCCCTGCGGGTGCAGCAGGCGCACGCACTCGGCGATCACCGCTTCCTGTCCGAGCACGTAGACGTCGAGCGGCGCGCGGCGCTCGTATTCCTTGCCGATATTGTACGGCGGCGAGGTGACGACCAGCTTCATCTGCCCGTCCGCCAGCTTCGGCATGAAAGCGAGGTTGTCCTCGCAGGCGAGAACCGCGTGTGGGCCCATGCCGCTATCCGCGCCCGCGATCGCTCAGCAGCCGCTCGGCGAGCACGGCGGCGATGATGATCGAACCGATCGCGGTGCCCTGCCAGTAGGGCGAGACATTGAGCAGGTTCAGCCCGTTGCGGATGAACACCATGATGAAGACGCCGAACAGCGTGCCGATGATCGAGCCGCGGCCGCCGAACAGGCTGGCGCCGCCGATCACCACCGCGGCGATGGCGTCCAGCTCCAGCCCGTTGCCGCCGATCGGATCGACCGAGAGAATGCGCGAGGCGAGGAACGTTGCCGCCACCGCGCTCATCAGCCCGGAGAAGCCATAGGCGAGGATGCTCCAGAGCCGGATGGAAAGCCCGGCGACACGCGCCGCCTCGGCGTTCGAGCCGATGGCGTAGAGCGTCCGCCCGCCCTTCGCGCGGGTGAGGAACCACCACGCCGCGCCATAGGCGGCGAGCAGGATAGCGAAATTCACCGGCAGCCCGCCGATCGTGTCGGTCGACAGCCGGCCCAGCCTGGCCGGCAGCTCGCCCACCGAATTGGCGCCGCTGATCACGTAGGCCATGCTGCGCCCGATCGACATCACGCCGAGCGTGACGACGAACGGCGCCAGTCGGCCGAAAATGATGATCGCCCCGCTCGCGAGCCCGGCCAGTGCGCCGGTGAGCAGCGCAAGCCCCACCGCGCCGGGCAGGCCCAACGCGGGCAGGGTCAACCCCAGCACCATGCCGGTGACGCCAGCGAGCGAGCCCACCGAGAGGTCGATCCCGCCGATCAGGATCACCATGGTCTGGCCCAGCGCCACCATGCCAACCACCACCGACTGGTCCATGGCGTTGAGCAGATTGTTGGCGGTGAGAAAATAAGGCGAGACCACGGAGAGCGCGGCCATCACGACGAGCGTGAGCAGCAACATCCGCGCCTCGATCTGGGTGATGAGGCGGCGCGCAACGGATCGGCGCGCGGGCGCGCCGGGAAGGGGCTCGGTCATGCTCATGCGGCGTCCGCGATCGTCAGGGTGGGGAGGGCCGTCGCCGCTTCGATACGCGCCCGCACGGCGGCCGCGTCTGGCAGAGCCGCCCGGGGCGGCAGCATCAGCCCGATCATGCCAAGATCATGCCCGCGCCGACCACGGATCGGCACCAGCAGACTGGCACGCCCGTCGGCTTCGGAGACGAAGCCCTCGGCGCGGGCGGCGAGCGCGGCCGCGATACGGGTCGCCGCGATCGGGGCGAAGCCGCCGGCGGCAAATCCGGGGTCGGCAGCCTCGTCGTCGCCGACCCGGTCGAAACAGAACAGCCGCTCGCCATCGAGCCCGAGCCAGCAGGCGATGCCGCCATACGCCTCGCGCAGCGCGACGAGCAGCGTGCGGGTACGGGCGGCGGAGGATCGCGGCGCCGCGAACATGGCGAGATTCTCGATATCGACCAGATCGCCGGGGATCTCGGTCACGGTCACGCCATCACTCAGAACCACGATGCGGTCGGCGAGCCCGATCACTTCCTCGAAATCCGACGACACCATCACCACCGCTACACCCTCCCCGGCGATGCGGCGCAGCAGCGCGTAGATGCTCGCGCGGGTGCCGATATCGACCCCGCGCGTGGGCTCGTCGAGCAGCAGCAGCTTCGGGCCGAGCAACAGCCAGCGCGCGAGGATGACTTTCTGCTGCATGCCGCCGGAGAAGGTGAGCATGGAGGCATCGAGCACGCGATGCGCCGGCAGGCCGAGCGTCTCCAGGAGCGCTTGCACGGTGCTGCTCCGCCGGTCGTAGCCGAGACCGGGGCCGTGATGGTCGCCGAGATGGGCCAGCATGAGATTCTCGCGCACCGAGAAATCCGGCACGATCCCCTGCCCGCGCCGGTCCTCCGGGATGAGCCCGATCCCGGCGCGAATCGCCGCACGCGGAGACCGCGCGCGGAAGGCCCGGCCGTCGAGTTCGATGCGGCCGGCGGAAGCTGGGCGTAGGCCGAAAATCGTCTCCACCGTCTCCGAGCGCCCGGCCCCCACCAGCCCGGCGAGCCCCACGATCTCCCCGGCGCGCACGGTGAAGGAAACATCGCGCACCCGCGGCGGTGCGGCGAGATGGGAGACGCTCAGCACGACCTTCCCCGGCGCGCGGCCACTCCGCGCGCCGCGGGCATACACGTCCGACAACTCCCGCCCGACCATCAGCCGCACCAGTTCGGGTGGGGCGATGTGGTCAGTCGCCACGCCGGCGGCGACGACGCGGCCTTCGCGCAGCACGGTGATGCGGTCGGTGACCGAGAAGATCTCTTCCAGCCGGTGCGAGACGAAGATCACCCCCCGGCCCCGCGCGGCCAGGGCACGGATGATGCCGAACAGGATCTCGCTCTCCATCGGCGACAGCGAGGCGGTCGGCTCGTCGAAGATGATGACCCGGGAATCGATCGCCAGGGCCTTGAGGATTTCGACCATCTGACGCTGGCCGATGGACAATGCCCGGACCGGAACATCGAGCGACAGCCCACCCTCCTGGCCGAACTCTTCGATCAGGTGGCCTGCGTGCGCACGCATACCGCGCCAATCCAGCCGGCCACGCTGGCCCAGGCGCGGCAGCATGATGTTTTCCAGCACCGAGAGATCGGGCGCGAGCGAGGTCTCCTGCGTCACCATGGCGATGCCGCTGCGGATCGCCTCGCGCGCGTTGGCATGGCGCAGCGGGCGGCCGTCGAGACGGAGATCGCCGCGGTCGGGTTGGATGTGGCCGGAAATGACGCGTGAGAGCGTGCTCTTGCCGGCGCCGTTGGCGCCGACGAGCGCATGAACTTCGCCGGCGCCGAGGGTGAAATCGGCGCCGGCGAGAGCAATCGTCGCCCCGAAGCGCTTCCAGATGTCGGAAAGCGCCAGCAGGTCCGCCAACTCAAGTCATCTCGTTGCCGAACACCGTGGTACGGATCGTTGGCAGCAGCTTGTCGACATTCTCGCTGGTGACGACTTCGATCGGCACGATGATCGTCTTGTCCGGCTTGCCACCGTCGAGATACGCGAGCAGCGACAGCGCCGAGCGCTCGCCCATCAGGTAGGGCTGCTGCATGCCGGAGGCGACGATCTTGCCCTCCTTCAGCAGTTTGACGAACTCCGGAATGCCGTCATAGGCGGCGACCAGCACCTGGCCCTCGCGCCGGGTGGCCTGCAGGGCACGCAGCGCCCCGATGGTCGGCTGGTCGGTCTCGATGAAAAGGCCGCGCATGTCGGGGTGCGCGGTGAGCATGTCCTGGACGAACTTGAAGGTCTCGTCGGCGGTGTAGGTTTGCATCTGCGACAGCGCCGCCTCGCGGATATGCGCCTCGGCGAGCGCCTTGCGGAAGCCGGCGGTGCGCGCCTTGCCGTTGTTGCGCGCGAGCGAGATGGTGACGAGGCCGACGCTGCCCTTCTCCCAGCCCTTCGCCTTCATCGCCTTGGCAAACGCGACACCGGTGCCATAGGCGCCCTCGGTGTTGTCCGAAATGATGAAGGAGACATAGTCGCCGCTGGTCGTGCCGATATCGGCAATGACGACCGGGATACCCGCGCGCTTGGCGGCATCGAGCACCGAGGGGCAGGTGGAGCTGTCGGTGGGCGAGATGATGATGCCGTCCACCTTGCGGGCGATCGCGTCCTGCGCGTTCTGCAGCTGGGTCTGGGCGTTGTTGTGACTGTCGTATGTGGTGGTCTTGAAGCCATGGCCGGCGCCGGTATCGGCAATACCCTTGGCGAGGGTTCGCCAGAAGGGCAGGTCGAGCCCCGGGGTGAGATAGGCGATCTGCTTCCCCGCTGCCCGCGGAGCGCGCGGGAAGCCAGCGAGCGCAAGCGAGACCGGCACGGCGCCGGCAGCGACCGCGCGGCGGCTGATCCGGGTCGAAAGCAAGCGAGTCATACGCACATCCTCCGTGTTTGGTCCCCGCCTCCCGGGACGGCGCGGAGCCTTGCGCGCGGCCGCGCGGCCGTCAAGGTGCAGCGCGGCACGAAATCCTGGCGCGATGCGGCACCACGCAGATCCGGCTCGGCCGGTTCCGCCCAAACCGCGGCTGACGAGGCGGGCCAGAGGAGGCGGGCCAGAGGAGGCGGGCCAGAGCGCCGGCTCGACAATCTCTGCGCCATCGGCCTAGCGTGCGCCGAACGCCGCCTCTGCTGCGGCTGATGTGGGGCGGCTGACCTTTATGTGGCGGGCGATCGGGCGGACCGTGGGGCAGATCGGGGAGCCCGTGTTCTTCTCCGTGCTGATCCGCAGCATCGGCTGGTCGGTGCTCGCCTTCCTCGCCCTCG
>JAKAZO010000113.1 GCA_021815825.1 Pseudomonadota bacterium
CGGCAACGCCGAGATCGAGCGGCTGTGGACCGGCGCCCGCTGGGCCGAGGGTCCGGTGTGGTTCGGCGACGGCCACTATCTGCTCTTCAGCGACATCCCCAACAACCGCCTGATGAAGTGGGACGAGCTGACCGGGCACACCACCGTCTTCCGGCAGCCCTCCAACTTCACCAACGGCAATACGCGCGACCGCCAGGGACGCCTGCTTTCCTGCGAACAGCTCGGCCGGCGCGTCAGCCGCACCGAGCATGACGGCCACGTGGTCACCGTCATCGATAGCTATAACGGCAAAAAGCTGAACTCGCCCAACGGCGTGATCGTCAAGTCGGACGACACGATCTGGTTCACCGACCCGAAATACGGCCTTGGCGGCGACTACGAGGGGCTGAAGTCGGAGTCGGAACTGCCGGCCACCGTCTATCGGCTGGATCCGAAGAGCGGCAAGGTGAGCATCGTCGCCAGCGATTTCGACGAGCCGAACGGCCTCTGCTTCTCCCCGGACGAGAAGAAGCTCTACATCTGCGATACCGGGGTCACCGACGGCGCCGGCAAGCAGACCCTGATCCGCGTCTATGACGTCACCGACGACGGCAGGCTCACCAACGAGAAGCTGTTCCACGACTTCGCCGACACCAAGACCGGCTTCGTCGATGACATGCGCATGGACCAGGACGGCAATCTCTGGTGCGCGACCGGCTGGGCCGGGCCGCTGTTCAACGGCGTCTATGTCTACGCCCCGGAAGGCACGCTGATCGGGCGGATCATCCTGCCGGAGGTCTGCGCCAATCTCTGCTTCGGCGGCCGCGAGCACAACCGTCTGTTCATGACGGCGAGCACGTCGCTCTACTCCGTCTTTGTCGGCACCCGCGGCACCGAGATCTGATCGGGTCCGCATCACCGGAAAGGGGGCTTCGGCCCCCTTTTTTTGCGCGCAAGGCTGACGCGCATTGCATCATATGACGATTTATGATTGGGTATTTCACATTCAACGTCAAAATGAGGTGCTGTTTCCATGAGCCAGATCCGCAGCGAAGTCCTCGCCGCCAACGCCGCCTACGCCGCCAGCTTCGGTGACAAGGCCAGGCTCGCCATGCCGCCGGCGCGCCGCTTCGCCGTGCTGACCTGCATGGATGCCCGGCTCGACCCGGCCAAGTTCGCCGGCCTCGCCGAGGGCGACGCGCATGTCATCCGCAACGCCGGCGGCCGTGCCAGCGATGATGCCATCCGCTCGCTGGTGATCTCCTACAAGCTGCTCGGCACGCGGGAATGGTTCGTCGTCCACCACACCGATTGCGGCATGGAGACATTCACCGACGAGATCATGCGCGCCCTGCTCGCCTCGAGCCTGGAGACGGCGGCGCTGGAGCCGGCCGGCTGGCGCGATGTCGGCAAGGGGCCCGGCTCGGCCGAGGGCCACTATATCGACTGGCTGACCATCCGCGACCAGGCGGAGAGCGTGCTGGCCGATGTCCGCCGCATCCGCAACCACCCGCTGGTGCCCGGGATCATCCCGATCTACGGCTATATCTACGACGTCAAGAGCGGCAAGCTGGTGGAGGTTCCGGCCGCGACCGCCGCCGGCGCGGCGCGCGGCTGACGCTTCAGCGCAGACTATCCAGCGCGGCTTGCAGGATCAGCGCCGCCGCCACCTTGTCCACCACGGCGGCGCGCTTCCTGCGGCTGAGATCCGCCTCGCCGATCAGCATGCGGTTCGCCGCCGCGCTGGTGAGGCGCTCGTCCCACAGCGCCGCGCCGAGCCCGGTCACGGCCGCGAGCGCCCCGGTCCAGTCCCGCGCCGCCTGCGCCGCGGGTCCCTCGCTGCCGTCGAGCCCGAGCGGCCAGCCGACCACCACACCCCCGGCCCCTTCGCGCGCGGCGATGGCGGCGATCTCGGCGGCATTCTGGCCCAGCTTGCCACGCCGCAGGCTGCCATAGGGCGAGGCCAGCAGCAGCGTGACGTCCGACAGCGCGACGCCGATGGTCTTGCTGCCGAGATCGAGCCCGATCAGGCGCGCCTCGCGGCCCAGCCCGGCGCGCAGATCGCTCAGGTTGAACAGGGTCATGCGCGCCGTTATGGTCCGCGCTTCGCCATCGGCCAAGGACCCTCTCATGTCGCTCGACCCCGCGACGGTGCGCCGCATCGCCCGGCTCGCCCGCATCCATCTCGACGAAGCCGAGGTGCCGCGCCTGCAGGACGAGCTCAACTCCATCCTCGGCTGGATCGAGCAGCTCAACGAGCTCGATGTCGCCGACATCGCCCCGCTCACCGGCCCGGCGCAGATGGCCCTGAAAATGCGCGAGGACCGGGTGACCGACGGCGGTATCCGTGATGCCATCCTGGCCAACGCCCCGGATCGGGCGGGGGAATTTTTCGTCGTGCCGAAGGTGGTCGAGTGATGCTCACCGATCTCACCCTCGCCGAGGCCAGCGCCGGCCTCGCCGACCGCCGGTTCTCCGCCGCCGAGCTGACCGAGGCGCATCTCGCCGCCATCGCCGCGCTCAATCCGCGGCTCAACGCCTATATCACCCTCGCCGAGGACAGCGCGCGGGCCGAGGCCGCCGCCGCCGACGCCGCGCGCGCGCGGGGCGAGGCCGGGCCGCTCGCGGGCATTCCGCTCGCGATCAAGGACCTGTTCTGCACCGAGGGGCTGCGCACCACCGCGGCGAGCCGGATCCTCGGCAATTTCATTCCGCCTTACGAGAGCACCGTCACCGCCAATCTGCGCCGCGCCGGCGCGGTGTTCCTGGGCAAGGCCAATCTCGACGAGTTCGCCATGGGCTCGTCCAACATGACCTCCGCCTTCGGCCCGGTGGAGAATCCCTGGAAGCCGCGCGGCGATGCAGCGGCAAAACTGGTCCCCGGCGGGTCCTCCGGCGGGTCCGCGGCGGCGGTGGCGGCCAGGCTCGCGCTCGGCGCCACCGGCACCGATACCGGCGGCTCGATCCGCCAGCCCGCCTCCTTCTGCGGCATCGCCGGCATCAAGCCGACCTATGGGCGGTGCAGCCGCTGGGGCATCGTCGCCTTCGCCTCCTCGCTCGACCAGGCCGGCCCGTTCGCGCGCACGGTGCAGGACTGCGCCATCCTCCTCGGTGCGATGGCCGGGCACGACCCGAAGGACAGCACCTCCGCGGACCGTCCGGTGCCGGATTTCGCCGCCGCCTGCACGCGCAGCCTCAAGGGCATGCGCATCGGCATTCCGCGCGAATACCGGGCGCCGGGCATGTCCGGCGCGATCGAGGCGCTCTGGCAGCGCGGGCTGGACTGGCTGCGCGCGGCCGGCGCCGAACCCGTCGAGGTCTCGCTGCCGCACACGAAATATGGCCTCGCCACCTACTACATCGTCGCCCCGGCGGAGTGCTCGTCGAACCTCGCGCGCTATGACGGCGTGCGCTTCGGCCTGCGCGAGGAGGGCACGGATCTCACGCAGCTCTATGAGCGCACCCGCGCCGCCGGCTTCGGCGCCGAGGTGCGGCGGCGCATCCTCATCGGCACCTACGTGCTGTCCGCCGGCTATTACGACGCCTACTATCTCAAGGCACAGAAAGTGCGCGCGCTGATCCATCGTGATTTTACCGACGCCTTCGGCAAGGTCGATGCGCTGCTGACGCCGACCGCCCCCTCCGCGGCCTTCGCCCAGGGCGCGAACATGGACGACCCGGTGCAGATGTATCTCAACGATGTGTTCACCGTGCCGGCGAGCATGGCCGGCGTGCCGGCGATGTCGGTGCCCGCCGGGCTCGATGCCGACGGGCTGCCGCTCGGGCTGCAGGTGATCGGCCGGCCGTTCGACGAGGAGACCGTCTTTGCCGTCGCCGCCGCGATCGAGCGCGAGGCCGGCTTCGACGCGCGGCCGGCGATCCGCGCGGGAGTGACGCCATGAGCTACGTCATCGAGGGCAGCACGGGCGCGTGGGAAGTCGTGATCGGGCTCGAAGTCCACGCCCAGGTCGTCAGCCAGGCCAAGCTCTTCAGCGGCGCGGCGACGGCATTCGGCGCCGAGCCGAATACGCAGGTGAGCTTCGTCGATGCCGCCTTTCCCGGCATGCTGCCGGTGATCAACCGCGAATGCGTCGCCCAGGCGGTGCGCACCGGGCTCGGGCTCGGCGCCCACATCAATCTGGTCAGCCGCTTCGACCGCAAGAACTATTTCTACGCCGATCTGCCACCGGGCTATCAGATCAGCCAGTATCAGCATCCGATCGTCGGCGCCGGCGTGATCGAGATCGAACTCGGCGATGGCAGCACGAAATCCATCGGCGTGACGCGGCTGCACCTCGAACAGGATGCCGGGAAGTCGCTGCACGACCAGCACCCGACGAAATCCTACATCGACCTCAACCGCGCCGGCGTGGCGCTGATGGAGATCGTCAGCGAGCCGGACCTGCGCAGCCCGGAGGAGGCTGGCGCCTATCTGCGCAAGCTGCGCACCATCCTGCGCTATCTCGGCACCTGCGACGGCAACATGGAGGAGGGCTCCATGCGCGCGGACGTGAATGTCTCCGTGCGCCGGCACGGCGAGCCGTTCCGCACGCGCTGCGAGGTGAAGAACGTCAATTCGGTGCGCTTCGTCATGCAGGCGATCGAGGTCGAGGCGCGGCGGCAGGTGGAGATCTGGGAAGCCGGCGGTGCCGTGGACCAGGAAACGCGGCTGTTCGATGCAGCGCGCGGCATCACGCGCAGCATGCGCAGCAAGGAGGAGGCGCACGACTATCGCTATTTCCCCGACCCCGATTTGCTGCCGCTGGTGCTCGACGAAGCCTGGGTGGCCACTCTCAAGGCGGCGCTGCCCGAGTTGCCGGATGCCAAGCGTCGGCGCTTCATGGACGAGTACGGCCTGCCCTTCTACGATTCGGCGGTGCTCGTCGCCGAGCAGGCAACCGCCGATTTCTACGAGACCATCGCCCGCGGCCGCGACGCCAAGCTCGCCGCCAACTGGGTGATGGGCGATCTGTTCGCCGCCCTCAACCGCACCGGACGAACCATCGAGACCAGCCCGGTCTCGGCCGCCGCGCTCGGCGCGCTGCTCGACCTGATGGCCGACAACACCATCAACGGCCGCATCGCCAAGGAGGTCTTCGAGGCGATGGTGGACACCGGCGAGGCCCCCGGCGCGATCGTCGAACGCAAGGGCCTTCGTCAGGTCACCGATACGGCCGCGATCGACGAGGCCGTCACCGCCGTGCTCGCCGCCAACCCCGAAAAGCTCGCCGAATACCGCTCGGGCAAGGAGAAGCTGTTCGGCTTCTTCGTCGGCCAGGTGATGAAGGCGATGGCCGGCAAGGGCAATCCGGCGCTGGTCAACGCGGCCCTGAAGCGGCAGCTCGGCTGATCAAACCGGCGGCGCCGGTACCACCGTCCCGCGGCAGTCGCCGAAGCCGATCCGCGCCGCGCCCGGCGCCTCGCACCAGCCGCGCAGGATGATCTCGTCGCCATCCTCGAGAAAGCGCCGCGTCTCGCCGGACGCCAGCGCCAGCGGCTGGCGTCCGCCATTGGTGATTTCCAGCAGGCTGCCGAACCCGTCCTCGCTCGGGGCCGAGATCGTGCCCGAGCCGAAGAGATCGCCGGGTTGGAGATTGCAGCCACCGCCGGTGTGGTGCGTCACCATCTGCGCCACCGTCCAGTAGAGATGCCGCGCGCTGCTCCGCGTCAGCCGGTGCGCCGCCAGGCCCCGCTCGCGCAAGCCCGGTGTCAGCAGCAGCACTTCGAGGCTGATGTCGAGACCGCCGCCGCGCTGGTCCGCCGCGTCCCAGAGATAGGCGAGCGGCGCCGGATCGCCCTCGGGGCGCGGCGGCTGCGCGATGCGGAAGGGCGCCAGCGCCTCCGGGGTGACGATCCAGGGTGAAACCGTGGTGCAGAAATTCTTGCCCAGGAACGGGCCCAGCGGCTGGTACTCGAAGCCCTGGATGTCGCGCGCCGACCAGTCGTTGAGCAGGCAGTAGCCGGCGACGTGGGCGCCGGCCTCGCCGATCGGGATCGGCTCGCCGAGCCTGTTGCCCGGCCCGACCCAGATGCCGAGCTCGAGTTCGTAGTCCAGATTGCGGCTCGGGCCGAAGGTGGGAACGGTCTCCGCGGCCGGCTTGCGCTGCCCGTTCGGCCGGCGCACCGGCGCGCCGGAGGCCACCACCGAGGAGGCCCGGCCATGATAGGCGACGGGAACGTATTTGTAGTTCGGCAGCAGCGGATTATCGGGGCGGAACTGGCGCCCGGTGTTGTTGGCGTGGTGGATGCCGGCGAAGAAATCCGTGTAGTCGCCGATCCGCGCCGGCAGGTGCAGCGTGCAGTCCGCCGCCCGGTGCAGGAGGTCCGGGCGTGCGGGCGCGGCGGCATCGAGCAGGTCGGCGAGCGCCGCGCGCAGCGCCCGACGCTCCGCCGCGCCGAGCGCCAGCAGCGGATTGAGTGTCGCCCCGCTCGCTGCCTCGGCCGCCGCCCGCGCCGCGCGGCCAAGATGGGGGATGGCGGCTTCGAGATCCAGGATTGCGTCGCCGATCGCCACGCCGCCGCGCGGCCTGTCGCCAAGCGGCGAAAAAACGCCGAACGGCAGGTTCTGGATCGGGAACTCCGCGTGTCCGTTCGCCGAGGCCACCCAGCTCTGGCGCGAAGCGTCGTGCGTCGCGTCGATCACCGCGCACCTCCCGGGAGGCCGCGTGGCAGACCGTTCCAGCAGGAATCATAGTCGCGCTGCAGCGTATCGCTCTGCATGGCGAAGCGCGTCGGGCGCAGCACCTGGCTGGTCTCGAACATGAAGGCCATGGTGTTGTCGATCCTCTGCGGCGCCAGCTCGGCGGCGATCGCGCGCTCGGTGGAGACGGCGTCCGGCCCGTGCGCGCTCATGCACGGATGCAGCGACATTCCCCCCGGCACGAAGCCGCCCGCCTTGGCGTCGTATTCGCCTTTCACCAGCCCCATGCACTCGCTCATCACGTTGCGGTGGAACCATGGCGGCCGGAACGTGTGCTCGGCGACCATCCAGCGCGGCGGGAAAATCACGAAATCCAGCGTTGCCACCCCGGCGACCGGCGTCGGCGCGGTCAGCAC
>JAKAZO010000032.1 GCA_021815825.1 Pseudomonadota bacterium
CCTCCAGCCGCCCTGCCCTCGCCAGCCGGGCCGGCGAGGGCAACGCGCCGGGACGCGGGGCGCGGCGCCCATCCAGCGACCATTGCACCCGCCCCGGCTCCCTGGCGTGGCACAGCGGCCGGGAATCGGCGCCGATCGCGCACCAGCCAGGCGCGTCCGCCTCGGCGGCGAGCGTGTCGGCGAACGCGGCGAGCGCGGCGTCGACGCCGAGCGTGCCGGCGAGCGCGCGGCCCAGCGCCGCCGCGGCGGAAGCGGCATCGCCCGCCTGGCGGCGCGCGGCGGCGAGGCCCAGCCAGACCTCCCGCCCGATATGGTGCCCGGTCTCCGCGGCCCCCTGCTCATCGGCGAGCGTTTCGAACAGCGTCGCCGCCTCCGCGACCCCGCGGCGCAGCAGCAGCCCGGCCAGGGCCAGGCGGACCAGAACGTCCCGCGGGGCCAGGCGCCAGGCCCGGCGCAGCCACGGCTCGGCCGCGTCCAGCCGCCCGGCATCGGCGAGCGCGCGCCCTTCCGCCAGCGCCGCGTGGGCCAGCGCCTCGCGCCGGGCCCGCAAGCGCGCCAGCGCGGCGGCATGGTCGGACGGCGGCGCGTCCGGCCGGTCCGCCGCGTTCAGTGGGCAGCCCCGACGGACGCGTTCAGCGTCGTCTCGCCGGCGGGCGCAACCGCGGGCTCGCCCAGGGACGCAACCGCGCGCCCGGCCGGGGGCAGCGTCGCCAGATCGGCCTCGACCTCGCCGAGCCCCTGGGCCAGGGCGCGCTGGAACCAGAGCCGCGCCTCCTCGGGCCGGCGCTCGCCGGCCAGCCCGCGGGCGAGATAGCGGCCGAGCATCATCTGCGCGTGGCCATGGCCCTGCTCGGCGGCGCGCCGGAACCAGACCTGCGCCTGCACCCGGTCCACCGGCACGTCGTGCCCGCCGCCGAGCATGGCGCCGATGGCGAACACCGCCCCGACATGGCCGCGCCCCGCCGCCTTCTCGAACAGCGCCAGCGCGCCGGGGTGGTC
Source organism: Pseudomonadota bacterium (assembly GCA_021815825.1). Taxonomy (GTDB): domain Bacteria; phylum Pseudomonadota; class Alphaproteobacteria; order Acetobacterales; family Acetobacteraceae; genus JAJZVV01. The sequence continues at coordinate 1,000 of JAKAZO010000032.1, forward strand.
GCGCGGCCCGCCGCGGCCGGTCAGCAGCAGCTCGGCCAGCGCCACCTCGGCCTCGACCATGCCGACATCGGCGGCCTTCTGCATCCAGCGCCGCCCCTCCTCGGCGTCCGGCTCGACGCCGCGCCCTTCGAGCAGCATGCGCCCGTACCAGTATTGCGCGTTGACGATGCCGTCGGCGGCGCGGCGCATCCATTGCGCGGCGGCGCGGTCGTCACGCGCGATGCCGACGCCCTCGGCGAGGCAGACGCCGAAATTATAGGCGGCGACGAGATCGCCGCCGGCCGCCGCCTGCTCGAACCAGGCGCGGGTGCGCACGGAATCCTCGGCCGTGCCGGCGCCCTGCTGGACCAGGCTGGCGAGATCGGCATGGGCGTGGGCATCCCCGCTTTCGGCGGCGAGGCGGAACCAGCGCGCCGCCTCGTCCGGATCGCGCACCATGCCGGCGCCGGTCAGCGACATCAGCCCGAGCGCGCGCGCGGCGGTGCTGTGGCCGGCCTCGGCGGCGCGGCGGAACCACAGCGCCGCCTCGGCATAATTGGGCGGCAGATCGCCGCCGCGGGCATAGAGATCGCCGACCATCGCCGCCGCCTCGGCATCGCCCTGCAAGGCGGCGCGGCGCAGCCAGCTCTCGCCATCGAGCACGTTGCGCGGCACGCCGCGCCCTTCCAGCAGCGCCAGGCCCCAGCGCGCCTGCGCCGAGCGCAGCCCTTTTTCGGCGGCGAGCCGGTAGCGCTCGGCCGCCACGGCGAGGTCCGCCTCGACCCCGGAGCCGCGCTCGCTCATCACGCCGAGCAGATAGAGCGCCGTCGGCAGGCCGGCCTCCGCGGCGCCGCGCAGCTCCACCGCCGCCCCGGCCAGGGTCTCCGGCGTCTGCCCGCGGCGCAGAATCGCCAGCGCCAGGCCGAGCCGGCCCTGCGGACAGTTGGCGGCGGCCGATTTGCGGTACCAGGCCTCGGCCTCCTCCAGATTCTGCATCTCGTCGGGGCCGGAGGTGAGGATGTAGGCGAGCAGCGCCTGCCCGTCGGCGGAGCCGGCCTCGGCGGCGCGGCGTGCCCACAGCAGCCCCTTGGCGAAATCCGGCGCCTGCGCCGCTGGAACGCCCTGGAACAGCAGATCCGCCGCCGGCGCGGCGGCGGCGCCGGGGGCGAGGCCGCGCACGCAGAGGGTGGCCAGCAGCGTCTGGGCATCGACATAGCCCTGCTCGGCGGCGCGCTCCAGCCAGCGCACCGCCTCCGCCGGGCTGAACGGCACCGTGCCGCCTTCGATATAGGCGCGGCCGACGCGGTATTGCGCCTCCGCCAGCCCTGCCTCCGCGGCGCTGGCCAGCAGCGGGAAGCCGCGCGCGGACTGGCCGGCCTCGATCAGCTCCAGCGCCCGCGCCAGGCGCGTCCGGGGTGAAAAGCGCGCGGCGATCCCGCTCAGCAGACCCATGCGGCCACCCTCACGGCTCGCGCATTCCGTCCATGGCCACCGGCAGCACGCGGCCGAGCATGTAGTCCAGCACCGTGCGCTTGCCGACCTTGATGTCGGCGGTGACGGGCATGCCGGGCACGAGGTGGAACCCGACCGGCGTATCGTGCAGCTTGACGCGGTCGAGGCTGATGCGGACGCGATAGAAGGTCTGCGCGCCGATCGCCGGGTCGGCCAGCGCCTGCTCCTCCTGCGTGGTGCTGCTCGCCGAATGGGAGAAGCTGTCCGGGCTCACCACCCGCACCCGCCCCTCGGCGAAGCCGTACTGGGTGAAGGGGAAGGTATCGAACTTCACCGCCACCGGGTCGCCGACATGGACGAACCCGGCATCGCGGCCGAGCACGTTGGTCTCCAGCTCGAGCGGCGCGTTGGCCGGCACCAGGGTGAGGAACTGGCTGCCCGACTGCAGCACCGAGCCGACCGAGACCTTGGCCACCGTCATCACCACCGCGTCCTGCGGCGCGCGCAGCTCCACCAGCTGGCGGCGCAGCTTCGCCTTCTTGAGCTGCTCGGCGGCATCGGCGAGCTTGCGGCCCTGCTCGACGAGGTCCTTCGAAATCTCGGCGTTCCATGCCTGGACGAAGGCGTCGCGCTCGGCGATCAGCGCTTGCCGCTCGCGCGCGTTGGATTCGGCGCTGCGCTCGTCGCTGGAGAGATCGCGCTGCATGCCGAGTCTCGTGTCGGTGGCGGCGAGCGAGTTCAGCCGGCTGCCGACCTTGTCGCGCTCCAGGGTCTGGCGCATCGTCTCGACGCTGGAGGCGACCGAGAGGCGCTGGCGCAGGATCGCCGCCTGCTCGACGTCGCGCGCGATCTGGGTCTGCAGGCTGTCGATCTTGCGCTGGTAGTTCTCCAGCTTGGCGACGCGCTCGGCCTGGCGCTGCGCGAAGGCCGCCGCCTGCAGCCGCGCCTCGGACCCGCCCCCCGCGCCGGTATAGACGGTGCCGTTCGCCTCCGCGCGCAGCCGGTCCACCTCGGCCTGCAAACTATCGACCTGCGTCTCCAGCGAGCCCATGTCGGCGGCGGCGAAGGTCGGGTCGAGCTGGGCCAGCAGGTCGCCGGCATGCACCAGCTCGCCCTCGCGCACATTGATGGCGCGCACGATGGCGGTCTCCAGCGGCTGCACGACGATGCTCGGCGTCGCGGCCACCACCTTGCCCTGCGCGGTGACGACCTTGTCCACCGGGATCAGCGCCGCGGTGGCGATGGCGGAGATCACCAGCGCCGAGATCACCCAGGTGACGGCGCGCGCGATGAAGGCGGCTGGCGTGGCGATGACCGCCGCCGACGGCGATTCGAACTCGAGCAGCGCATCCGCCGCGTGCCCCAGTGCGGCGTGCCCCAGCGCCACCTGCCCGCCCGGCCCGAGGCCCTTGGGCGCGCGTCCGCCGACCACCGCCAGCTTGCCCTCGGACCCGCCAGCCCCGACCAGTGCACCCATTACCGTCCCGATCCTCTTGCCAAGTCCCGTTCCCCGCCCCGTCAATCCCGCGCCATCAAACCCGCGCCGTCAATCACCCTGGGCCAGCACCGGCCCGACGCTGGTGGGGCGATTGGCCGGGTCCTGCATGTGGCGATTCTGCTGCAGCCAGAGCTGGCGATAGATGGCGCAGCGCTCCACCAGCTCCCGATGCGGCCCCATATCCAGCACCTTGCCCTGATCGAGCACCAGAATCGCGTCGCAATCGACCAGCGAGGAGAGCCGGTGCGAGACGATCGCCATGGTCCGCCCGCGGCCGATGCGCCTGAGGTTGGCGTTGACCAGCGCCTCGCTCTCGGGATCCAGCGCGCTGGTCGCCTCGTCGAGGATGAGGATGCGCGGGTCGTTGATCAAGGCGCGGGCGATGGCCAGGCGCTGGCGCTGGCCGCCGGAGAGGTTGGGCGACCCCTCCTCGATGAAGGTCTCGTAGCCCTGCGGCATGCGCTCGATGAATTCCTCCGCGCCGGCCAGCCGCGCCGCGCGCACCGCATCCTCCAGCGTCAGTCCGGGCCGGCCGGCGAGGATGTTCTCCCGCACCGTGCCGCGGAAGAGGAAATTATCCTGCAGCACGACGCCGAAGCTGCGGCGCAGATGCGGCAGGTTGATCTCGCGCAGCTCGCTGCCGTCGATCTTCACGTAGCCGTCATATTCGCGGTTGATGCCCTGCAGCAGCCGCGTGATGGTGGATTTGCCCGAGCCGCTCTTGCCGACGATGCCGAGCATGGTCCCGGCCGGGACGCTGAAGGAGACGTTCTCCAGCGCCTTCGCCTTGGCGCCGGGATAGGCGAAGGTGACGTTCTCGAAGGTGATGGCGCCGTTGAACCGCGGCCGCAGCCCGCGCGACACGCCGGAGACCTCGGTCGGGTGGTTGAGCACCATCGCCGCCTCGCCGACCGCGGCGCGGACTTCCTCCATGTCCTCGATCAGCCGCGCCAGCCCGACGAGCGGCTGGGCCAGGCGCATGCCGAGCAGCATGAAGGCGATCAGCCCGCCGACCTGGACGGTGGAGGCCTGCTCCAGCACCAGATAGGCGCCGAGCAGCAGCACGCCGCGCTCGATGAAGCGCTCGATCGGCGTCACCAGCGTCGCCGGCCAGTTGGACAGGCGCCCGGCCTCCAGCCGCTTTCGGCTGGCATCGGCGACGCGCTCGTCCCAGATCTCCTTCTGCACCGGCTCCATGGCCAGGGATTTCACCGTGCGGATGCCGTGCACGGTCTCGACCATGACGACGCTCTTGCGCACCTCGGCCTCGATGGCGCGGCCGACCTTGACGCGGATCGCCGGCAGGAAGGCGAGGATGATGAGCGCGATCAGCACCGAGCCGGCCACCACCATCCAGGCCAGGGTGGCGCTGAGGTAGAACAGGAACGGCAGCAGCACGAGGAGCGTGAAGAGATCGAGGAAGGTGGTGAGCATCTTGCCGGTGAGGAACTCACGCAGCTTCCAGATCTGATGCAGGCGGTGATTGGTCTGGCCGGCCGGGTTGCGCTCGAAATAATCGATCGGCAGGGCCAGCAGGCGGTTGAAGATGTGCAGGTTCAGCGTGCTGTCGATGCGTGCCGCCACCACCTGCGTCAGTTCGCGGCGCGCATAGCCGAGCAGTGTCTCGTAGAGCACGCCGACGCCGAGGATGGTCGAAATCAGCACCAGCGTGGACAGGCTCTGATGCACCAGCACCCGGTCGATCACCGTCATGACCAGGAGCGGCGGCAGGATGGTGAGGATGCTGAGCGCGATCGAGGCCAGGCCGATATCGCGCAGGATGCGCCGCTCGCGCAGCACCGCGCGGGCGATCCAGCCGAAGGTGAAGGGGGCGTCCGCCTCCGGCGCGCCGCGCGGCTTGCGCACCAGCATCGCCTCGCCGCTCCAGACCTGCTGCAGGCGGAGCTCATCGACGGCGACCGGATCGGCCGAGGCCGGGGCGCGGGGATCGCGCAGAAAAACGACATTGCGCGCCGGATTGGCGCCGACCAGCAGCCCGGCGCCGCCATCGGAGAAGAGCAGCACCACCGGCGTCGGGCCCTTCAGCTTCAGCAGCTGGCCCCAGCTCAGCCGGGTCGCCTTGGCCCACAGGCCGCTGTTGCGGACCCAGGCGAGCAGCGACAGGGCCGACACCACCTCGCCGCGCGGCACGCGCAGCTCGTTCGTGTCGAGGTCGATACCATGATAGCGGGCGGCGGCCAGGATCGCGCGCACCCGCACCGAGGGCGAGTCGCCCTCACCGGCCGCCGCGTCGGCGTCGCTGCCGATCGGTGGTGGCGCACCAGGCTGCGCCTTGGGGTCGCCGCCCGGGATCACGTCGAAATTGTCCAAGACCGACCTCTCACTGCTTCAGTTGGCCGATACCCGGGCCCCGATCGCCTGGCGGACACCGGGGCGGACATCTGGACCGACATCCGGACCGACGATCGCGCCGCGGCATCGGCCGCTGCCCTCGCCCGCCAAACGGGGGCGGCGCGGTGGCCATTTGCACGCCACGCCCGCACGCATCACCATGACCTTCTACCAGGAACCTTCTACCAGGAACGTTACTCAAAGCGAAGCAGGATCACGCGCCATGCCGATACGTCCCGCCACCTCGGCCGACCTGGCCGAGATCCAAGCGATCTACGCCCATCACGTCCTGCACGGCACCGGCACGTTCGAAGACGCGCCGCCGTCGGTCGAGGAGGTCACCGCCCGCTTCGCCGCCGCCACGGAAGCCGGCGGGCGGGCCGGCTGGCTGGTGGCGACGGACGCCACCGGGGTGCAGGGCTATGTCATCTACGCCCAGTACCGCGACCGCAGCGGCTACCGGTTCTGCGCCGAGGACGGGGTCTATGTCCGCGACGACGTGCGCGGCCAGGGTCTCGGCAAAACCCTCGTCGCCGCCGCGATCGAGGCCGCCGCCGCCGCCGGCTACAGCCAGATGATCGCGGTCATCGGCGACCAGGCCAATGCCGGCTCGATCGGCCTGCACGCCAGCCTCGGCTTCCGCCAGGTCGGGCTGCTGCGCGGCGTCGGCTTCAAGTTCGGCCGCTGGCTGGACGTCGTACTGATGCAGCGCGCGCTGGCGGACGGCACCGAGCGTTGATCATCTGGACATAAGCATATGTTTATGTCATAGGGAGGCGCATGAACCGCCTGCTCACCGCGCTGCGCGCCGCCGCCGAGCCGACCCGGCTGCGCCTGCTCGCGCTCGCCGCCCGCGGCGCCTTCTGCGTCCTCGACCTCACCGAGATCCTCGGCCAGTCCCAGCCACGCCTGTCGCGGCATCTGCGCCTGCTGTGCGAGGCCGGGCTGCTCGAACGCACGCGCGAGGGCGCCAATGTCTGGTTCAGCCTCGCCGGCGGCGAGGCCGGCAGCCTGGTGCGCGACCTGCTCGCCCGCCTGCCGGAGGACGAGCCCACCCTCGCCGCCGATCGGCGCCAGGGCGCGCGCGTCCTCGCCGAGCGCGCCCGCGTCGCCTCCGAACGCTTCCGCCACCAGGGCGCGGACTGGGACGAGATGCGCGCGCTGGATCTGCCGGCCGCCGCGGTCGAGGCGGCGCTGCTCGATCTGCTGCCCGCCGGCCCGATCGGCGCCGTGCTCGACATCGGCACCGGCACCGGACGGCTGCTCGAAGTGCTCGCCCCGCATGTCCGCGCCGGAGTCGGCGTCGATGCCAGCCGGGCGATGCTGGCCCTGGCCCGCGACCGGATCGCCCGTCCCGGTCTCAACGGCGCCTCGCTCGGCCATTGCTCCGTGCGCCAGGCGGACATGTACCGCCTCCCCTTCGCCGACGCCGCCTTCGACCTCGCCGTGCTGCAGATGGTGCTGCACTATGCCGAGGACCCCGCCGGCGCCATCGCCGAGGCGGCGCGGGTGCTGCGCCCGGGCGGGGAACTCATCGTCGTCGATCTCGCCCGTCACCAGCGCGCCGACGTCGTCGACCGCCTCGCCCATCGCTGGCCCGGCTTCGAGGACGAGGCCCTGCGCCGCCTGTTCGCCGCCTCCGGCCTCAACGCGTTTCCGCCCATCATCGTCGCCGGGCCGCTCGAGGTCCGCCTCTGGCACGGGCTGCGCGCCGCCGCCGCGCTCGCCGCCTGACCGCGCTCAGAGCAGCACCTCCACCGCGCGCGCCTGCCACTCCTGCAGCTTCTCGAACAGCGGCCGCCGCGCCCAGCTGGCGGGATCCACGCGTGTCGAATGGGCGACGTCGTATTCGAACATCGCCTCCAGCCGCTGCGCGAAGCCGGAATCGAGGATGATCGCGCTGAGCTCGTTGTTGAACACGACGCTGCGCCAATCCAGGTTCGAGGAGCCGACGGTGGACCAGAGGCCGTCGATCACCGCCGTCTTGGCGTGCAGCACGGCGCCCTGGCGCTCGTAGATGCGCACCCCGGCCTCCATCAGATCCTCGTAATAGGCGCGCCCCGCCTCGATGGCGAAGGAGCTGGTGCTGTGCGCCGGCAGCACCACGGCGACATCGACGCCACGCCGCGCGGCGCGCTCGAGCGCGTGCACGAGTTGCGGCGTCGGCACGAAGAAGCCGGTGGTCAGGTGCACGCTGTGCTGCGCCATGGCGATGGCGACGAGCAGCGCCTCGTAGATCTGCGGATGGTCGCGCACCGGCGCCCCGTCCACCGCGGCGACCATGGCGCCGCCATAGAGCGCGCCGGGGGTCGGCGGCGGCGGCGGGATCGGCGGGCCGTTCTGCCCGTGCCACTCCTCCATGAACAGCGCCTCGAACCGCGCCGCCACCGGGCCCTCGATGCGCACGTCGGTATCGCGCCAGGCCATGAGCTCCGGATCGGTCTGCGCCGGGTTGGAGTGGTTGAAATAGACCGGCGAGATGTTCACCCCGCCGGTGATCACCACCCGCGCATCGACGACGAACAGCTTGCGGTGGTCGCGGCGGTTGAGATCCAGCGCCACCCGCGCGCTCGGCCGCAGCGGGTTGTATTCGAGCACGTTGGCCCCGGCGGCGCGCAGCCGGTCGAACAGCGCCGCCGGCACGTTCGACGAGCCCCAGGCGTCGTAGAGGATGTTCACCACCACGCCCTCGCGGCGCTTCTGCACCAGCAGATCCACCAGGCGCCATTTCGGGTCGGGGTCGAACTCGTAGCTCTCGATGTCGATGCGGTGGCGGGCGCCCAGGATCGCCTCGGTCATCGCCGCGTAGGTCGGCTCGCCATTGGCCAGCAGCTGCACCGAGTTGCCGGCGTAGAAGCGCTCGCCGGCGGCGCGCTCGCCCTCGCGGCGCAGCGCCTGCGTCTCGCCCCCCGGGCCGGCGGCGGCGAGCCCGCTGGTATCGACGACCGGCAGCGTCGCGCAGCCGCCCAGCGGGGCGATGGCGAGCAGCGCCGCGGCCAGAAGAGCTGTGAACAGAGATGCCGGCAGGCGCCGCGGGGCGCGGCCCGGTCCGACTGGAAGTGCCGCCGCCGCGCAGCGCACGCGGCCGTGTTCATGCCTTGACATAGCCCCCTCGCAAGTCCCCCCGAACATGCCTAGTCTGATGGCAGACTATGGAGCCATTGCGGCGGAACGCCAGGAGTAGAAGTGGGGATGACAGTGGGATCAGCCAACGGGCGAAGCTTGCGACGCGCAGCGGCCACGCTGGCCGTGGGGCTGGTGCTTTCGGGCTGCGTCAACGCGCCCCCGGCGGCCCTGCCCTATCCGCCGGTGCCGCCGGTGCGGCCGGAGACGCTGCCGAAGCCGCCCGTGTCCGAGGCGCCGCTGATCTGGGAGCCGGGTCATTGGGAGTGGTCCGGCACCACCTACACCTGGCAGGCCGGCGCCTGGGTGACGCGTGCCGGCCATGGGACGATGTGGCAGGACGGCTACTGGGAGAAGAAGGGCGATACCTGGTCCTGGCTGCCGGGCCATTGGCAGTAGGCGGGGAACGACCATGGAGCGCAAGCCGGAGGGCATGACGATGGGCAGGCATGGATGGGTGCTGCTGGCGGCGCTGGCGGTGCCCGGCGTGGTCGCGGCAACCCAGGTGGTGGCGGTCCGGGCGGCCGAAGCGCCGGCGGCGCCGGCCCGGGCGGCGGATGCGCGCGCGGTCTCGCCGCGCAGCTACGACGGCAGCTACCAGGGCCGGGCGCGGCTGGTGCATGGCAGCGCCGCCGCCTGCCCGGCCTCGCGCTATGGCGTGGTCGATATCGGCGATGCGGCGCTGGTCTTTCCCTATCAGCCGAGCCTGGTCCTGGCCGCGCCGTTGCAGCCGGACGGCACGCTCCACGCCGCCGACGGCAAGGCGGTGCTGGATGGCAAGGTGATCGGCGGGCGGCTCGCCTTCACCGTGCGCACGCCGGAGTGCGAGACCGAGTTCCACGGCCACGTCGTCTGGAACCATCCCTGAGGCGGGATTAAGCGACGGGGGATTCAGCTTCGGTTAACCCGGCGGGCCGAGAGTCGCCGCGGTCCGGACGTGGGAGAGGACGGCATGCGGTGCGGTAGCCGTTGGCGCGCGGCGGTCTCGATCCTGGCGGCAGGCCTGACGCTCGCCGCCAGCGGCGCGGCGCTGGCGCAGGATCCGTGGCCCGAGGACGCAGGTGGAGTCGCGGATGCTCGGGCCCCGGTCGCGGCGGCGGAGCGGCTGCGGCCGGACCCGACGCTGACGCCCGGCGCGATCGACCCTACCGTCACCCAGGCGAACATCCACGCCACCATCTGCCGGACCGGCTGGACCCGCGCCATCCGCCCGCCGCAGCCCTATACGGAGGCGCTGAAGCGCCGCCAGATCGGCGAATACGGCTATCCGGACCGCCGCCTCGGCCACTACGAGGAGGATCATCTGATCCCGCTCTCCCTCGGCGGCTCGCCCACGGACCCGCGCAATCTCTGGCCGCAGCCGCGGCACGCGGCGGGCGGATGGGACGCCGCGCGCAAGGACGATCTCGAGCTCTGGCTGCATGATCTGGTCTGCCAGGGCCGCATGGGCCTGGCCGAGGCGCAGCGCGCCATCGCCAGCGACTGGGTGCGCGCCTATCGCCGCCATCCGCCACCGCCGGAGATCGCCGGCAGCGCCTACGCCCACAGCTACGGCTACGGCGGCGGCTGGACCCGCTGACGCCGGTCCGGAATTGGGCTACTCCTGGCCGCCCGTGCCACCGGAGAACGCCCGATGCGGATCACCCGCCTTCGCACCACCGTCGTGCATCTGCCCCTGCCGAAGCCGATCCTGAGCGCGATCTTCGAGATCCGCTCCGCCGACTGCGTGCTGGTCTTCCTCGAGACCGATGCCGGCCTGGTCGGCGAGGGCCTGGTCTTTTCCATCAACGACCGCCGGCTGGACGTGATCCACGCCATGGTCCGGAGCCTGGAGCCGCTGGTGGTCGGGCTCGACCCGACGCGCTCGGGCGCCTTCCGCGCGCGGGTGTGGAAGGAGATCAATTTCCTCGGCCACAAGGGCGTCTCCATCCTCGGCCTGGCCGCGATCGAGACCGCGCTGTGGGACCTGCGCGGCAAGCAGGCGGGGCTGAACGTCGCCCGGCTGCTCGGCGCCTGCCACGACGCGGTGCCGGCCTATGCCTCGGGCGGCATGTGGCTCTCCTCGAGCATCGACGAACTGCAAGCGGAGGCGGCGGCGTTTCTCGCGCAGGGGTTCAAGGCGATGAAGATGCGCCTCGGCAAGCCGGATGCGGACGAGGACATCGCCCGCGTCCGCGCCGTGCGCGCGGCGATCGGCCCGGACATCAAGCTGATGGCGGACGCCAACCAGCAGATGACGGTGCCGCAGGCGATCCGCCTCGGCCGGCGGCTGGAGGAGTTCGGCCTCGCCTGGTTCGAGGAGCCGGTGCCGTACTGGGACCATGACGGCGAGGCCGCCATCGCCGCCGCGCTGGATACGCCGATCGCCTCGGGCGAGACCGAGCACACGCACCAGGGCATCCTCGACATGCTGCGCCGGCGCTCGGCCGACATCCTGATGCCGGACCTGCAGCGCATGGGCGGGCCGGCGGATTTCATCAAGGCCGGCCACCTCGCCGAGGCCTTCGACATCCCGCTCTCCTCGCACCTGTTCAGCGAAATGAGCCTCTCCCTGCTCGCCGCGCTGCCGAACGCGATGTTCCTGGAGCACATGCCCTGGTTCGAGCCGATCTATCGCGAGCGCATCGAACTCGACGGCAACGGCAACGCCATCGTGCCGGACCGGCCGGGCTGGGGCTTCGCCTTCGATCCCGAGGCGATCCGGCGCTTCGGCGGCTGACCCCGGCAGCGCGGATCACGCCACCCGCAAGGAGTTCGCCATGTCGCACGCCGCCGCACCGCCGGCCGAGCTCCGCCCGCACCCGGCCCTGTTCACGCCGGTGCGCCAGGCGGTCCGCCCGACGCTGCGCCCGCTCAAGGTGGTCTCGCCCTACGCGCCGAGCGGGGATCAGCCGGGCGCGATCCGCGACCTGCTCGCCGGGCTCGCCCGCAACGAGCGCGACCAGGTGCTGCTCGGCGTCACCGGTTCGGGCAAGACCTTCACCATGGCCAAGGTGATCGAGGCGGTGCAGCGCCCGACCCTGATCCTGGCGCCGAACAAGACCCTGGCGGCGCAGCTCTACGGCGAGATGAAAGCGTTCTTCCCGGAGAACGCAGTGGAGTATTTCGTCTCCTACTACGACTACTACCAGCCGGAAGCCTACGTGCCGCGCACCGACACCTATATCGAGAAGGACGCGCAGATCAACGAGGCCATCGACCGCATGCGCCACGCCGCCACGCAGGCGCTGCTGGAACGCAACGATACCGTCATCGTCGCCTCCGTCTCCTGCATCTACGGCATCGGCTCGGTCGAGACCTACGCCAAGATGGTGGTGAAACTCGAACGCGGCGGCACCATCGATCGCGACAAGCTCGCGCGCGCGCTGGTCGAGCTGCAATATCGCCGCAACGATACCGCCTTCCAGCGCGGCGCCTTCCGCATGCGCGGCGAGACGGTGGACATCCATCCCAGCCACTACGAGGACCGCGCCTGGCGCATCAGCCTGTTCGGCGAGGAGATCGAATCCATCGACGAGTTCGATCCCCTCACCGGCGAGCGCACGGCCTCGCTCGAGACCATCACCATCTACGCCAACAGCCACTATGTCACGCCGCGCCCGACGCTGGCGCAGGCGGTGGGCGACATCAAGCGCGAGCTCAAGGAGCGGTTGGCGCAGTTCCATGCCGAGGGCAAGCTGCTGGAGGCGCAGCGGCTCGAACAGCGCACAATGTTCGACATCGAAATGATGGAAACCACAGGCTCGTGCAAGGGGATCGAGAACTACTCGCGCTATCTCACCGGCCGCGCGCCGGGCGATCCGCCGCCGACCCTGTTCGAGTACCTGCCGGAGAACGCGCTGCTCGTCGTCGATGAGAGCCACGTCACCGTGCCGCAGATCGGCGGCATGTATCGCGGCGACTTCAACCGCAAATCGGTGCTCGCCGAATTCGGCTTCCGCCTGCCCTCCTGCATCGACAACCGCCCGCTCAAGTTCGAGGAATGGGAGCGCTTCCGCCCGGAAACGATCTTCGTCTCCGCCACGCCCGGCCCGTGGGAGATGGAGCGCACCGGCGGAACCTTCGCCGAGCAGGTGATCCGCCCGACCGGCCTGATCGACCCGATGGTGGAGGTGCGCCCGGTGGAGCGCCAGGTCGATGATCTGCTCGCCGAATGCCGCGCCGCCGCCGCCGCCGGCGCGCGCGTTCTGGTCACGACGCTGACCAAGCGCATGGCCGAGGATCTCACCGACTATCTCGGCGAGCAGGGCGTGAAGGTGCGCTATCTGCACTCCGACATCGACACGCTGGAGCGGATCGAGATCATCCGCGACCTGCGCGTCGGCGTGTTCGACGTGCTGATCGGCATCAATCTGCTGCGCGAGGGGCTGGACATCCCCGAATGCGCGCTCGTCGCCATTCTCGATGCCGACAAGGAGGGTTTCCTGCGCTCGCAGACCTCGCTGATCCAGACCATCGGCCGCGCCGCGCGCAATGTCGAGGGCAGGGTGATCCTCTATGCCGACGTGATGACGCGCAGCCTGCGCGCGGCGATCGAGGAGACGGACCGGCGCCGCGCCAAGCAGCAGGCGTGGAACGAGGAGCACGGCATCACGCCGCAATCGGTGCGCCGCGAGATCGGCAAGGTGCTGGAGAGCGTGTTCGAGCAGGACTACGTCACCGTCGCGCCGCTGCCTTCCGGCGGGCGGACGCCGGGGGTGAGCGAGTTCGTCGGCAAGGATCTCCGCGCCGCGGTGGCCGAGCTGGAGAAGCGCATGCGCGCCGCGGCCGCCGACCTCGAGTTCGAGGAGGCGGCGCGGCTGCGCGACGAGATCCGCCGCCTGGAGGCGCTGGATCTCGGCCTCGAGCCGCCGCCCGCCGCGGCCGCCACCCTGCGCCCGCCCACGCGCCGCGACCGCGCCCCGGTGCCGATGGGTCCCGGCGGCGGCGGCAGAGCGCCGCCGCCTTCTCAACGCGACCCCGGCGGCGGCCGGGCGCCGCCGCCTTCTCAGCGCGGGCGCGGCCGGGCACGGTGAGCGTGCCGTCGCTGCTGCTCGCCACACGCTATGGCCGGCTCGGCGCCTCCAGCCGCCAGCGCCTGCTGCTCTATCGCGGCGCGCTCGAAGCCGCCGGGCTGCGGGTGGACGTGATCTCGTGCCTCGACGACGCCTATCTGCGCGCCCTCTATGAAGGCCGGCCGCACCGGGCGGCGGCGGTGGCGGCCTATGCCCGCTACCTGCCGCGCCTCGTCGCGCCGCGCCGGCACGATCTCGTCTGGATCGAGAAGGAGCTGCTGCCCTATCTGCCGGCGGCGCTGGAGCGGCTGGTGCTCGGCCGGACGCCCTACGTGCTGGATTTCGACGATGCCTGGTTCCTGCGCTACGCGCAGCATCGGAGCCGCCTCGTGCGCTGGCTGCTCGGCGGCAAGTTTCCCGCCCTGCTGCGCGGCGCCGCGCTGGTCGTCGTCGCCAACGCCACGCTGCGGGCCTGGGCGGAGGCGAACGGGGCGCGGCGCGTGCTGGAGCTGCCGACGGTGGTCGATCTGGACCTCTACCCGCCGACGCCGGAGCCCGCCGGCCCGTTCACCGTCGCCTGGATCGGCACGCCGATGACAATGGCCTATCTGGCGGCCATCGTCCCGGCGCTTCAGGCCCTGGCGCGCACCGGGCCGCTGCGTCTGCTGGTGATCGGGGCGCCCGGCTTCGCCATCGCCGGCGTGGAGTGCGTCCACGCGCCGTGGTCGGAGGCCGAGGAGGCGGCGCTGATCGCGCGCGCCCATGTCGGCGTCATGCCGCTGCCGGACGAGGCCTGGGCACGGGGCAAGTCGGCCTACAAGCTGATCCAGTACATGGCCGCCGGGCGTGCCGTCGTCGCCTCGCCGGTCGGGGCCAATCGCAGCGTGGTGCGCGACGGCGAGACCGGCTTCCTCGCCGCCGATGAAGCGGGCTGGATCGACGCCCTGGCGCGGCTGCGCGCGGAACCGGCGCTGCGCGCGCGCTTCGGCGCCGCCGGCCGGGCGCGCGTCGCGGCCGAGTATGCGCGGCAAGCCACCGCGCCGCGCCTCATCGCCGCGCTGGCCGAGGCGGGCGGCTTTGACCGCGCGCCGGGCGGGCGATAGAGGAGGCCATGCACGCCGCCATCGCCCCGACCATTCCGCGCGCCGCCCTCGTCACCGGCGGCGCCCGCCGCCTCGGCCGCGCCCTGGCCCTGGCGCTGGCCGGCGCCGGCTTCGCGGTGGCGCTGCACTACCGCGACAGCCGCGAGGAGGCGGAGGCGTGCGGCGCGGAGATGAGCCGCCTCGGCGTCGGCGTGGCGCTGCTGCGCGCGGACCTCGACCACGAGGCCGAGACGGCCACGCTCCTTGGCCGCGCCACCGCCGCGCTGGGGCCGATCGGCGTGCTGGTCAACAACGCCAGCCGCTTCGAGCGCGACGAGTGGGACAGCGTGACGCGGGCGAGCTGGGACGCGCATATCGAGCCCAATCTGCGCGCGCCCTTCGTGCTGATGCAGGATTTCGCCCGCGCCCTGCCGGAGCACGCCGAGGGGGTGGTGCTGAACCTGCTCGACCAGCGCGTGTTTTCGCCGACGCCGCATTTCGTCTCCTACACCGTGTCGAAATTCGGCCTGTGGGCGCTGACCCAGAGCATGGCCCTGGCGCTGGCGCCGCGCATCCGCGTCGCCGCCATCGGCCCCGGCCCGACCCTGCCCAGCGCGCGCCAGACGCAGGCGCAATTCGTCCACCAGAACCGCTCGGTGCCGCTCCAGCATGGCACCAGCCCCGAGGAGGTCGCCGAGGCGGCGCTCGCGATCCTGCGCCTGCGCTCCTTCACCGGCCAGATGCTGGCACTCGATGGCGGCCAGCACCTGCAATGGTCACCGGCGGCGCCGGCCATATTTGAGGAATGACCGCCGCAAGGCGGGCATCGAGGAACAGCATGGACACGCCCCGAATCGCCGACGCCGCCCGCGCGCTGCGCCACATCTTCGTCCGCGACCTGATGCTGGAGATGCGCATCGGGGTCTACACCGACGAGCACGAGGCGCCGCAGCGCGTGCGCGTGAACATCGATCTCGGCGTCGAGGACGACGGCGCGCGGGCGGGCTCGCGCAGCGCCATCGGGCGTGACGAGATCGGCCGCGTCGTCGATTACGCCGCCATCGCCGCGGCGACCCGGCGCATCGCCGGCGAGGGCCATATCCGCCTGGTCGAGACCTTCGCCGAGCGCATCGCCGAACTGTGCCTGCGCGATGCCAGGGTGCATGTCGCGCGCATCCGCGTCGAGAAGCTCGATGTCATGGCGGATGCCGGCTCGGTCGGCGTCGAGATCGAGCGCCGCCGGGGCTGAACCTGGCTCCTGATTGGGGTTGAAGCCCCGGAAAGAAGGTTCTACGCTGGCTTTGTAATGCGTGGAACATCATCTACGATGGATTGCGCGTGATCACCGCGCCGCAGATGCGGGCCGCCCGCGCGCTGCTGGGGATCGACCAGAAGCGGCTGGCCGAGCTGTGCGGCCTGTCGCTGCCGACCATCCAGCGCATGGAGGCGAGCGAGGGGGTGATCCGCGGCAACGTGGACTCGCTGATGAAGCTGGTCGCCGCCCTGGAAGCCGGCGGCGTCGAGCTGATCGGCGAGGGTGCCGCCAGTGCCGGCGGCGGGCGCGGCGTGCGGCTGCGGGAGCGCGCGGCTGCCGCCAGGGGGGGCGAACAATGATCGCCGCCCTGCTGGCGCTGATCGCGTCCCTGCTGGTCCTCGGCCTCGCCGCCATCGCCGCGCGCCGCTCGCCGCTGGCGACGAAGCTGGTCTATGGCGGCGCGCTGGCGCTGACGCTGGCGTTGCTCGCGCTCGCCGCCGTCATGCTCGCCAGCCTCGGCCAGGGCGCGCGGGAGGCGGCGCTGCCGCTCGGCCTGCCCTGGCTCGGGGCGCATTTCCGCCTCGACGCGCTGGCCGCCTTCTTCCTCGTCGTCATCGATCTCGCCGCCGCCGCCGCCAGCCTCTACGCAATCGGCTACGGCGCCCATGAGCCCGAACCGCAGCGCGTGCTGCCGTTCTTTCCGGTCTTTCTCGCGGCGATGAACCTCGTCGTGCTCGCCGCCGACGCCTACAGTTTCCTGTTCGCCTGGGAGCTGATGTCGCTGGCCTCGTGGGCGCTGGTGCTGGCGCAGCATCGCGAGGCGGAGAATGTCGCCGCCGGCACGCTCTACCTGCTGATGGCGAGCTTCGGCACGCTGGCGCTGCTGCTCGGCTTCGGCTTTCTCGCCGGGGCCGGCGGCGATTACAGCTTCGCGGCGATGGCGGCGCGGCGACCGGCGCCCTGGGTGGGCGCGCTGGTGCTCGCGCTCGCCCTGCTCGGCGCCGGCTCCAAGGCCGGGCTGGTGCCGCTGCATGTGTGGCTGCCGCGCGCCCACCCGGCGGCGCCGAGCCACGTCTCCGCGCTGATGAGCGGGGCGATGACGAAAGTCGCCGTCTACGCCTTCATCCGCATCGTCTTCCAGCTCGCCGGCCCGCCGGCCTGGTGGTGGGGCCTGGTCGTGCTCGCGTTGGGCGGCGTCTCCGTCGTGCTCGGCGTGCTGCAGGCGCTGATGGAGACCGACATCAAGCGCCTTCTCGCCTACAGCACGATCGAGAATATCGGCCTGATCTTTGCCAGCCTCGGCCTGGCGCTGGCGTTCCGCGCCGATGCGATGGGGGCGGCGGCGGCGCTGGCGATGACGGCGGCGCTGTTCCACGCCTTCAACCACATGCTGTTCAAGAGCACGCTCTTCTTCGGCGCCGGCGCGGTGCTGACGGCGACGGGCGCGCGCGAGCTGGACCGGCTCGGCGGGCTGATCCACCGCATGCGGAGCCTCGCCGTGCCCATGCTGGGCGCCTGCCTGGCCATCGCCGCGCTGCCGCCGTTCAACGGCTTCGCCTCGGAATGGCTCACCTTCCAGGCCATCCTGCTGAGCCCGGACCTGCCGCAATGGGGGCTGAAGCTGGCGGTACCGGCGACCGGCACGCTGCTCGCGCTCGGCGCGGCACTGGCGGCGGCCTGCTTCGTGCGGTTCTACGGCCTCGCCTTCCTCGGCCGCCCCCGCTCGCCGGCGGCGTCCGCGGCGGTGGAGACCGACCGGGCCTCCCTCGCCGCGATCTGGGGCCTCGCCGCGCTCTGCCTGCTCGCCGGCCTCTTTCCCGGCGCCGTCATCGACGCCATCGCCCCCGCGGTGCAGGCGAGCGTGGCCGCGCGCATGCCGCTGCAGACCGGGCTGCCCTGGCTGACGATCATCCCCGTCGCCGCCAGCCGCAGCTCGTACAACGGCATTCTGATCTTCCTGTTCATCACCGCCTCGGCGCTGACGGTCGCCGCCGCGGTGCACCGCTTCGCCTCGCGCGCCGCGCGCCGCTACCGCGCCTGGGATTGCGGTTTCGGCGATGTCGGCATCGGCGCGCAATATTCCGCCGCGAGCTTCGCCCAGCCGATCCGCCGCGCCTTCGGCACCGCGATCTTCCGCGCCAGCGACGTGGTGGAGATGCCGCCGCCAGGGTCGACGGCACCGGCGCGTATCCGCCACAGCCGCATCGACCCGGTGTGGGACGGGCTCTACGCGCCGCTGGTGGGCTTCGTCTGGCGGCTCGCGGACCGGCTCAACTTCCTCCAGTTCCTCTCGATCCGCCGCTTCATGAGCTTCGTCTTTCTGGCGCTCGTGTTCCTGCTGCTGGTGCTGGCGGTATGGCACTGATCCGCGCCATCGCCATCCAGGGGCTGGAAATGCTGCTGGTGCTGGCGCTGGCGCCGCTGCTCACCGGCTACGTGCGCAAGCTGAAGGCCCGGCTGCAGCGCCGCGCCGGCCCGCCCCTGCTGCAGCCCTATCGCGACCTGCGACGGCTGCTCGGCAAGGAGGTGGTGCTGGCGGACAACGCCTCCTGGCTGTTCCGCAGCGCGCCCTATCTGATCTTCGCCACCACCTGGGTCGCCGCGGCGCTGGTGCCGACCTTCGGCGCCGGGCTGATGTTCAGCTGGTCGGGCGATCTCATCGTCATCACTGCGCTGCTCGGGAGCGCGAGGTTCTTCCTCGCGCTCGCCGGGCTCGATGCCGGCACCAGCTTCGGCGGCATCGGCGCCAGCCGCGAGGTGATGATCGCCTCGCTCGGCGAGCCGGCGCTGATCATGATCGTCTTCACCCTCGCCCTCGTCGCCGGATCGAGCCAGCTCTCCCACGTCGCGCTGTTCATGCTGTCGGCGGCTGCGGGGCTGCGCGTGTCGCTGGCGCTGGCCCTGTTCGCGCTGGTGATCGTCGCGCTGGCCGAGAACTCGCGCATTCCGGTCGATAATCCGGCGACGCATCTCGAACTCACCATGGTGCACGAGGCGATGGTGCTGGAATATTCCGGCCGCCACCTGGCGATGATCGAACTCGCGGGCTTCGTCCAGCTGCTGCTCTATGTCTCGCTCATCGCCTGCGTCTTCGCCCCGTTCCTGCTCGCCCCCGTGCAGGCCGGCGCCGCGGCCTACGCGCTCGGCATCGCCGCCTATGTCGCCAAGCTCGCCGTCGCCGGCGCGCTGCTCGCCGCGTTCGAGACGGCGACGGCGAAGATGCGGGTGTTTCGCCTGCCCAACCTGCTCGGCGCGGCGCTGATGCTCGGCCTGCTCGCGACGCTGCTGCTGTTCGTTTCACGGACCTTGTAGATGACGCTGCCCCCGCTCGATACCGCGCACATGCTGGCTGGCGGCCTGGTGCTGGTCAGCTTCATGATGCTCTACCAGGACCGGCTCTCGGCGCTGATCAACCTGCTCGCCCTGCACGCGCTGGTGCTCTCCCTCGCCGTCGCCTGGCAGGCGTGGATCCAGGACGCGCCGGAACTCATCATCACCGCCGTCACCGCGCTCGGCTTCAAGGCGATCGCGATTCCGGTGGCGCTGCAGCGGATGATCAAGCGGCTCGGCATCCATCGCGAGATCGAGTCCGTCGTCGGCATCAGCGCCACCATGCTCGCCGGCATCGGGCTGGTGGCGCTGGCGCTGGTGGTGATGCTGCGCACCACCGCCTCCGCCACGCCGCTGGCGCGCGAGGATATCGCGCTGGCGCTTTCCGTCATCCTGCTCGGCATGCTGATCATGGTCACGCGCCGCAACGCGGTGAGCCAGGTCGCCGGCTTCATGTCGCTGGAGAACGGCCTCGTCCTCGCCGCCACCGGCGCGCAAGGCATGCCGCTGGTGGTGGAGATCAGCGTCGCCTTCTCCATCCTCATCGCCTTCATCGTCATCGGCATCTTTCTCTTCCGCATCCGCGAGCGCTTCGACACGGTCGAGGTCCAGGCGCTCGACCAGTTCCGCGGCGAACGGCGATGACCGCGCTGGCGCCGATCGCGATGCAGGCGCTGCTGGTGACGCCGGCCCTTGCCGCGGCCGTGCTCGCCGTCCTGCCCGGCTACCGCGCCGCGGCGCGGCTGAACGTCGCCGCCAGCCTGCTCTCGCTGCTCGCCGCGCTGCTGCTGCTCGGCGCCCGGCCGGCGCCGAGCCCGCTCTTTCTCGTCGATGATCTCAACATCGTCTTTCTCGTCCTCAACAGCTTCGTCGGTCTCACCACCAGCGTCTTCAGCGCCAGCTATATCGGCCACGAGCTGGAGACCGAGCATCTCACCCGCACCCATCTGCGCTTCTACCACGCCATCTACCAGCTGATGATGTTCGGGATGAACCTCGCGCTCATCGCCAACAGCATCGGCCTGATGTGGGTCGGCGTCGAACTCGCCACGCTGTCCACGGTGGTCATGGTCGGCATCTACCGCACCCATGCGGCGATCGAGGCGGCGTGGAAATACTTCATCCTCGGCAGCGTCGGCATCGCGCTCGCGCTGTTCGGCACCATCCTCGTCTATCTCGCGGCGCGGCCGGTGCTCGGCACCGGCGTGCCGGCGATGGAATGGACCCTGCTGGTGCGCCAGTCCGGCGCCATGGAGCCGGCGCTGCTCAACGTCGCCTTCGTGTTTCTGCTGCTCGGCTACGGCACCAAGGTCGGGCTGGTGCCGCTGCACGCCTGGCTGCCGGACGCGCACGCCGAGGGCCCCACGCCGATCTCCGCCGTGCTCTCCGGCCTGCTCCTCAATGTCGCGCTCTACGCGCTGCTGCGCTTCAAGATCCTGCTCGCCGGCAACCAGGGCGCGGTGGATCCTGGCGTGCTGATGGCCGCCCTCGGCCTGCTCTCGGTGCTGTTCGCCGCGCTGATGCTCTACCGCCGGCGCGACATCAAGCGCCTGTTCGCCTATTCCTCGATCGAGCACATGGGCATCATCGTCTTCGCCTTCGGCATGGGCGGGCCGCTGGCGAATTTCGCCGGGCTGCTGCAGATGACGCTGCACAGCCTGACCAAGTCGGCGATCTTCTTCTCCGTCGGCCACACCGCCCAGGTGAAGGGCACGCAGCGCATCTCCGAGATCGGCGGGCTGACGGCGAGCCACCCGCTGCTCGGCTGGAGCCTGGTCGCCGGCGTGGCGGCGATCGCCGGCCTGCCGCCGTTCGGCATCTTCATGAGCGAATTCCTCATCGTCAGCACCAGCTTCGCGCGCGGCCCGTTCCTCGCCGCCGCGCTCGCCCTCGGGCTGCTGGTCGCCTTCGGCGCGCTGCTGACGCGCCTGGCCTCGGTGGCGTTCGGCGAGCCGCGCGGCCCGGTCGGGCCGGTCAAGGCCTCCTACCTGCCGAGCTTCGCCCATCTCGGCCTGGTGCTCGGCGCCGGCATCTACCTGCCGCCGCCACTGGTCGCCTGGTTCCAGCACGTCGCCGTGCTGCTCGGCTGAGGGGGCGCCGGTGCCGATCTTTCCCGAACTCCGCGCCGCCACCCGGGTCGAGGGTCACCATCCCTGGCCGCGCTTCGTCGTCGATGTCGCCTCCTGGCGCGTCGCCGGCGGCGAGCTCGCGGCCGGGCGCTGGACCCTGCTCGGGCTCTGGGGCGAGGCCGATTCGGTGCACATGGCGGTGCTGCGCGGCGAGCGCGATGCGATCGGGGTCCTCAGCCTGCCCTGCGCCGACCGGCGCTTTCCCGCCCTCGGCGCCCGCCATGCCCCGGCGATCCGGCTGGAACGCGCGGCGCAGGACCTGTTCGGGCTCGTCGCCGAGGGCCTGGCGGACGCGCGGCCCTGGCTCGATCACGGCGCCTGGGGCGTGCGCGCGCCGCTGGGCCCAGGCGAGCCGGCGGCGGAGGCGGCCGCGCCCTACCCGTTCCTGCCCGCCGAGGGCGGGGCGCTGCACCAGATCGCGGTCGGGCCGGTGCATGCCGGCATCATCGAGCCCGGACATTTCCGCTTCCACGCCGACGGCGAGACGGTGGTGCGGCTGGAAGAACGGCTCGGCTACACCCACAAGGGCACCGAGGCGCTGATGCAGGGCGCCGACCTGGCTCGCGCCGCGCGCCTCGCCGGGCGGGTCTCCGGCGACAGCACGGTGGCCTGCGCCCTCGCCTTCGCCCGCGCCGTGGAGGCGGCGCTCGGCCTCGCCCCGCCGCCGCGCGCGGTGTGGCTGCGCGCGCTGATGGCGGAGCTCGAGCGCCTCGCCAACCATCTCGGCGATGTCGGCGCGGTCTGCAACGATGCCTCCTTCGCCATCATGAACGCGCATTGCGCGGTGCTGCGCGAACGCGTGCTGCGCGCCGCCTCCCAGGGCTTCGGCCACCGGCTGATGATGGACCGCGTCGTCCCCGGCGGCGTCGCCGCCGATCTCGACGCCGCCGGGGCCGCCGCCATCACCGCCCTGGTCGCCGCGGTGCGCCAGCGCTTCCCGCGCCTCGTCGAGCTCTACGACAACACCGCCTCGCTGCAGGACCGCGTCGTCGGCACCGGGCGGCTCGATCCGGCGCTGGCCCGCCAGTTCGGCTGCGGCGGCTTCGTCGGACGCGCCTCGGGACGGGATTTCGACGCCAGGCGCTGGCCCGGCTACCCGCCCTACGACGAACTGCGCTTCACCGTGCCGGTGCGCGAGGAGGGCGACGTCAATGCCAGGGTGTGGATCCGCATCGCCGAGATCGAGGCCAGCCTCGGCCTGATCGAGCAGCTCCTCGCCGGGCTGCCGGCCGGCGATGTCCGCGCGCCGGCACCGCACGGCGCCGGGACCGAGGGCGCGGCGCTGGTGGAAGGCTTCCGCGGCGACATCCTCGCCTGGGTCCGGCTCGCCGCGGACGGCACCATCGCGCGCTGCCATCTGCGCGACCCGTCCTGGTTCCAGTGGCCGGTGCTGGAGGCGGCGGTGGACGGCAACATCGTCGCCGACTTCCCGCTCTGCAACAAATCCTTCAACTGCGCCTATTCCGGCCACGATCTCTAGGACCCACGATTTACAGGACAGGGCGATGCGACGAACGCTGCTCGAAGGCCTGCTGCACCGCCCGCTGAGCGAACCGCCGCCGGCGGTGGACGCGGCCGAGCTGGAGGCGGTGGCGCGCGCGGTCGGCGTCGCGGCGCGCGCGCGGCTCGGGCGCAGCCTGTCGATCCGGGAGATCGACGCCGGCTCCTGCAACGGCTGCGAGCTGGAGATCGTCGCACTCGGCAACGCGTTCTACGATCTCGAACGCTTCGGCCTGCGCTTCGTCGCCTCGCCGCGCCACGCCGATGTGCTGCTGGTCACCGGGCCGGTGACGCACAACATGCGCGCCGCCCTGCTGCGCACCTGGGAAGCGACGCCGGACCCGAAATGGGTCGTCGCCGTCGGCGCCTGCGCGCACGACGGCGGCGAGTTCGCCGGCTCCTACGCCTGCGAGCGCGGCGTCGGCGCGGTGCTGCCGGTGGACCTCGTCATCCAAGGCTGCCCGCCGACGCCGCTGGCCCTGCTCCAGGGCCTGCTCGGCCTGCTCGCGCTCTCCTCGCCGCCCTGAGCGCGCAGCGCGATACCTGAGTTACGTTGCCTTCAGCGCCGCACCTGCGTCACGTCGCGCACGGCGCCGCGCGCGGCGCTGGTGGTGAGCACGGCGTAGGCCTTCAGCGCCTGGGAGACGACCCGTTCGCGGCTCGCCGGCTGGTAGGCGGCTTCGCCGCGCGCCGCCATCCGCGCCGCGCGCGCCGCGAGCTCCGCCTCGCTCACCGCGAGATGCAGCGTGCGGCCGGGAATGTCGATCTCGATGCGGTCGCCGTCCTCGATCAGCGCGATGGCGCCACCCTCGGCCGCCTCGGGCGAGATGTGCCCGATCGACAGCCCGGAGGTGCCGCCCGAAAAGCGGCCATCGGTGATCAGCGCGCAGGCCTTCCCGAGCCCCTTGGATTTCAGATAGCTCGTCGGATACAGCATCTCCTGCATCCCCGGCCCGCCCTTCGGGCCCTCGTAGCGGATCACCACCACCTCGCCCGGCTTCACCTTGTCGCCGAGGATGCCGGCGACCGCGTCCTCCTGGCTCTCGAACACGTGCGCGGGACCGGCGAAGACCAGCGACGCGGGATCGACGCCGGCGGTCTTCACGATGGCGCCGTCGCGGGCGATGTTGCCGGTGAGCACGGCGAGCCCGCCATCCTTGCTGAAGGCGTGGGCTGCGTCGCGGATCACGCCGTTGCTGCGATCGAGATCCAGCGTCTCGTAGCGGTTGGACTGGCTGAACGCCTCGATGCTGCGCACGCCGCCAGGCGCGGCGCGATAGAACTCGGCGACCGATTCGCTGGCGGCGCCGCGCACGTCGTAGCGGTCGAGTGCGGCGCCGAGCGTCGGCGCGTGGACCGTCGGCACATCGCGATGGATCAGACCGGCGCGGTCGAGCTCGCCCATGATCCCGACGATGCCGCCGGCGCGATGCACATCCTCGACATGCACGTCGGCGACCGAGGGCGAGACCTTGCACAGATTGGGCACGCGCCGCGACAGCCGGTCGATGTCGGCCATGGTGAAGGGCACGTCGCCCTCCTCGGCGGCGGCGAGCAGGTGCAGCACGGTATTGGTCGAGCCGCCCATGGCGATGTCCAGCGACATCGCGTTCTCGAACGACGCGAACCCGGCGATGCCGCGCGGCAGGGCGGTGGCGTCGTCCTGCTCGTACCAGCGCCGCGCCAGATCGACGATCAGCCAGCCGGCCTCGACGAACAGCCGGCGCCGGTCGGCGTGGGTGGCGACGACGGTACCGTTGCCGGGCAGCGCCAGGCCGAGCGCCTCGGCGAGGCAGTTCATCGAATTGGCCGTGAACATGCCGGAGCAGGAGCCGCAGGTCGGGCAGGCCGAGCGCTCCATCACCGTGGTCTCGGCATCGCTCTGGGTCGGATCCGCAGCGGCGACCATGGCGGTGATCAGATCCACCGCCTGCGCCTTCGCCCCGCGTACGATCTTGCCCGCTTCCATCGGCCCGCCGGAGACGAACACGGCGGGGATGTTGAGCCGCATCGCCGCCATCAGCATGCCGGGCGTGATCTTGTCGCAGTTGGAGATGCAGACCAGCGCGTCGGCGCAGTGCGCGTTGACCATGTATTCGACGGCGTCGGCGATGAGCTCGCGCGAGGGCAGGCTGTAGAGCATGCCGCCATGGCCCATGGCGATGCCGTCATCGACGGCGATGGTGTTGAACTCCTTGGCCACGCCGCCGGCCTTGGCGATCTCCCCGGCGACGAGCTGGCCGAGATCCTTGAGGTGCACGTGGCCCGGCACGAACTGCGTGAAGGAGTTGGCGATGGCGATGATCGGCTTGCCGAAATCCCCCTCGCCCATGCCGGTGGCGCGCCACAGCGCGCGGGCGCCGGCCATGTTGCGGCCGTGGGTGGTGGTGCGGGAACGATAGGCGGGCATGGCGGTCTCCGGGAATGCGGGAACGGATGGTCAGGCGGTGTCGCGGCCGTAGAACTTGGTGCCGCGCGCGATGCGCTCGCGGCCCTGGGCGAGGCGATGGCGGTTGGAATCGCGCAGCGAGTAGAGGCAGCCGCAATATTCCTGCTGGTAGAACTGCTCTTCCTTGGCGAGATCGACCATGCGCGCGCTGCCGCCGTCCTTGCGCCAGTTCCAGCTCCAGTAGGTCAGCGCGTCGTGCCGCGCCGCGGCGCGCTCGCCGGCGGCGTTGATCTGGTTCATGTCCTTCCAGCGCGAGATGCCGAGCGTGCTGGTGAAGACGCTGAACCCGTGCTCCGCGGCGTAGAGCGCGCTGCGCTCGAAGCGCATGTCGAAGCAGGCGGTGCAGCGCGCGCCGCGCTCCGGCTCCCATTCCAGCCCCTTGACGCGCTCGAACCAGGCCTCGGTTTCGTAGTCCAGATCGATGAAGGCCACGCCGAGCCGCGCGGCGAAGCGGATATTCTCCTCCTTGCGCAGCTCGTATTCGGCCCGCGGGTGGATGTTCGGATTGTAGAACAGCACCGTGAAATCGATGCCCTCGCCCTTCAGCCGCTCCATGATCGGGCCGGCGCAGGGCGCGCAGCACGAGTGCAGCAGCACGTCGCGGGCGCCACCGGGAACGGCGAAACTCTGGGATCGCTTGGCCATCCTCTATCCTAACGCCGGGGCCCGCGCGGTTGCACGCATCGCCGCGCCTACGAGACCAGCCGCTGCAGCAGCGAGGGCGCCACCACCAGCGCCGTCGTCACCACATTGACCACCACCACCACCGCCGCCGCCGGCAGCCACGACAGCGCCAGGCCGTAGCGCACCAGGAACCCGTGCAGCGCCAGCCCATAGGCGGCGAGCGCGGCGAGCAGCGCGTAGGAGATCGGCCGCGTCGGCGCGCCCAGCAGCACCGCGCCATGCGCCAGCGCCAGCAGCAGCGCCGCCGCCGCCGGGATCGCCCATTGGCACCAGTTGAACGCCACCGCGTAGCGCAGCCACACGGTCTGACGGCGCCAGAGCCCCGCCAGCGCGTGGGAGAGCACCGGCGGGGCGAGCAGGGCGCAGAGCGTCGCCAGCAGGTCCACCACCGCCGGCAGCCCGCCGCCATTGACCAGCATCAGCCCGAGCCCGACCAGGGGAAACGCGATCAGCGGCGCCAGGCTGGCGAGAAACGCGTCCGGGCTGGCCTCGAAGCGGGCGAAGCCACGCCGGTCGAAGCGCGCCAGCGCCGCGATGCCGCTGATCACCCGCAGCGCCGCGCCGGGCGCGCTCACCGGCCCGGCTCCGGAGCCAGGAAGGCCCCGATCACGCCGCGATAGATCCGCGCCAGCGCGCGCAGCTCCGCCACCGGCACGCGCTCGTCCACCTGGTGCATGGAGCTGCCGACGAGGCCGAACTCCGCCACCGGGCAGAGGCGGGTGATGAAGCGCGCATCGGAGGTCCCGCCGCCGGTATCGAGCCGCGGCGCGATGCCGGTCTCGGCCTCGATCGCGGCGCAGAGCCGCGCCACCGCCGCGCCCGGGCTGGTGAGGAAGCTCTCGCCGCTGACGCTCGCCGCCAGCTCCGCCCGCGGCGCGAAGCGGGCCAGCGCCGCGCGCAGCCACTCGGTCAGGCTCTCGCCCGAATGGCGGTCGTTGAAGCGGATGTTGAGCCGCGCGCTCGCCGCCGCCGGGATCACGTTGCTCGCCGGGTTGCCGACATCGACGCTGGTGACCTGCAGCGTCGAGGGCTCGAACCAGGCGCTGCCGGCATCGAGCGGCAGCGCGGTGAGCGCGGCCAGCGCGGCGACGAGCCGGTGCACCGGATTGTCGGCGCGCTGGGGATAGGCGGTGTGGCCCTGCGTGCCCTCGATGCGGATGCGCGCGTTCAGGCTGCCGCGCCGGCCGATCTTCACCACCTCGCCGAGCCGGGCCGGGTTGGTCGGCTCGCCGACGAGGCAGAAATCCGGCACCTCCCCCGCCGCGCGCATCCAGTCCAGCACGCGCGCGGTGCCGTCCACCGCCTCGCCCTCCTCGTCGCCGGTGATCAGCAGGCTCAGCGAGCCCGCCGGCGGGCCGTCGGCGAGATGGGCCTCGGCGGCGGCGACGAAGGCGGCGATGGCGCCCTTCATGTCGCAGGCGCCGCGGCCGTAGAGCACGCCGTCCTGCACCGTCGCGGCGAAGGGATCGAAGCGCCAGGCCCCGTCGCCGGGCGGCACCACGTCGGTATGGCCGGCGAAGCAGAGATGCGGCCCGGCGGTGCCGATGCGGGCGTAGAGATTGCTCACCGCGCCGAAGGCCAGCCGCCGCACCGTGAAGCCGAGCCGGCCGAGCGCGTCCGCCAGCACCGCCTGCGCCCCGCCATCGGCGGGCGTGACCGAGGGGCAGCGGATCAGCGCCTGGGCGAGCGGCAGCGGGTCGGGCGGATGCGCCACCGGATCAGTCGCGCAGCAGCTCGTTGATGGAGGTCTTCTCCCGCGTGCGGGCATCGACGCGCTTGACGATCACCGCGCAGGCGAGCGCCGGGCCCGGGGTGCCATCCGGCAGCGGACGGCCGGGCAGGCTGCCCGGCACCACCACGGCGTAGGCCGGCACGCGGCCCTGGAACACCTCGCCGGTGGCGCGGTCGATCACCTTGGTGGAGGCGCCGAGGAACACGCCCATGGAGAGCACCGCGCCGCGCTCCACGATCACCCCCTCCGCCACCTCGGAGCGGGCGCCGATGAAGCAATCATCCTCGATGATCACCGGATTGGCCTGCAGCGGCTCGAGCACGCCGCCGATCCCGACGCCGCCGCTGATATGGCAGTTGCGCCCGACCTGGGCGCAGCTTCCCACCGTGGACCAGGTGTCGATCATCGTGCCCTCGCCGACATGCGCGCCGACATTGACGAAGCACGGCATCAGCACGGCGCCCGGGGCGATGTAGGCGGAATGGCGCACCACCGCGCCCGGCACGGCGCGGAAGCCGGCGGCGGCGAAGCGCTCCTCGTCCCAGGCCTCGAACTTCATCGGCACCTTGTCGAACACCGGCGCCCCGCCGGCGCCCGGCATCGGCTGGTTGGCGTGCAGGCGGAAGGAGAGCAGCACCGCCTTCTTGAGCCATTGATGCACCACCCAGCCCGAACCCGACGGCTCGGCGACGCGCACCGCCCCCTCGTCCAGCAGATCGAGCGCGGCGGCGACGGGGGCGCGGTCGTGGCCCTTGCTCGCCGGCGTCAGCGTCCCGCGCCGCTCCCAGAGCGCGTCGATGGCGGCGGCGAGTTCGGTATGGTTCATGGCGGGCGGTTCCCAGGGGCAAGACGGCGCGGACGATGCAGAGGCCCCCGCGCGAAGTCAACGCCGGACCCAGGGCGGACGGACCCGAGGCGGGCGGGGACGCGCAGCACGGTCCGGTTGCTGATAACCGCGCATTTACCGCTGCAATGGTTGTATCCTCCGCACAACGACAGGCCCGGCGGTAGAACAGCGATGATCCCCGTGAGCGAAATGCCCTTGCTTGGTGCCACCTTCGATGGCCCTGGCGTGCCGACGCCGCTGTGCGAGGCCCTGCTCGAAAGCCGCCAGCGCTGGCAGGATCTGGTGCTGCTGAGCGCCGACCTCGCCTTCGAGACCGACGCCTGGGGCCGCATCGTCTTCATCGCCCCGGACCCGGTGCTCGGCTGGCCGGCCGGGGCGCTGCTCGGCAAGCCGGCGCAGACCCTGCTCGCCACCCCGGTCGCCGAGGGCGGCTTCGACCCGTTCCGCCCCGGCCTGCGCGCCCACCACCGCCGCGTCTGGCTGCGCCGGGGCGATGGCAGCAGCGTCTGCCTCTGCGTCAACACCTCGCCCATGCTGGACGGCTCCGGCGGCCTGCTCGGCAGCCGCGGCCTCGGCATGGACATCACCGAGGACGACGCCTTCAACGCCCGCATCGCCGCCGGGCTGCGCCGGGCCGAGCTGGTCGATCACATTCTCTACAGCGTGCGCCAGGAAGTGCTCGCCCCGCGCATGATCCAGGCCGCGCTCTCGGCCATCCTGCGCGCCCTCGGCGCGGAGAGCGCCGCCGTGATCGAGACCCCGCTCGACCGGCCGTCGCCGGAGGGGATCATCCGCCACATCGCCGGGCCGGAAGCGCCGATGGCGGTGAGCGCCGGGCTTGGCATGATCGCCTCCGGGGAAACCCAAGTCGGCGCCACCCTGGCGCTCGATGGCCGCCCGGTCCTGGCCTGCGGCTGCGATACCCGCCTCGACCACGGCGCCGCGCTGCTGGTCTGGCGCCCCCCCGGCGGGCGCAGCTTCGACGCCGACGAACAGGCCCTGCTCGCCGCCGCCGCCGGCATCGTCCACATGGCGCTCGATCACGAGTCGGTGCAGCGGGAGATGGTCCGCCAAGCGCGCACGGACCCGCTCACCGGCCTCTACAACCGCCGCGCCTTCCTCGAGGAGCTGGACCGCCGCGTCGAACGGCTGGAGCAGGAGAACCTGCCCGGCACGCTGATGTTCGTCGATCTCGATAATTTCAAGGCGCTCAACGACCGCCACGGCCACGAGGCCGGGGACGAGGCGCTGCGCGGCGTCACCGCGCTGCTGCGCGCCACCTTCCGCCCCACCGACCTGCTCGCCCGCCTCGGCGGCGACGAATTCGCCATCTGGCTGGATGGCGCCGACGAACTCGCCGCCGCCGAACGGGCCGAGATGCTGCGCCTGCGCGGCCCCCGCACGCTGGCCGAAATCGCCGACGGCGCGCCGGAGGAGCTCACCCTCTCCATCGGCATCGCCACCCACTGGCCGGGCATGGCGGAAGACATCGACAGCCTCCTGCACCGCGCCGACCAGACCATGTACGAAGTGAAGCGCAGCGGCCGCGGCCATTGGCGGGTCGCGCGCAGCGGCCACGGATGAAGCTCGCCGTGGCGTCCCTCGCCCCGCCCCCGGCCAGCCGGCGCGCCGCCCAAATCGAGGCCGCGCTCGGCCAGGTGCTGCAGAGCGGCACAGAAAGCGCCCGCGTGCGCCTCGCCGCCGCCCCCGAGACGCCGGCCGAGGTGCTCGGCATCCTCGCCGCGGACCCCTCCGTCACGGTGCGCGCCGCGGTCTCGATGAACCCGGCCACGCCGCCCACCGCCGACCGTGTCCTCGCCGAGGACGCCGACGGGCGGGTGCGGCTGCTGCTCGGCCGCAAACTCGCCGCCCTCGCCCCGGATCTCGCCAGCGACGATCTCGACCGCGCCGGGCAGCAGGCGCTCGGCACGCTCATGCACCTGGTGGAGGACGCGCAGCTGCGCGTCCGCGCCGCCATCGCCGATGTCGTGAAGGAAATGCCGCAGGCGCCGCGCGAGCTCATCCTCCGCCTCGCGCGCGATACCGCCATGCCGGTCAGCGAGCCCATCCTGCGGCTCTCGCCGCTGCTCAGCGACGCCGACCTGCTGGCCATCCTCGCCGCCCCGCCGCACGCCGCCGCCACCACCGCCATCGCCCGGCGCGCCAACCTCTCGGAGCCGGTGTGCGAGCAGATCGCCCGCACCGCCGATACCGCGGCCATCGGCGCCATGCTGGCCAACCCCAGCGCCACCATCCGCGAGGCCACGCTCGACGCCCTGATCGCCCAGGCGAGCGAGCATGGCGAATGGCACGAGCCGCTGGTGCACCGCCCGACCCTCTCGGCCACCGCCGTCCACGCGCTGACCCGCATCGTCACCACCCGGCTGCTGCAGGTGCTCGCCGACCGCGCCGACCTCGACCCCGGAACCGCCGCCGACCTGAAGCGCCGCGTCGCCGCCCGCCTGGACCCGACACCGCCGCCCGCGGAAGCCGACGCCGAACACGCGCTGCGCCAGGCGCAGGCGCTGCACCACGAAGGCGGCCTCAACGAAGCCGCCCTGATGCGCGCGGTGGAAGCCGGCGACGCCACCTATGTCAGCGCGCTCCTCGCCGTCGCCGCCCGCGTCTCCCAGGCCGCCGTGAACCGCGCCGCCGGCCTGCGCAACGGCAAGGGCCTGGTCAGCCTGATCTGGCAGGCGGGCTTCACCATGCGCTGCGCCGCCGGCGTGCAATCCCTCCTCGGCCGCATCCCCCCGAGCCAGCTCCTCACCCCCAGCCCCTCCGGCGGCTTCCCCCTCGCCCCGGACGACATGCGCTGGCAACTGGATTTTCTGGCGCGCATCAGCCACTGATCGCGGGCAAGGCGGG
>JAKAZO010000033.1 GCA_021815825.1 Pseudomonadota bacterium
CGGCAGGTGACCGGGATGATCGGCCCTTCCGGCTGCGGCAAGTCCACGCTGCTGCGCGTGCTGAACCGGATGTACGACCTCTATCCGAACCAGCGCGCCAGCGGGCGCGTGCTGATGGATGGGGAGAACATCATCGGCCCGGACGTGGATGTGAACGCGCTGCGCCGCCGGGTCGGCATGGTGTTCCAGCGGCCGACGCCGTTCCCGATGTCCATCTACGAGAACATCGCCTTCGGCGTGCGCCTGCATGAGCGCCTGTCGCGCGCGGAGATGGACGAGCGGGTCGAATGGTCCCTGACCCGCGCCGCGCTGTGGGAGGAAGTGAAAGACCGGCTGCGCAACGCGGCGGGCGGCTTGTCCGGCGGACAGCAGCAGCGGCTCTGCATCGCGCGCAGCATCGCGGTCCGCCCGGAGGTGATCCTGCTCGACGAGCCGACCAGCGCGCTCGACCCGATCAGCACGCTCCGCATCGAGGAACTCATCGATGAACTCAAACGGGACTTCACCATCGCCATCGTCACCCACAACATGCAACAGGCCGCGCGCGTCGCGGACCAGGTGGCGTTCTTCTATCTCGGCGAGCTGGTCGAGGCGGGTCCATCGGCGCAGATCTTCACCGCGCCGCACGAACGTCGCACGCAGGAATACATCACCGGTCGATTCGGCTGAACCAAGGGGGGAGACGCCCGTGCCGGACGCTCCAGAGCATATCGTGAAGAGCTTCGAACAAGAACTCGCACGGCTGCGCGAGAAGCTGATCGAGATGGGTGGCGTGGTCGAGAGCCAGATGGCGCTGGCGCTGCAGGCCATCGCACAGAAAGACACCGCCGCGGCGATGCGCGCCGTCGAGGAGGACGCGCAGGTCGACGCGCTGGAACGCGAGGTCGAGCAGTTCGTGGTCCGGCTGCTGGCGCTGCGCCAGCCGGTGGCCGATGATCTGCGCCGCATCGTCGGCGCGCTGAAGATCACCGTGGACCTCGAACGCATCGGCGACTACGCCGCCAATGTCGCCAAGCGCAGCCTCGTGCTCACGGCTTCGGCGGTGCCGTTCAATCTCGGTGGACTGCTGCACATGGGCGCGATGGTGCAGGGCCATCTCAAGCTCACCGTCGATGCCATCGGCGATGGCGACCTGGCCAAGGCGGTCGAGATCTGGCGTGCCGACGAGCAGGTCGATGATCTGTACAACGTGGTTTTCCGCGAACTGATCACCTACATGATGGAAGATCCGCGCAGCATCACGCCCTGCACGCATCTCCTGTTCATCAGCAAGAATCTCGAACGGATCGGCGATCACACCACCAATATCGCCGAAACGCTGTACTACGCGCTGAGCGGCCAGAGCCTGCCGCAGGCGCGACCGAAGGGCGATCACTCGGCCTATCTCGCCGAGCGTGGGGAGAAGAGCTGACATGCAGACAAGCACGACTGCCAGCGAAGCAAGGGGAACGGCGATGTCCGAGTCCGCGGCGAATCAGGCCAAGCCGCTCGTTCTCGTCGTCGAGGACGAGCTGCCTCTGGTGACGATGCTGCGCTACAATCTCGAGCGGCAGGGCTTCCGCGTCGAGGAAGCCGCCGACGGGCAGGAGGCGCTGGACCGTATCGGCGAGGTGCAGCCGGACCTGGTCCTGCTCGACTGGATGCTGCCCGGCGTCTCCGGGCTCGAGGTCTGCCGGCAGCTGCGCCGGCGCAGCGCCACCCGCGACCTGCCCGTGATCATGGTCACGGCGCGAAGCGAGGAGCAGGATTCGGTGCGCGGCCTCGATACCGGCGCGGATGACTACATCACCAAGCCGTTCAACATGGATGCGCTGCTGGCGCGGATGCGCGCGCTGCTGCGCCGGGCCAATCCGATGCCGGTGAAGGGGCGTCTGGCGTTCGGCGGCATCGAGCTCGATCTCGCCTCGCACCGCGTCCAGCGCAGCGGCCGCCCGGTGCATGTGGGGCCGACGGAGTTTCGCCTGCTCGAATTCCTGCTGCAGCATCCGCGGCGCGTGTTCTCGCGCGAGGAACTGCTGGATGCGGTCTGGGGCAAGGATATCCACGTCGAGCCGCGCACGGTCGATGTCCATATCCGCCGCTTGCGCAAGGCGATCAACGGCCCGGGTGAGACCGACCTGGTGCGGACCGTGCGCGCCGCTGGCTACGCGCTCGATGTCGAGGTGAGCTGAACGCCGCGCTTCACGGCCGCCCGAAGCGCAACACGGCAATCCCAAAGAAGCCGCCGAGGGCGGTGACGACGAGGACCAGCATACGCAGGCGCGCGGCCAGCGCCGCGGCTTCGGCGGTGAGGCGCGCGTGCATCTCCGTGCGCGCGCGGCCTACCCGCTCGCCGAGCGGGCCGCCGCCGTCGATGACGAGCGCGGCCTCCTCGCCGAGGCGCGGGCGCATGGCGGCGAGCGCGGCCGCCGGGTCCGCGGCCGTGGCGGTCGTCAGCGCCTCGTCGAGCATGGCGTCTCGCGTCAGGGCGCGCATCAGCGGCACCGGCACCGCGTAGGTCGCGAACAGCCCGACGAGGCCGACGACCGCGAAGGCCATGGCCAGGAACGCGGCCCAACCGCCACCGCCGCCTGCCCTTCCGCTGCGGGGGACGGCGCGCTGCGGATCCTCGTGCTGCATCATCGCCTCGCCTCGTTCCGATGGGTCACGGTGTTCGTTCGCCCGTTCGTGGCGGGCCGTCAACCCATGGTAAAGGAGGCGCGATCTTGTAACGTTGAATTGGGTGGCAGCCGGCCCGCGCCGGGCTGGGTGCGCGGCGGTGAAGCCAGCTCGACTTGGGAGGATGGATGGCCGGCTTGGTCGACTGGGTCGTGTCGGTGGATGGCTGGCTGCGTCAGGCGATGGGTGCGCCGGACGACGAGGTGGCGCTGCCGGGGAACGATCGTCCGCCCCTGGACGGGGTGATGCCCGTCGCGGCTTTGCCTGCCTCGGGCCTATCCGCCGGCGCGGCCGACCCGTTCGCGATCCGTGACATGATCTGCGGGCCGGGGCACATGCTGCCCGGCGGGGCGGAGGAGGCGCAATGGCTGGCGCGGCCGCTCGGACTCAGCGAAAAGACGACGCTGCTGCTGCTCGCCGCCGGGCGCGGGGGCGAGGCCGCGGCGATCGCCGCCGGCTTCGGTACCTGGGTGGAGGCCTATGAGGCTGACCATGACCTGCTCGCGCTCTGCGAGGCGCGGCTGCAGCGCGAGCAGCTCACCCGGCGCGTTCACGCCCAGCCCTGGCATCCGGCGGTGCCGTGGTTCAAGCCGCGCGCGGCGACCCACGCGCTCGCGCTGATGCCGCTGCGCGGCATCGCCGCCGGGCCGGTGCTGCACGCGCTGGCCGGCGCGCTGCGGCCGGGCGGCAATCTGGTGCTGCTCGAACTGGTCGCCGACCGGCCGCTGGATCCGTCGGAGCCGGCGGTGGCCGCCTGGATCAGGGCCGAGCAGCGGCCACCGCCGCTATCCTCCGGCGCGGAGATCACGCAGAGCCTGGTCGAGGCCGGTTTCGACGTGCGCGTGGTCGAGGACGAAGGCCAGCGCCATCGCCGCCACGTGCTGGCGGGCTGGCAGCGGCTGATGGCGGCGGGGCCGGCGCCGCTGCGAGAGGCGCGCGCGCGGGTGCTGGCCGAGGCGGAGTTGTGGATGCAGCGGCTGCGGCTGATGGAGATGCGCCGGCTGCGCCTGGTGCGCTGGCACGCCATCCTCGCTGCGCGCCCGCCGGGCTTGGGCGAAGCGGCCGCGTCTGGCGAGGCTCCACCGAAGGGCTGAGGGCCGGTCTGATCGCGCCGCGGCGGTTGCCGACCGCGCTGGGGCCAGGTCACAGCGGCGGCAGAAAGAATTTGTCAATTCTCCTGCCGTCTCATGACCGACGGAAGGAGATCGCATGGGCTCCCTGGTTGACCGCGTCCTGGCGCGGCAATTTTGGCGAGGATCGGTCGCGTCTCGAGCCGCGGCTGAGACCCCACGCCCGGCGCCCGGCGCGCCGCCGGCCCGCGCGGCGGGCGCCGCCGCAGGCGCGGCCACGGAACCCGAGGCGAGCCTCGGCGCCGCCGCGGCCCGCGCGGCGCTGTGCGACGATCTCTGCGGCCCCGGGCTCAGCCTGCCCGGTGGCGCGTCCGAGGCGCAGCGCCTCGTGCGTCCGCTCGGGCTCTCCGAACAGACGACATTGCTGATGCTAGGTGCCGGCCGGGGCGGCGAGGCGGCGGCGATCGCCAGCGGCTTCGGCACCTGGATCGAGGCGTACGAGGCCGATCCCGCCCAGAGCGCGCGGGCGCAACTGCTCCTGCAACAGACCAATCTGTCGCGCCGCGTCCGGCTCTCCAGCTGGGAACCGAAGGCACCGGAGCTGAATCGGCACCGCTGCCAGCACGCTTTCTCCATGATGTCCCTGCGCGGCGCGGCGCCTGAACCGGTGCTGCGGGCCATCGCCGATATGCTCGGGCCCGGCAGCCAGCTCGTCCTGCTCGAATTCGTCGCCCCGACGCCGCTCGATCCGTCCGACCCCACGGTCGCCGCGTGGCTGCGTGCCGAGGAACTCGCCGGGCCGCTCGGCAGCGAGGCCGCGATCACGAGCAGCCTGACCGGGCTGGGCTTCGATGTCCGCATCACCGAGGATCTCTCGGCGCTGCATCGCACCCAGGCCTTGGGAGCCTGGCAGGAGCTGCTCAGCCGCCAGCGTGGCCGCAAGCTGCAGCCCGCGACCGCGGCGGTGATGGTGACGGAAGCCGAGCGCTGGCTGCTGCGCCTGCGGCTGATGCAGGACCACAGGCTTCGCCTGGTGCGCTGGCATGGTATCCTGGGCGTGCCGCCTCCGCGCCAGGCGGCGTCTTGACAGGGCGGCGTCTTGACAGGCCGGGGCGCGCAGCCTAGCAACCCGCGACATTTCCGCGAGTTCCGGGGCGCCTGACGATGAAAATCCGCAACAGTCTGAAATCGGCGAAGCTGCGCGACAAGAATTGCCGCGTCGTCCGCCGCCATGGCCGGGTCTATGTCATCAACAAGAAGAATCCGCGCATGAAGGCGCGGCAGGGCTGACGCGCAGGCACCTTGCGAGGCGCACCGATCGGGGCCATTTTGCCGCGGTCGGGGCTGCTGGGAGTGGTGCCATGATCGCATTGCCGGAACCGAAGGCCGAGGTGCTCGCCCGCCGCGACGATATCGTCGCCGGCCTCAGGGCGCTGTTGCCCGCGGACGCGGTGATCGCCGAGCCCGAGCGGCTGCGTCCCTACGAAACCGATGGTCTGACCGCCTACCGCCAGATCCCCCTGGCCGTGGCTCTGCCCTCGACCACCGACGAGGTCGCCGCGGTGATGGCGTTCTGCCATCGCGAAGGGGTGCGAGTCGTGCCGCGTGGCGCCGGCACCAGCCTTTCCGGCGGCGCCCTGCCACTGGCGGATGCGATCGTGATCGGTCTGATGCGCCTCAACCGCATCCTCAGCGTCGATTACGCCGACCGCGTTGCCGTGGTGCAGGCCGGGGTGACGAATATCGGCATCACGCAGCGCGTGCAGGAGGAGGGGTTCTTCTACGCTCCGGACCCGTCCAGCCAGCTCGCCTGCATGATCGGCGGCAACGTCAACATGAATTCCGGCGGCGCGCACTGCCTGAAATACGGCGTGACCGCGAACAATCTGCTCGGCCTCAGGATCGTCACCGTCGAGGGCGAGATCGTCGAGATCGGCGGCGCGCATCTCGATGCCGCCGGTTATGACTGGCTCGGCCTGCTCACCGGCAGCGAGGGCCAGCTCGCCATCGTCACCGAAGTCACGGTGCGCATCCTGCGCAGCCCGGAAGGGGCGCGTGCCATGCTGGCCGGGTTCCGCGCCAACGAGGTCGCCGGTGCCTGCGTCGATGCCATCATCTCCTCGGGCATCATCCCGGTTGCGCTCGAATTCATGGATCGCCCGGCGATCCATGCCTGCGAGGCCTTCGCCCACGCCGGCTACCCGCTCGATGCCGAAGCGCTGCTGATCATCGAGGTCGAGGGCAGCGTCGAGGAGCAGGACCGGCTGCTCGGGCAGATCCGCACCATCTGCGAGCGCTTCGATCCGGTCAGCCTGCGCGTGGCGCAGACGGCGGAGGAATCAGCGGCGATCTGGAAGGGCCGCAAGGGCGCGTTCGGCGCCGTCGGGCGCATCAGCCCGGACTATCTCTGCATGGACGGCACGATCCCGACCTCGCGTCTGCCGGAAGTGCTCGGCCGCATCGGCGCCATGAGCCGCGAATACGGGCTGCAGGTCGCCAACATCTTCCACGCCGGGGACGGCAATCTGCACCCGCTCATCATGTTCGACGCCAACGATCCGGCCTCGATGCACAAGGCCGAGTGTTTCGGCGCCGACATCCTCAAGCTCTGCGTCGAGGTCGGCGGCTGTCTCACCGGCGAGCATGGCGTCGGGGTCGAGAAGCGCGACCTGATGGACGTGCAGTTCACCCCGACCGAGCTGGACCAGCAGCGCCGCATCAAGTCCGCCTTCGATCCCGGCTGGCTGCTCAATCCCCACAAGGTCTTTCCGCTCGCCGCCGCGGCGGCATGAGCGTGCTGGCGCCGGAGAGCGAGGCCGAACTCGCCGCCAGCATCCGGTCCGCCTGGGAGGCAGGCGAGCCGCTCGCCATCCAGGGCAATGGCAGCAAGGGCGCCATGCTGCGCCCGGTGCAGGCCGCGCGCACGCTGTCGACCCGCGCGCTGTCCGGGATTTCGCTCTACGCGCCGAACGAACTCATCCTCGAGGCCGGCGCCGGCACCCCTCTCGCGACGGTAGAGGCGGCGGTGGCGGCGGCGGGCCAGCAGATCATCGCCGAGCCGCCGGATCTGTCCGCCCTGCTCGGCGCGAGTTCGGTCCAGACCATCGGCGGTGTCGTGGCGGCGAATCTGTCCGGCCCGCGCCGCGTCGCCGCCGGGGCGATGCGCGACCATCTGCTCGGCATCCGCGCCGTCAATGGCACCGGCGAGGTCATCCGCTCCGGCGGGCGGGTGCTGAAGAATGTCACCGGGCTCGACCTCTGCAAGCTGCTGGCCGGCAGCCATGGCACGCTCGGCGTGCTCAGCGCGGTGACGATCAAGGTCCTGCCGGCGGCCGAGTCCGCGGGCACGCTGGTGCTCGGGGGGCTGGATCCCGCGAGGGCCGTGGCCGCCTTGTCCGCCGCCCTGGGCTCGCCCTACGGCGTTTCCGGCGCCGCCTTCCTGCCCGCTGCGGCGGCGGCGCGCGTGCCGGCGCTGGCCGGACTCGGCGCTTCGGCGACGCTGGTCCGGATCGAGGAATTCGCCGTCTCGGTCGCCTATCGCACGGCGCGGCTCCGCGATGATCTCGCCCGCTTCGGTCGCGCCGACCTGCTCGATGACCCGGCCAGCCGAGCCGTCTGGCGTGCGGTGCGCGACGTGGTGCCGCTCGCGGGTGGGTCGGGGGAGACGGTGTGGCGGGTCTCGGTGCGCCCGTCGTCCGGTCCGGCCGTGCTCGAAGCCGCCGAGGCGGCGGGCGGGTGCGGCATGCTCGATTGGGGGGGCGGCCTGGTCTGGATCACCGCCCCGACGGCGGCGGCCGAGGCGGTGATGGCGGGCGCGCGCGCCGCCGGCGGCACCTGGATGCTGATGCGCGCCCCGGAGACATTGCGGGCCGTTCTGCCGGTGGTGCCGCCGGAGCCGCCGGCGCTGGCGCGGCTGACCCGGGCGGTGAAGGCCGCTTTCGACCCCAAGGGCATCCTCAATCCCGGGCGCGTCTTCGCCGGAGTGTGACAGGCCGCGATGCAGACCAACTTCTCCCCTGACCAGCTGCGCGATCCGGAACTCGCCGAATCCAACACGATCCTGCGCACGTGCGTGCATTGCGGCTTCTGCACCGCGACCTGCCCGACCTTCGTGCTGCTCGGTGACGAGTTGGACAGTCCGCGCGGCCGGATCTATCTGATCAAGGACATGCTGGAATCCGGCGGCCCGGCGACGGAGCCGGTGGTGCGGCACGTCGATCGCTGCCTCTCCTGTCTGTCCTGCATGACCACCTGCCCCTCGGGCGTGCACTACATGCACCTGGTCGATCATGCCCGGACGCATATCGAGAACACCTACCGGCGCCCGCTGCCCGAGCGCGTGCTGCGCAGCGTGCTGGCTCTGGTCCTGCCGCGCCCATGGCTGATGCGCCTGGCCCTGCTCGGCGCCGGCGTGGCGCGCCCGTTCCGCTCGCTGCTGCCGGGGAAGGGCATGATGGCGCAGCGGCTGCGCGCCCTGCTCGCCCTGGCGCCGCGCCGCTTGCCGCCGCCGAGCGCCGCCCAGTCGCCGCAGGTGCATCGCGCCGAGGGCAAGCGGCGGGGCCGGGTGGCGCTGCTCACCGGTTGCGCCCAGCAGGTGCTGGCGCCGGAGATCAACGAGGCGACGATCCGCCTGCTCACCCGGCTCGGCATCGAGGTGGTGATCCCCAGGGGCATGGGCTGCTGTGGTGCGCTGACCCATCACATGGGCAAGCACGAGCCGGCGATGGCAGCGGCGCGCGCCAACCTCGCCGCCTGGAGCGCGGAGGCCGAGGGCGAGGGGCTGGACGCCGTCATCATCAACACGTCCGGCTGCGGCACCACGGTGAAGGATTACGGCTTCATGTTCCGCGCCGAGCCGGAGCCCTGGCGCGGCCGGGCCGAGCGCATCTCGGCGCTGGCGATGGATGTGAGCGAATATCTCAGCCGTATCGGCTACGCGCCGACGCGGCCGGCGCCGGCGCTGACCGTCGCCTATCACGCCGCGTGCAGCCTCCAGCATGGCCAGAAGATCACCGTCGAGCCGAAGGCGTTGCTTCGGCGGGCCGGGTTCACCGTGGTCGAGCCGGCCGAGGGGCATCTCTGCTGCGGCTCGGCCGGCACCTACAACATGATGCAGCCGGCGATCGCGACCCGGCTGCGCGAGCGCAAGCTGGCCAATCTCGCCGCCCGCCGGCCGGACCTGGTGGCGGCCGGCAATATCGGCTGCATCACCCAGCTCTCCGGCGGCGATTTTCCGCTCGTGCATACCATCGAACTGCTCGACTGGATGGCCGGCGGGCCCGCGCCGGCATCGCTCGGTCCTCTGCTGGCCGCGCGCGCGGCATGACCGCGATCCCATGGCCCCGGCGTGGCCTGATCGCGCTCGCCGCCGCGGCGCTGGCGGCGCCGCTGCGGGCCCGGCTGGCGCTGGCCCAGCCGTCGCCCGAGAAGCGGGCGGCGATGCTGGAGGCGATGATGGCCGCGCTGCACGCCGCCCGCGACGAGGCCGAGGCGGCCGCGATCGAGGCGCGCATCCGCGGCGTCTGGCTCGAAGCGACATCCCCGGCGGTTCGCCTGCTCATGGCCCGCGGCATCCGGGACCTGCGCGCCGGCGCCGGCGCCGATGCGGAGCGGGTATTCGACGATGTCATCGTCCTCGACCCCAACCTGGCGGAAGCCTACGTCCAGCGCGGTCTGGCGCGGCTCAAGCAGGGCGACAGGCGCGGCGCGGTGGCCGATCTCGAGGAGGGGCTGCGCCGCGAGCCCCGGCATTTCGATGCCATCCGCGCGCTCGCCGACATCGCCGCCGAGCGTGGCGACTATGCCAGCGCCTATGCCGGCTGGCAGCGCCTGCTCGCGATCGATCCGCTGGCCCCCGGCGGTGCCGCGCGGCTCAAGGAGCTGCGCCGCCGCGCCCTGGGCGAGAACGCCTGACGAGGCGCGGGCCGGGCGTGCGGGTCATGGCTGCGCCAGCGCCGCCGACCAGGGGGACTGCACGTCGCTGATGCCGAACCGGCTGCCGTCGCCATTGAGGGCGATGAGGTTCGGGCAGGCGAAGTTGATCGGCAGCACCCCGTGCTCGACGATGTCCACCGCGCCGCCTTCGCGCAACGCCGCGATGACGTCGTCGGGCAGCCGGCGGTCGGCGCTCACCAGGTCGGGACCGGAGACATCGATGCGCGGCTGATGCGCCGCCGCCTCGGGCGTCATGCCGAACTCGGCGACGAAGGCGAGAAGCTGGAATACGGCGGCAAGGATGCGCCGCCCGCCGGAGCCGCCGCCGGCCAGCCAGGGCCGTCCGCCCTCGGTGCCACCGGCGCGCAGGATCACCGGGCACATATTGGTCAGTGGCCGCTTCCCCGGTGCGATCGAATTGGGCTGGCCGGGGCGCGGATCGAACCACATCACGCCGTTGTTCATCAGAACGCCGCTGCGGGGCAGCACCACGCGGCTGCCCATCGAGGAGAGCAGGGTCGTGGTCATGGCTACGACCCCGCCCTCAGCGTCGCACACCGTCACATGCGTCGTGCAGCCCTCCGGCGCAGCCTCGGGTGCGCCGAGCCCGGCCAGGCGCTCGGCATAGGCCTCCTTCATCGCGCTGGCGAAGGCGGCGAACCAGGCCGGGCCGGGCGTGCCCTCCGGCTCCTCGTCGGGCATGGCGCGCAGCACGCGCGCGAAGGTCGGCGCCGCGGTCAGGCCGCCGGCGAGCTGCACCGTGCGGTCGCGCCAGGCGACGCGCTGGGCCGGACGGATCACCGCCTCGCAGCCGCGCAGATCAGCCGGGCCGAGCACCGCGCCGGCCTCGTCGAGGTCCGCCGCCAACGTCGCCGCGACCTCGCCCTCATAGAAGTCCCGCAATCCGGCCCGCGCCAGCCGTTCCAGCGTCTCCGCCAGCGCGCCGAGGCGGAAGAAGCCCGGCGTGCCCTGATAGGGCGCCACCGGCGGCAGCCCGTCGGGCAGATAGATGCGCGCCGATTCCGGATAGCGCCGCAGCGCCGAGGCAGCGTTGGCAATTTTCAGGGTCGTGAACCAATCGGCAGGCAGGCCCCGCCGCGCCAGCGCGATCGCCGGGGCGGCGATCTCGCCGAGCGGCAGCCGGCCCCAGCGTGCATGCATCGCGGCGTAGCCGGCCACGGCGGAGGGGACGACGAAGGAGAGCGGGCCTTGGCTGTTGGCGTCGCCCTCCACCTCCGGCCAGGGGAACAGATCCTGCGTCATGCGGCCGGTGAGGCGAAAATGGGAGGGGTCGAGGCCGCGCGGGGCGACGGGGCCGAAATCGACCGCCGAGGCGTCGGCAGCGCCGGCCGGCTGCACCAGCGCATGGCCGATGCCGCCCAGTCCCGAATTCCACGGCTCGACCGCGGCCAGCGCCAGCGCCGTGGCAATGGCGGCATCGACGGCGTTGCCGCCGGCCTCGAGCACCGCGACGCCGGCGAGCGCCGCGCTCTCCGCCTGGGCGACGACGATCCCCTTGCGTCCGCGCGCCGCCGGCTTGCGGATCTGCCAGTTCTGGGTGCGGTGCGGCGGCGGCGTGAACGTCATCCTGGGTCTCCTCCGTGCTCTCGAACCCTGCGAGTCTAGCACTCCTCAGCCTTCGGCGAGAGCCTGCAGGACCGCGGCGCCGTAGCGACGGAGCTTCGAGGCGCCGATGCCGCGCACCTCGGCGAGATCGTCCAGCGAGGCCGGGCACTGCGCCGCCAGTTCCTGCAGCACGCTGTCGTGGAAGATCACGTAGGGCGGCACACCCTGCGTACTCGCCTCACGCTTGCGCCACGCCCGCAGCGCCGCGAAGCGCGCCTCCGCCCCCGGTGACATCGAGGCCGGTGGCATCGAGGCCGGGTGGGGCCGCGCTGCGACCCGCCCGCGGGCCGGCTTGGGGCCGGGCACCGATGCGCGCAGCATCACCGCAGTCTCTCCGCGCAGGATCGGCCGGGCGGCCTCGCTCTCCAGCGTCAGACTGGCGAACTCCCCGGTGGCGACGGAGAGCGCCCCGCGGACGACGAGCTGGCGCACCACCTCGCGCCAGAACGCGACCGGCCGGTCGTGCCCGAGGCCGAACAGCGCGAGCCGGTCGTGGCCGTGCCGCAGCACCGTCTCGCTGCGCTCGCCGCGCAGCACGGCGATCACGTGCAGGGCGCCGAACATCTGCCCGGTGCGATAGACCGCCGAGAGCAGCATGCGCGCCGCCTCGGTGCCATCCTGCATTTCCGGCGGCGCGCGGCAATTGTCGCAATGGCCGCAGGGCTCGGCGAGCCCCTCGCCGAAACAGGCCAGCAGCGCGCGGGTGCGGCACTCCGCGGTCTCGGTGAGCGCCACCATCGCTTCCAGCCGCGCGCGCATCGACTGCTTCTGCGTCTCCGAGGCCGCGGACTGGGCGAGGAAATAGCGGGCGCGGGCGACGTCCTCGCCGCCATGCAGCAGCAGCGTCTCAGCCGGCTCGCCATCGCGCCCGGCGCGGCCGATCTGCTGATAGTAGGCCTCCGGGCTGTCGGGCATGTCGAGATGGGCGACAAAGCGGACGTCCGGGCGGTCGATGCCCATGCCGAAGGCGATCGTCGCCACCATCACCACAGGCTCGCCGGAGCGGAAGCGCGCCAGCGCCGCACGCTTTGCCGCCGGTTCCAGCCCGGCGTGGAAAGCGAGCGCCGGGGCGCCGCGCTCGGCCAGGCGGGCGGCGATGCGTTCGGTGCGGGCGCGGCTGCCGCAATAGACGATGCCCGCCTCGCCCTCGTGGCGGGCGAGGAAGGCGGCGAGCTGCGCGGTCTCGCCGATTTTCGGCTCGGCGGCGAGGAACAGGTTGGGCCGGTGGAAGCTGGCGGCGAAGACGCGCGCCCGATCGAGCCCGAGGGCGGCGAGGATGTCGCTCTGCGTGCGGGGATCGGCCGTGGCCGTCAGCGCGATGCGCGGCACCCCGGGGAAGCGCTGCGGCAGCACCGAAAGGGCACGGTACTCGGGGCGGAACTCGTGGCCCCACTGCGAGACGCAGTGCGCCTCGTCGATCGCGAACAGCGCCAGGTCGAGCCCGTCCAGCCGGTCGATCAGCCCCGAGAGCAGGCGTTCGGGCGAGACGTAGAGCAGGTCCAGCGCGCCGCGGCGGAGGTCCTGCAAGGCGGCGCGCGCATCCGGCGGCTCCAGCTCCGAATGCAGCGCCGCGGCCGCGACGCCCGCCTGCCGCAGCGCCGCCACCTGGTCGTCCATCAGCGCGATCAGCGGCGAGACGACGATGCCGGTGCCGCGGCGGCAGATCGCCGGCACCTGGTAGCAGAGGCTCTTTCCACCCCCGGTCGGCATCAGCACCAGCGCGTCGCCGCCGGCGATGACGTGCTCCACCGCCTCCTGCTGCAGGCCGCGGAAGCCGGCGAAGCCGAAGACCTCGCGCAGGACCGCGCGCGGCGCGCTGTCAGGCGGCGGCGGCGACGGCATGCCCGGCCGAGAGGCGCCAGATCCGGTCGAGCCGCTCCACCCCGGTGAGCCGGTGCGCGATCAGGATGACGCTGCGCCCCCCGGCGACGGCGTTGAGCGTGGCGAGGAAGGCGCGCTCGGTCTCGGCGTCCAGTCCGGCGCAGGGTTCGTCGAGGATCAGGATCGCGGCCGGGGAGAGCAGGGTGCGGGCGAGGGCGAGGCGGCGGCCCTGGCCACCGGAGAAGCGTACGCCGCTCTCGCCCACCCAGCTCGCCAGCCCATCGGGCAGGGCGCGGACGGTATCGCCGATCTGCGCCGCGTCGAGCGCCGCCCATAGCGTGGCGTCGTCGGCCTCCGGCGCCGCGAGGCGGAGATTGTTGGCGATGGTGTCGTCGAAGAGATGCGTCGTCTGGCCGAGCCAGCCGATGCGCCGGCGCAGGTCGGTCGCCGCCAGCGTCGCGATATCGGTGCCGCCCAGAAAGATGGTTCCGGCCTCCGGCGCGGCGGTGCGCAGCGCCAGGGCGGCGAGGGTGGATTTGCCGGCGCCGGAGGGGCCG
Organism: Pseudomonadota bacterium; assembly: GCA_021815825.1. Lineage (GTDB taxonomy): Bacteria > Pseudomonadota > Alphaproteobacteria > Acetobacterales > Acetobacteraceae > JAJZVV01. The sequence goes on from JAKAZO010000033.1 coordinate 13,667, forward strand.
AGGATGGCGACCCGCGCGCCCTGCGGCACCTCCAGGCTGAGCCCGTCGAACACCAGCGGCCGGTCCGGCTGCCAGCGGAAGCGCACCGCCTCGAAGCGCAGGGCGAACCCGGGCGGCAAGGGCGCCGGCTGGTCCGGCTCAGGCACGGCGGGCGCGGCGTCGGCCGCCGCCTCCAGCACCCGCGCCGCCGCTGCGGCGGCATGGCCGGCCAGTGCGCCGGCACGCGGCAGCCCGCCGATCGCCTCAAACGCGGCGGCGACGAGAAAGGCGGCGCCGATGGCCGGCAGCGGTTGCGCGCCGGCGGCGATGAGCACCGCCAGCAGGGCCGCCTGGCCGCAGAGAAAGGCCAGCGCGCCGGCGACGGCGCCGCGCCCGGCGACGCGGGACTGCGCCGCGAGCAGCGCCGATTCGCGGCCCTGGATCAGGGCCAGCATGCGCCCCTCGGCGCCGAAGGCGCGCACCTCGCGGATGCCGCTCAGCGTATCGAGCACGGCGATGCGCAATTCGGCGGCCGCCTTGGTCAGCATGCTGCCGCCCTCCAGCGCCCCGCGCGCCGCGAGCGCGGGCAGCACGAAGCCGGCGAGCAGGAACAGCGCGACCACGACGAGCCCGAGCAGCGGCGCGCGGCGGGCGAACAGCAGCGCCAGCGCCAGGCACAGCACCACCCCGCCGGCCAACGGCACCAGGATGCGCAGATAGAGCCCATCCAGCGCCTCGACGTCGTTGACCAGACGCGAGAGCATGTCGCCGGCGCGGCGGAAGCCGAGCCCGCTGGCGGCGCGGACGGCCAGGCCACGAAAGAACCACACCCGCAGATCGGCCAGCGCGCGGAAGGTCGCCGCATGGGTGAGCAGCCGCTCGGCATAGCGGAGCAGGACGCGGGACGTGCCGAGAAAGCGCAGCAGGCCCGGCATCATCACCCCGCCGGCGAGAACGGTGGCGACGACCGCGCCGGAGCGGGCCATCAGCGCCACCCCGGTCGCCGTCGCCATCATCGCCACGATCAGGCCGGCGCCGAGCCAGCCGGCCTCGCTCCGCCACAGCGCGAGGATTCGCCGCAGCGCTCTCACGCCGCGCCTCGCGCGGCCGTCGCCCGCCCGGCGCGCAGTTCCAGGCGTCGGCCGGGGAAGGCGTGGACCGCGGCCGAGTGGCTGGCCAGGATCACCGTCCGCCCGATCGCCAGCCGGCGCAGACTGTCCAGCACTTCGGATTCGGTGACGGGATCGAGATGCACGGTGGGTTCGTCGAGCAGCAGCAGCGGCGCATCCTTGAGGAAGGCCCGCGCGATGGCGATGCGCTGCGCCTGGCCGCCGGAAAGCCCGTAGCCGCCCTCGCCGATGACCGTGTCGAAGCCCGCCGGCAAGGCGTCTGCGAAGGCATCGACGCGGGCCGAACGGGATGCCGCCTCGACCTCGGCGTCGGTCGCCTCGGGGCGCGCGAAGCGGATATTCTCGCGCAGCGTGCCGGCGAACAGCACCGGACGCTGGCCGATCCAGGCCGTCATGCGGGCCAGGGCCGCGGGAACGATGCTCGCGATATCGGCGCCGTTGAGCGTCACCCGCCCGGAGCCGGGACGGATGAAGCCGAGCAGCATCTCGAGCACGGTGGATTTGCCGGCGCCCGAGGGACCGATCAGCAGCAGGGTCTCACCGGCCGGCACGCGGAAGCTGATGCCATCGAGCGCCGGGCCACGGGCTTCGTCCCAGGCGAAATGGACATCCTCGAAGGCGACGGACACACCGCGCGCGGCGACGGTGCGCACGGCGGCTGCCGGGGGCGGGGCCGGGCGCGGCGGCACCGAGGGCAGGTCGGCGAGTGCGTCGGCCGCGCCGGTGGCGTGCATCCGGTCCTGATACGCGGCGGCGTAGGTGCGCAGCGGGGCGAAGAATTCGGGCACCAGCAGCAGCGCGAACAGCGCCGTTTCCGGCGCGGCCAGCCGATGGGCGGCGAGAGTGGCGCCGTAGTGCAGCGCCAGCCCGACGAGAGCCGCCGCCATGGCGAGATCGAGCACGGCCGAGGAGAGGAAGGCGACGCGCAGCACCCGCATCGTGCGTCGCCGCAGATCGGCCGCCGCCGCGGCCAGGGCGCGCGCCTCGTCCTCGGCACGGCCGGCGAGGACGATGGTGGCGATACCGCGCACGCGGTCGAGAAACCGCGCCTGGAGCCGAGCCATGGCCAGGAACTGCCGGCGCGAGGCGACGGCGGCGCCGATGCCGGCGAGCGCCATGCCGAGCGGGACGAGCAGCCCGGCCCCAGCCAGAACGGCGGCGGCGAGAGGGTCGGCGAGGAGGGCAGCGAGCAGCACCAGCGCCGGTCCGGCGACGGCCACGATCGAGGCCGGCAGCCAGCGGGCGAACAATCCGTCGAGCGCTTCGACCCGGTCCACGACGGCGGCGGCCAGCTCGCCCGAATGGCGCTGCCGCACCAGCGCCGGACCGGCCTCCAGCAGGCGGCCCAGCACGTCGTGCCGCAGGCGGCGGCGTCCCGCCGCGCCAGCCGCCACGGCAGCGCGCTCGGCGGCGATGCCGAGCCCGGCCCGCGCCAGGGCGAGGGCGACGAAGCCGGCGAGCAGCCAGGGCCGGGCACCGCTCCCGATCAGGGCGGCGGCAACGATCCGGGCCTGGGCGACGGCCAGCACCACCAGGACCAGTCCCAGCGCGACCGCCGGCAGCGCGGCGGCGCGCGCGCCGGACGTCTGCTGGCGCACCCAGCCTTTCGCATCCAGCCTGGACTCGGTCATGTTGCGGTGCACATCGCGGGACGGAAAGTTCTTAGCGGCTGGCGCGGGCCGGGAAAAGGGCGCCCGGCGGTCGCTGCGTCCATTCAGGCCAGCGGCAGATGGGTGACGTTGAAGCCGCGCGTGTCATGCAACCATTCCGCGACGCGCCGGCGATGGCAGATGTGCCAGTCGGATTCGTAGCAGAGCAGGCAGCACGGCGTTTCGGCGGCGAGCGCGGCGGCGCGGGCGAGATCGTGCTGGGCCTCGTCGGTCGCCAGCTTGGCCTCGACGATCGCCCAGAAGCGCGGCCAGTCATGGCGATGGTTCGCCTCCCGCCCCTCGGGTGGCGTGCCCAGCGCGCGCAGATGGACATAGCCGACCCCGGCCGCTTCCAGCGAGGCGGCCAGGCTCTTCTTGGAGAAGCCGGCGCGGCGCGAGAGCGGGCGGTCGCGCACGTCCAGCACGGTCTGTACCCCGGCCGCCCGCAGCGTGGCGATCACGTCGGCCTGCGCTGCCTTCTCGTAGCCGATGGTGAAGACCGTGCCGCTCATGCCTTCAGCGCGGCGAAGCGCACCGCTTCCTCCGCGGCGCGGAACAGGGCCCGCGCCTTCTGCCGGGTCTCCTCGTATTCGGCCTCCGGATTGGAATCGGCGACGACGCCGCATCCGGCCTGGACGTGCATCACCCCGTCCTTGACGATGGCGGTACGCAGGCCGATGCAGGTATCCATCGTGCCATTGGCGGCGAAATAGCCGATGCAGCCGGCATAGATGCCGCGCCGGACCGGTTCGAGCTCCTCGATGATCTCCATCGCCCGCACTTTCGGCGCGCCGGTCAGCGTGCCAGCGGGGAAGCCCGCCACCAGCGCGTCCACCGCGTCCAGCCCGGGGCGCAGCTTGCCCTGCACGTCGGACATGATGTGCATGACGTGGGAGAAGCGCTCGATGGCGAAGCTCTCGGTGACGCGCACGCTGCCGATCTCGGCGACGCGGCCGACATCGTTGCGGCCGAGATCGAGTAGCATCAGGTGCTCGGCGCGCTCCTTGGGGTCGGCGAGGAGTTCGGCCTCGAGCGCCTTGTCCTCCTCGTGCGTCGCACCGCGCCGCCTCGTGCCGGCGAGGGGGCGGATGGTGACGGTGCCGTCGCGCAGCCGGACCAGGATTTCCGGGCTGGAGCCGACCACGGAAAAACCGCCGAAATCGAGGTGGAACAGGAACGGTGCCGGGTTGATGCGGCGCAGCGCGCGGTAGAGGGCGAAGGGCGGCAAGGCGAAGGGCACCGAGAAGCGCTGGCTCGGCACGATCTGGAAGGCATCGCCGGCGCGGATATAGTCCTTCGCCCGCTCGACCGCGGCGATGAACCCGTCCTTGGTGAAATTCGATGACGGGGCCGGCAGGGGCGGCAGCTCGACCGGCGGGGCCGGGTGCGGCAGCGGTCGGTCGAGCGCCGCCTCTGCCTCATCGAGCGCGGCCTCGGCCTCGGCATGGGCGCGCTCGGCGCTGACCCCGCGGCGCGGATAGACCGGCGCGATCAGGCTCAGCTCGTCGTTGATGTTGTCGAAAATCGCGAACAGCGTCGGCCGCACCAGGATCGCGTCCGGCATGCCGAGCGGGTCGACGTTCTTCGCCGGCAGCCGCTCCATCTGGCGCACCATGTCGTAGCCGAGATACCCGACCAGACCGCCGGCCATCGGCGGCAGGCTCTCCGCCACCTCCAGGCGCGTCTCGGCGATCAGCGCGCGCAGACTTTCGAGCGGGGCGAGCGCATCGGCGACGAAGGCGTGCGGCGCGGAGCGGGCGTCGCGGTTGATCTCGGCCCGCCCGTCGCGACAGCGCCAGATCAGGTCCGGAGCCAGGCCGATGATGGAATAGCGCCCGCGCGCCGCTCCGCCCTCGACGCTCTCGAGCAGAAAGGCGTTGGGTTTGCCGTGGCCGAGCTTGAGAAAGGCGGCGACCGGCGTCTGCAGGTCCGCCACGCCGCGCCGCCAGAGCAGCGTCCCGCGCCCGGTTTCATACGCCGAGCGGAAGGCGGCGAAGCCGGGGGAGACGGAGACATTCATCGGGCGCGGACTCCTGTCATTGCCGGTGCAGGCTGGGCACGTTTTTGCAGGCTGGGCACGTCTTTATTCGGCACGTCTGGCGTCGGGTGCCTCAGGGCTGGGCGATGCCCTGCAGCAGCGCTTCGTTGATGTGGGGCTTGGCCTCGGTCCGCACCGCCTGGAGATAGAGCGTCTCGATGTCCGCGCCCATGCGCCGCGTGAGCAGGTCGCGCAGGCGGCCGTAGCCGACCGCATCGGCCTTCGGGTCCGGCTCGGTGATGGTCGTGAGCGTGGCGACGAGGAAGCCTTCCGGCGTCTCCACCATCGTCGCTTCGCCGCGTTTCATGCTGAACAGCAGCACGTTGAGCTGCGACGGAACCCCGGCCGCCGGGGCGAAGCGGCCGGTCGGCGGCAGCGTCGTCACGGTGAGCCCCGCCTTGGCGGCGGCGGCGGCGAGCGTCTCGCCGGCCCTGACCGCGGCATAGAGCGTGGCGGCGGCCTGTTCCTGGGCGCGGCGCCGCGCCTGCTCGGTCCAGGCCTGGGTCACCGCGGCCTGAACCTCGGCGAACGGCTTCTGCGCCGGGGGGGTGACCGATTCGACGACGAGCGCGTAGTAGGACGAGGCCTGCGGCTGGGTCTTGCCCTCGGCGGGGGCGGGAACCTCGGTCAGGTGCGGCGGCTGGCCGGGCTTGGTCTGGAAGGCGGCGGCGATCAACGCGGCGCGCAGCTCCGCCGGACCGGGGATCGGCGCCGGCGTGCCGGACGCCGTGTCGCCCTTGGCATCCAGCGTGCCGCTGACCGCGGCCAGGCCGACATCGCCGGGCAGTTCGTCGAGCTTGGCGCCGCCGGCGAGCTGGTCCTCGATCTTGTTGGCGCGGTCGTAGATGGCATCGGAGGCTTTCTGCAGCGCGACGCTGCGGCGCAGCTCGTCCTTCACCTGCTCCAGGCTGCGCTTGGCGCCCTGGGTGATCTTGCCGACCTTGAAAACGTAGTAGCCGATATCGGTCTTGACCGGGCCGGAGACCTCGTCGGGCTTGGCGGCGAACAGCGCCTCGGCGAGCGGCGGGATGGGGACTTCCGCCGCCGTGGTGTCGGTGAGGGTGATCGCATTGCCGCCCGGCCCCCGCGCGGCCTTCTCCATTGCGGCCCAGTCCGCGCCGCCGCGCCACTGTTCCGCCAGCGTCTTGGCCTTGGCCTCGTCCTGCGCCAGCAGCACGTCGGCCGAGCGCTTCTCGGGCACGTCGAACTCGGCCCGGCGCTGGTCGTAGGCGGCGGCGAGCTCCTCGTCGGAGACCTGGACGGTCTTGGCGATGGTCTCCGGGGCGAGGACGACGGCCTTGATGCGGCGCAGCTCGGGGGTGCTGAACAGGTCGGGATGGTTGGCCCAGAATCGTTCCAGGCTCGCCGTCTGCGGCGCCGCCGGTGCCGGCGCGCTGGCGAGGGGGAAGCTGACGGCGTCGGCGGTGCGTGTCTCGCCGCGGAAATCGAAGAAGGCCTGGACCATGCTCTCCGGCGCCACCGCGCCGGCACGCACCGCGGCGAGGAGCTGGCGCTGCGCGAGGTCGCTGCGCAGCAGGCCGAGGAACCGTGCCTCCGAGAGCCCGGCATTCTGCAGCATCCGCTCGAGCGCGATCCGGTCCAGTCCGCCATCCTTGCGGCGCAGTCCCGGAAGGTCCAGCACCGCAGCGCGCAGCGCGTCGTCGGGCACGACCAGGCCGAAGCCGGTGATCTGCGCCGCGACCGCGCTCTCGGTGATCAGCTGTTCGACGGCGCGGCGGGCGAGCGCGGTGCGGATCTCGGCCGTGGGTTCGGCGTTGGCGCCGGCATTGCGCTGATATTGTGCCAACTGCTGCTGGTAGGCCTGCTGCACCACCGGAATTTCGAGCTTCTGCCCGGCCGCGGTCGCAACGGTCGTGTCCACGCTGACCAGACGGACCATGTCCGCCACGCCCCAGAGCGCGAAGGCGGCGACCAGCACCATGAACAGGGCGCGGACGATCCAGGTGTTCAGGTAGGCGCGGAACGAGGTGAGCATGCAAGCGATCCCGAAAAGCGGCGCCGCACCATAGAAACCGGGCCCCCGCTTGGCCAGAGGGGGCGCGACCGCGGCACGGGCGCTCAGGTGCCGGGCGTGGCGTGCTCCGGGCGGAGGTCGATCAGCCGGGTGCCGTCGACGCAGTCCAGGCCGCGCACGCTGAGCGTGGTGCCGTCGATGCCGACGAGATCGACCACCGATGACGCGATCGGGTTGGGCCGGACCGGAGAGCGCAGTGCGAAGGTGCCGATCAGCAGGCCGTTGCGCCGCGGCCGCTGCAGCACGAGGTCGCGGCGCGAGAGGTGCATCCAGTACAGCACCTGCAGGCGAGGGTGCTGCTCCAGGCCGGTCAGCGCCTCGGCCCAGCGCGGGTCGACGACGATGGTGCAGATCGGCCCGTCGCGCCGGCCGCGGTGCGGGCATTCCTCCCGCTGCGCCCAGGGCGTGTGGATGACGCCGATGAAATAGAGCGCGGCATCGGTCTGCGCCGGCAGGGCGACCGGGACCTCGCCGGGACGCAGGTCCGAAGCCGCCTCGGTCGGCGAAACGGGCGCTTCGCTGTCGGTTGGGTGCATGGGCGGACTATGCCTGCGGCGCGGACGAGGCGTCCAGGGATCGGCTGCCGGGTCGCCGCGCGCGAAACGAGGCCAGCCCGTTCAGCGTTGTCAGGCTTGCGTCAGCTTCGGCCCCTATGACTGTGAGGGATCGGAACAGGTGTCGCCGCCCTGCGGCGACCCGGATCGGGCGAGGCGGCATCCGCACCGCGCCAGGTCTTGAGCGGGATGTCGTTCCGACCGAACCAGCGGAGCGGAAAGGAAGTTATCATGCCCGACGGCAGTTTCGAATTCAGCTCCGAGCCATTCCGGGCCGGACCGGCGGGGCCGCGCGCCGCTGCCCGCTCGCGGGTGTTTCTCTATTCGCACGACACGTTCGGGCTCGGCCATCTGCGCCGCAATCTCGCCATCGCCGAGCAGTTGCTGGCCTCCGATGATGGCTGCGAGGTGTGGCTGCTCAGCGGTTCGCCGGTGATCCGCCGGTGGGATCTGCCCGCGGGCCTCTGGGTGCAGCCGCTGCCGCCGGTGGTGAAAGTCGGGGCCGAGCGCTACGTCGCGCGCGGCGGCGTGCATCCGTTCGGGCTGGTCAAGGGCTATCGCGAGGCGCTCATCCTCAATGCCGTGATGCGCGAGCGCCCGGACGTGATCGTGATCGATCATGCCCCCGCCGGCATGAAGAACGAACTCCTGCCGATGCTGGCGGCGGTGCGCCAGGAAATGCCGGATACGCGGGTCGTGCTCGGGCTGCGCGACATCATCGACGCGCCGGAAGTGGTCTGCCGCCTGTGGCAGGAGGAGGAGACCTACGAGCTGCTGGAACACGCCTACGACCAGATCATGGTCTATGGCAGCCGGGACCTGTTCGATCTCGCCGCGAGCTATCGTCTGCCGTCCACCGTCGCCGCGAAGCTGCGCTACGTCGGCTATGTCGGCCGCCCTGCCGCGGCGCGGGTCGACGCTCCGTGGCCGGGCCTGGAGGCCGCGCCCGGCAAGCGGGTGCTGGTGACCGCCGGCGGTGGTGGCGACGGCTACGGCATGATGCTGGCGTATTTGAATGCTCTGGCGTCGCTGCCGGTGCACGCCACCGCCTCGCTGCTCGTGCCCGGCCCGCTGATGCCGCATGAACAGGTGGAGGCGCTGAGGCACCTGGCGGCGGCGCGGCCGGATGTCGGGCTCCTGCCCTTCACGACCGATCTCGTGCACAGCGTGGCGCGGGCCGATCTGGTGGTGGGGATGGGTGGCTACAACACGGTTTCGGAGATTCTGGCGGCGAACAAGCCGGCCATCATCGTGCCGCGCGCGGCGCCGCGGGTGGAGCAGTTGTTGCGGGCGCGCCTGCTGGAGCGGCTCGGCCTGGTGCGGGTGGCCGAGGAGGGGGCGGACCTGGCGGCGCGGCTCGCCGCCATGTTGCCGGTCGTGCTGGCGGAGCGGGCGCCACCGGCACGGCGCGCCGGCGTGATCGATCTCGATGGCGCGCGCCGCGCCGCCGCGGCGATCGCCGACCTCGCGGCCACGCGGAGCCCCGCGCCGGTGCCGGCGGCGCCAGCCCCGGTGCAAGCGGCGCCGACGCCGGCGCATGGCCGGCGCGTCGCCTATGTCATGAAGCGCTACCCGCGGCTCAGCGAGACCTTCATCCTCAACGAGATCTGCGCCATGGAGGAACTCGGCGAGCGGCTCGAAATCTATTCGCTGCTGCCGCCGGAGCCGCCGCCGCACCATCCCATGGTGTCGCGGGTCGCGGCGCCGGTGCACCATCTGCCGCTCACCCTGGGCCGGAAGCTGGCGGTGCTGGCGCGGGCCCACGCGGCGAGTCTGGCGGCGGCGCCGCTGCGCTATGCCGGCGCGGTCGGCCGCGCCGCGCTCTGGTCGGTGCAGTCGCCGAACCCGCTCTCGGTGTGGAAGCAGTTCCTGCGGGCCGGGTTCCTGGCCACGCTTTGCCGCGAGCGCGGCATCACCCACATCCACGCCCATTTCGCCAATGCGCCGGCGGCGGTGGCGCGATTCGCCTCGGTCATGTCGGGACGGCCGTTCAGCTTCACGACCCACGCCAAGGATCTGTACCTGACGCCGGCAAAAGTCATACGCAAGCGCGTGAACGCCGCCGCGTTCGTGGTCACCTGCACGCATCACAATGTGGAGTATCTGCGCCAGGTGCTGCCGGCGGAGTCGCACCGCAAGGTGAACCTCATCTATCACGGCATCGATCTATCGCGGTTCCGCTATCGCGTGCCGCGCTACAGCTTCCTGGCGCTCGGCGCGGAGGCGCAGATCCTGTGTGTGGCCAGGCTGGTGGCGAAGAAGGGGCTCGATGATCTGATCGCCGCCTGTGCCATTCTGGCGGCCCAGGGGCAGCGGTTCCGCTGCCGCATCGTCGGCGCCGGGCCGCTGCGCGAGACGCTCGCTGCCGACATCGCCGCCCGTGGCCTCGATGGCGTCGTCACGCTCGAAGGGGCGATGACCCACGACAATCTGATCGGGCTGTTCGCCCAGGCGGACCTGTTCGCGCTCGCGCCGCGCATCACCGACGATGGCGATCGCGACGGGATTCCCAATGTCATCGTCGAGGCGATGGCGACGGGCGTGCCCGTGGTTTCCACCGCGGTCTCGGGCGTCCCCGAACTGGTCGAGCACGAGCGCACCGGGCTCCTGGTGCCGCCGAACGACCCCGCGGCGCTGGCCGCGGCGATGGCGCGTCTGCTCATCGAGCCGATGCTCGGCCAGCGGCTGGCCGCCGCCGCGCGCAGCCGGCTCGATGGCTGCTTCGATTGCTGGCAGAACACGCGGGCGCTGCGGGGGCTCGTCGGCTCCCTCGTCTGCGAGGCGGTCACGCCCTCGCTCGCCGACGCCGACGCCGAGCCGGCGGCGGCGTGACGCCGATGCGGATCGTCTACCTCAATCTCGATCGCGGCATTCCGGTCCTTGGCGACAAGGGGGCCTCGGTGCATGTGCGCTCGGTCGTGACGGCGCTGGCGCGGCTCGGCCACGACGTGACGCTGGTCTGCTCGCGCGCCGGGGAGGGCAATGCGCCGCCGCCTGGGCGGCTGATCGAGCTTCCGCCGGCGATCGACGAGGCGGCGCTCCTCGCGGAGGGCGAGCGCCTCGGCCTGCCCGCCGCCACACTGGCCGAGCCACTGTATCGGCGCGAGCTGACCGTGCTGGCGCATGATCGCGCGCTGGTGGCGCGGGCGCTCGCCGCATTGGCGCTGGAAGGGGTGCGGCCGGATCTCGTCTATGAACGGCACGCTCTGTTCCATCTGGCCGGCATCGCCATCGCCGCGGCCTGCGGTGTGCCGCGCGTGCTCGAGGTGAACGCGCCGCTGGCGGAGGAGCAGGCACGATACCGTGGCCTCGCCCTGCGCGACCTCGCCGCCGAGCGCGAGGCGCGCTCGTGGCGGGGAGCGGATCTCGCCGTCCCGGTTTCGGACGACGTGCGCGCGCACCTGCTGGCCGCCGGGGTGCCGGATGCCCGCGTGCTGGTCACGCCGAACGGTGTCGACACGGGCTTGTTCCGGGCCGACCCGTTGGGCGCCGCCGAGGTCCGCCAGCGCTGGGGGCTGGGCGATGATCCAGTGATCGGCTTCGTTGGCAGTTTCAAGGCGTGGCACGGCGTCGGCTTCCTGATCGAGGCGCTGGGCCGGCTGCGCCAGGCGATACCGCGGGTGCGGCTGCTGGCGGTCGGCGCGGGGCCGAAGCTGGCCGAGGCGCAGGCGCTGGCTGCCTCGCTCGGCCAGGGCGAAGCGGCGGTGTTCACCGGCGCGGTGCCACACGCCGCGATCCCGGCGCATCTGGCGGCGATGGACCTGACGGTGGCGCCCTATCCAGCCCAGGACGGGTTCTATTTCTCGCCCCTGAAGATCGTGGAATCGCTGTCCGCCGGGCGGCCGGTGGTGGCGCCGCGCATCGGCCAGATCGAGTCCCTGCTGGCCGACGGTGTCACCGGGCTGCTCTATCCGCCCGACGACCTCTCCGCCTGCGTCACCGCGATCCGGCGGCTCCTCGACGAGCCTGGACTCTGCCGCCAGCTCGGCGGGCAAGCGGCCTCGCAGGCGCGGGCGGCCTGGGACTGGACCGCGGTGGTGAGCCGCGTGCTCGACCGTGCCGCCCGGGCGCCGGCATGCGAGGTGCTCGGATGAGTGCCATGCCCTGGCGCCTTCGCCGCTACCTCGGCGTTGAACGGCGGCGGATCCTGCTCGGCAGCCTGGCCATGGCGGCCCGGGCCAGCGTGCTCGTGCTGCTGCCCTGGCCGCTGAAATATCTCGTCAATGTCGTGATGTTCGGGAAGTCGCCGCCGCATTGGCTGGCGCATCTGTTGGGCTGGGCGCCGTCCGATCGGTTCCTGCTGCTGAACCTGCTCAGCGCGGTGATGCTGGCGCTCGCTCTGGCCGACTCGCTGCTCGATTATCTCGGCAACCGGCTGTTCCTGGAAGCCGGACAGCGCGTGGTCTTCTCGGTTCGCCAGGACCTGTTCGGCCACCTCGCCCGGCTCCCGCCCGCCTTTCACCGGGCGCGCCGCGGCGGCGAACTGATGTCGCGACTGAGCGAGGATGTTGGCCGGATGAAGGATCTGGTCACTGTGGTGGGTACGGCGCTGCTGCCGCATATGCTCACGCTCCTCGGCATCGTCGCCACCATGCTGGTGGTGGACTGGCGCTACGCGCTGCTGGCCACGGCCATTCTCCCGCCGCTCATCTTCGTCAGCCGGCATTGGTCGCTGCGGCTGCGCCATCAGTTGCGCAGTCTGCGCATGCAGGATGGTGAGCTCTGGGCGATGGCGCAGGAAGTGCTGGCCGTGCTGCCGCTGGTGCAGGCCTGCGCGCGCGAGCCACACGAGCTCGGCCGCTTCGTCCGCCGTGCCGCGCATAGCCTGCGCTCGGGCATGGTGACGAGCCACACCCAGTCGCAGTTCGCGCCGCTGATCAACCTGCTGATCGGGCTCGGCGCCGCGACGGTGGCCTGGTACGGCACGCGGCGCGTGATCGCCGGCACACTCACACCGGGCGATCTGATGCTTTTCCTCGCCTATCTGCGCGGCATGGTCACGCCGGCGCGCCAGATCGCCAAGGCGGCGCCGGTGCTCGGCCGGGCGAGCGTGGCGCTCGAGCGGATCCGCGAACTGTTCGCCGAGCACGCCGCCATCGCCGACGCGCCGGATGCCACGGCGCCGGAGCGCTGCATCGGCCATCTGGAGTTCCGCGGCGTCCGGTTCGGCTACGCTGCCGGGGCGCCGACGCTGGAGGACCTCTCGTTCGCGCTGGAACCGGGGCGGAAAGTGGCGCTGGTGGGCCCGAGCGGGGCGGGCAAGAGCACCATCGCTGCGCTCGCCGTTCGCTTCGCCGACCCCGATGCCGGCGCGGTGCTGCTGGACGGGCAGGATCTCCGCGGCCTGCCCCTCGGCTTCCTGCGCAGTCACGTCGCGCTGATGCTGCAGGACGCGCCGTTGCTGCACGGCACGGTATGGGAGAACATCGCCTATGGCCGTCCCGGCGCCGATCGGGCCGACGCCATCCGCGCCGCCGTGGCCGCCGGGGTGGACCCGATCATCCGGGCGCTGCCCGCCGGCTACGACCAGCCGGTCGCCGAACGGGGCGCCACGCTCTCGGGCGGGCAGCGCCAATGCATCGCCATCGCCCGGATCACGCTGGCGGAGGCGAGGGTGGTGATCCTCGACGAGCCGAGCAGCAGCCTGGATGCGGCCACCGAGCAGGGCGTCGCGGCGGCGCTGGCGCGCCTGACGGCGACGCGCTCGACCCTGGTGATCGCGCACCGTCTCGCCACCATCCGCGATGCGGACCAGATCCTCGTGCTCGAGCGCGGCCGGATCGTGCAGCGCGGGACCCATTCGTCGCTGCTGCGCGAGGGCGGGCTCTATGCCCGGCTGCTGCAGGCGCAGGAGCGGACACCGGTGGCGGCCGAGTAGCCATGGATGGCATGGAGGGCGCCGCTCCCCCGTCGGCCCCGCGGCGCCTGTTATTGGTGCGTCATGCGGCAACGGAGTGGACCGCCGAGGGGCGCTATCAGGGCCGCCGCGATCCGCCGCTCTCGGCTGCCGGCTGCCTTGAGGCGGCCCGGCTCGCCACAGCGCTTGCCGGGCGGCCGATCGGTCTCATCATCTCGAGCCCGCTCTGCCGCGCGCTGGCGACCGCCCGGCCGATCGCCGCGGCGACCGGCGCCGCGCTCCGCATCGACGAGCGGCTGGTCGAGATCGCCTATGGAGACTGGGAGGGGCTGACCCAGGCGGAGGTCAAGGCGCGATTCCCGGACGAACTGCGCAGCTGGAAACGGACACCCGCGACCGCGCGCCCGCCGGCCGGGGAAACCCTGGCCGAGGCCCGCGCCCGGCTCGAGGCGGCCCTGGCCGACCTGCCCGCACGGACCGGCGGCGGCGAGGTCGCCGTGGTCACACATGACCTGCTCATCCGCCTCGCCCTGCTGATGGCGAACGGCGAGGGGCTGGAGCGGGTGCGGTCCATTGCCGTGCCCCCCGCATCCGCCCATCCGCTGCTGCTGCGCGGCGGACGGCTCGCGCCAGCCGCTGCGGCGTGACGTTCGGACCGTGGATCAGCCTCCGGCCTGACCAGCCCCTCAGCTCGGACCAAGCTTCTAACGCTCGCCTCCGCGCAGCCGCGCACTGCGCCGGCGCAGCAATTCGATCGCCAGCAGCAATGAGGTCGAGACCAGTGTCATCAGCACCGCCGCGGCCAGCAGGGTCGGGCTGATCGTCTCGCGCAGCGAGAGGAACATCTGTTTAGGCAGGGTCATCTGCGCCGGGCCGGAGAGGAACAGCGCCAGCACCACCTCGTCGAACGACGTTGCGAACGCGAACACCGCGCCGGACAGCAGGCCAGGGGCGATCAGCGGCAGCACGACGCGACGAAAGGCGGCAAGCGGCGGCGCGCCGAGAGATGCGGCGGCCCGCAGCAGCCCCGGGTCGAACCCGGAGAGCGTCGCGGTGACCGTGATGACGACGAACGGCACCGCCAGCGTGGTATGCGCCAGCAGCAAGCCGAGCAGGCTGTTGGTCAGCCCGGCGGCGGAGAACACGAAGGTCATCCCGACCGCGAGGACGACGACCGGCACGATCATCGGCGAGACGATCAGCGCCATCAGCACCCCGCGCAGCCGCAGCCGGCTATTGGCCAGCCCGAGCGCGGCAAGCGTGCCGAGCGTCGTCGCCGCCAGCGTCGTCCCCGCGCCGAGCAGGAGCGAGGTGCCGAGCGCGCGGGTCCAGAGCGGGCTCGACAGGAAGTCCGAATACCAGCGCAGGGAGAGGCCGGGGAGCGGGTAGGTGAGGAAGCTGCCAGCGGAGAAGGACAGCGGCACGATCGCCAGCACCGGAGCGGCGAGGAAGACCAGCGTCAGGATGGCGATAACGGTATTGACCCGCCGCGCCAGGCGCGCCGAGAGCGGTTCGGCCGGACGGGTCATCCGAGCCGCAGCACGCCTATGCCCGCCAGGCGCGCATAGGCAGCATAGAGGATCAGCGTCGCCGCCAGCAGCACCGCGCTGAGCGCCGCCGCCATGCCCCAGTTCGCGGTGCCGATGGTGTAGAAGGCGATCTGCGAGGAGATCATCTGATCCGCCGCGCCGCCGACCAGGGCCGGGGTGATGTAGTAACCGATCGCCAGGATGAACACGAGCAGCGACCCGGCGGCGATGCCGGGCAGGCATTGCGGCAGGAAGACGCGGCGGAACGCCGCGAAGGGCGGCGCGCCGAGCGAGGCGGCGGCGCGCAGATAGACCGGCGGGATCGACCGCATCACGCTGTACAGCGGCAGGATCATGTAGGGCAGCAGCACGTGCGTCATGGCGATGAGTACGGCGCTGCGGGAGTAGAGCAGGGGCAGCGGCTGGCCCGTGAGGCCGAGCCCGGTCAGCGTGTCATTGATCACGCCGTGCTCCTGCAACAGCACGATCCAGGCTGCGATGCGCACCAGCAGCGGGGTCCAGAAGGGCAGCAGCACCAGCAGCATCAGCAGTCCCGCCCGGCGTGGCGGCGCGCGCGCCAGCAGCAGCGCCACCGGGAAGCCCAGCGCCAGGCACGCGGCCGTGGTGGCCGCGGCGATGCCGAGCGTGCGCCCGAGCACGATGCGGAAGATGGCCCGCTCCGCGGGCACTGCGACGACGCCCTGCTCACCCTGTTGCAGATCGAGCGCGGCGAGGAGGTAGAATCCGGTGACCGGGGCGGCGGCACGGCGCATGGCCAGCCAGATCGCGCGCTCGCCCCAGCGCGGATCGATCGCCTCCATCGCCGCGCGCGGCCCCTGCGCGAAGGGGGGCGAGAGACGGTTGGCCGTCTTGAGGATCAGCGTGCGGTAGCCGGGCTCCTCGTAGTTCAGCCGCTTGGCGAGCAGGCCGGCGGCCTTGTCCTGCGCGGCACGTGCGAGTTCCTCGGTGGCGGCGGCGAACACGGTATCGCTCGGCATTCCGGCGCCGTTCCATGCGCGCAGCAACGCCGCGGTGCGCGGCAGCGCGGCGCCGAGCTCCGGGTCCGCCACTGCGCGCCACAGCATGGAGGCGAGGGGCACGGCGAAGGTGAACGCGAGAAAGCCAAGCAGCGGCGCGACGAGAGCGAATGCGCGCCACCGAGCGCGGCGCTCGGCGCGCATGAGGCGCCGACGCAGCGCCGTCGTTGCATCCGCTGCCATGCGCCGCGCCCGTGCCGGCGCAAGCGCTATTTCCCGACCCAGGCGTTGAAGCGCTGATTCAGCCGGTCGATGTTCTCGGTCCAGAACGCATCGTCGATATGCAGCGACTCATCGAGATGCTGCGGCGAGGTCGGCAATTCCTGCAGCAGCGCCGCGGGGATCAGGCTGCCGGCCTGCTTGCTGGTGACGCCGTAGGGGATCAGCGGCGGCAGCTTGGCCTGGTTTTGCGCCTCGCCGGCGAAGGCGAGGAATTTGTAGGCGGCATCGGTATTCTTGCTGCCCTTGAGAATGACCCACGAATCCAGCGTGTAGAGGCTGCCGGTCCAGACCATCTGGAAGTGGCGCTGATTGGCCTTGTTGGCGGCCGCGATGCGGCCGTTATAGGCCGAGGCCATGGCCACCTCGCCGGAGGCGAGCAACTGCGGCGGCTGGGCGCCGGCCTCCCACCAGACCAGCTGTGGCTTGATGCGATCGAGCGCGGCGAAGGCGCGATCGACACCGGCCGGGGTGGCGAGGGTCTTGTAGACCTGGCTCGCCGGCACGCCGTCGGCCATCAGCGCGATCTCGAGGTTGGTCTTGGGTCCCTTGCGCAATGCGCGCTTGCCCGGCCATTTCGCCGTATTGAAGAAATCGGCCCAGGTCTTCGGCCCGTCGTTGATCTTGTCGGCGTCGTAGGCGAGGACGAAGTTGTAGAGGATCGCGCCGACCCCGCACGGGCTCACGGCCGACGGCAGATAGGCGTCCTTGCCGCCGATCCGGGCCCAGTCGAGCTTCTCGAAGACACCTTCCTCACAGCCGACCTGCAGCTCCTCCGATTCGACCTGGACCACGTCCCAGGCCGGACTGCCAGCCTCGACCTTGCTGCGCAGGATGCCGATGCCGCCATCCCAGGAATCCTGCACCAGCTTCACCCCCGTCGCCTTGACGAAAGGCTCGAAATAGATCTCGGTTTGAGCCTTCTGATAGGCGCCGCCCCAGGAGACTACGGTCAATTCCTCGGCGCGCGCGCCGGGGGCGAGGGCGAGAGCGGTGAAGGCCGCGGCGAACAGACCCAGATACCTCATGACGTCATCCTTCCCTGGAAAGCCATGCCCTATTGCAGGGCCGGGGGATGCAGGCTGTCAATCGCGGCCGCTCCCGGCACGTCGAGGGCGCGGCAATCGCGCGCCTCGAAGCCGAGCTCGACCGTTTGCCCCGGGGTCAGCGGATGAGGTGCCGCCCGGGGGCCAAGCTTGACGACGAGTTCGGTGGCGTCGGCGAGAAGCACGCGCAGGCGGACGTGGTCGCCATGAAAGGTGACGTCGGCCAACCGCGCGGCCAGCCGGTTCTCGGCCGCCAGACCGAGATGCAGCCGCTCCGGGCGGATCGATAATGTACAGCCGGCCCCGCGCGGCAGATCGAGCCCGAGCGTGGCGCTGATCGTGCTGCCGTCGGCGAGGCGCACCCGGCAACGCCGCCCCTCGATCGCCGCGACCACGCCGGCGAGGCGGTTGTTCTCGCCGATGAACTGGGCGACGAAGGCGGAGGCGGGCGCGTCATAGAGTTCGGTCGGGGTGCCGATCTGCTGGATGGCGCCCTGGCTGAACACCGCGATGCGGTCCGACATGGTCAACGCCTCGCCCTGGTCGTGGGTGACATAGACGACGGTGACGCCGAGCTGGCGGTGGATCGCCTTGATCTCGAATTGCATATGCTCGCGCAACTGCTTGTCCAGTGCGCCGAGCGGCTCGTCCATTAGGACCAGGGCGGGGGAGAAGACCAGCGCCCGGGCGAGGGCGACCCGCTGCTGCTGGCCGCCCGAAAGCTGCGCCGGATGGCGCTCGCCCAGCCCTTCGAGGCGAACCATTTCGAGTGCGCGCCGCACGCGCGGCCCGATTTCGCCCCGCGCCACGCGGCGCACGCTGAGCGGGAAGGCAACGTTCTCGGCCACCGTCATGTGCGGGAACAGGGCGTAGTTCTGGAACACCATGCCGATATTGCGCTTGTGCGGCGGCGCGCGGAGCAGCGAGCGGCCCTCGAGGCGAATCTCGCCCCGCGTCGGCGTCTCGAATCCGGCGAGCATGGTGAGCGAGGTGGTCTTGCCCGACCCGGACGGACCGAGCAGGGTGAGGAACTCGCCGCGCGCGATGGCGAGATCGAGGTTCCGGACCACCAAGGTGCGGCCGTCATACGTCTTCTCGACGCCGATGAATTCGACATGCGGCGGCAAACGCGTCTCCTGCATAGACGGAAGGCGCCCGCATGGTGCCGGCGGCCGGCGCCGATGGCAATTCCGCGGGCGGGACCCTGAAGCGTCCCCGCCAGCCCGACGGACGTGCCTGACGCCAGAGCTCTTCCCCCACAGGTCGCCCGCCGCCGCCCGTGACCATGACCCTGCCAGGCATCCCCTTGCGGCTGATCGGCCAACGCACGGACTTGCGTCACGCGGGAAGCCCCTCTAAAACGCGACCCGCTGGTGAGCGGGCGTAGCTCAGGGGTAGAGCACAACCTTGCCAAGGTTGGGGTCGAGGGTTCGAATCCCTTCGCCCGCTCCAGATTTCCTCAAGTAAATCAGTAAGTTAGGGCGGTCCTTCGGGGCCGCTTTTTGCTTACCCG
>JAKAZO010000114.1 GCA_021815825.1 Pseudomonadota bacterium
GATGCGGTCCCCGGTCACGCCGACATCGGCGCGGATTTCACGCCCGCCGCTGCCGTCGAACAGTGTGGCGTCGCGGATGATGAGGTCGCAGCGCATGATCCCGTTACCCGATGCGTTCGTGGCCGGTATTGGCCTTGCGGTGCATGACGCTGAACACCGCGGGGACGAAGAACAAGGTCGAAAGTGTGGCGAAGAGCAGCCCGCCGATCACCGCGCGTCCGAGCGGCGCGTTCTGCTCGCCGCCGGAGCCGAGGCCGAGCGACATCGGTACCATGCCGATGATCATCGCGGACGCCGTCATCAGCACCGGACGCAATCGGGTGAACCCGGCATCGATGGCGGCGGTGATCGCATCCACCCCATCCATCAAGCGTTCGCGCGCGAAGGATACGACCAGAATACTGTTCGCGGTGGCGACGCCCATGCACATGATCGCTCCGGTCAGCGCCGGCACCGAGAGCGTGGTGTGGGTCGTAAACAGGATCCAGACGATCCCGGCCAGCGCCGCAGGCAGGGCCGTGATGATGATGAACGGGTCCAGCCAGGACTGGAAGTTCACCACGAGCAGAAGGTAGATGAGCACGATCGAGCCGATCAGGCCGAAGCCGAGCTGGCTATAGGCTTCCTCCATGGTGATGACCTGGCCGCGGAGCAGGATCTGCCCGCCGCGCGGCACCTCGCTCTTGGTTGCCGCGAGCACGCGATGCACGTCACTGGCGACGGCGCCGAGATCACGGTCCTGCACCGCGACCAGAACGTCCACCTCCGGCTGCACGTCGAAGTGCGAGACCACGGCGTCCGATGCGCCGAACTTGAACTTGCTGAGCGCACCGAGAATCTGCGGCTTGGCCTGGCCGGTGATGGGCAGGTTGGCAAGATCGGACATGGTCTGCAGCCGGTATTGCGGCACCTGCGCGGCGACCTGGTATTCCACCCCGTTGCCGTAGTTGAGCCAGAAGTTCGGGGCGAACTGGAAGCTGCCGTAGAGGTCGGCGAGCAGGCTGAAAGCGACGTCGCTCTGCGTCAGCCCGACCAGGCCGCCGAGGGTGCGGTCCACGTCCACCTGGACGGTCGGATAATTGCCCGGTTGCTGCACGCGCACGTCCACCGCGCCGGGGACGTGGCGCAGCTTGTTGGCCACGGTCTCGGCATAGACGCGGGCCTCATCCAGATGCGGGCTGACGACCTTGATGTCGATCGGCGCCGGGGAGCCGAAATTCAGGATCTGGCTGACGATGTCGGCAGGAAGAAACGAGAACGTGACGCCGGGAAAGAGTCGCGGCAGGCGGGTGCGCAGCATGCGCGTGTAGGCCGGCGTCGGCTTGTGGTCCGGCTTCAGGGTGATCAGGATGTCCATGTCCTGCGGACCGATCGACCCCGTGTTCTGATAGGCCAGCGAGATGCCGCTGAGCGGCATGCCGATATTGTCGACGAAGGAGACGATCTCGCCAGGCGGCATCAGCTTGTCGCGCATCGCGGTCTCGATCTGCTCGGCGAGACGCGCCGTCTCCTCGACGCGCGTTCCGGTCTGCGCCCGGACATGCATGAGCATCACGCCGGCATCGACATAGGGAAAGAAGTTCCGCCCGAGGAAGGGCACCAGCGCCAGCGAGGCCACGGTGCCGGCCATAAAGATGGGGATGAAGCGTCCCCGGTGATGCACCGCCCTGGAGAGGTGGCCGCGATACTTGTCACGCATGTGCGCGAAGCCGCGCTCGAACCCGTGCTGGAAGCGAACCAGGGGGTTGCGCGAGCGCACCGCGGCGTGACCGGCGCCGTGCTCGCCATGCGCGGCGTGGCCGTGCTTGCCGCTCTCGCTCTTGAGCAGGTAGTTCGCCATCGTCGGCACCAGCGTGCGCGAGAGGATGAACGAGGCGGTCATGGCGAACACCACCGCCTCGGCCAGCGGGCGGAACAGGTAGCCGGCGATGCCGCCGAGCATGAACATCGGCACGAAGACGATCGAGATGCTGAGCAGCGAGAGCAGCGCCGGGACGACGATCTGCTGGGCGCCGTCGAGGATGGCGGTCTCGATGTCCTTGCCCATCTCGAGATGGTAGTTGATGTTTTCGATGGTGACGGTGGCCTCGTCCACCAGCATGCCGACGGCGAGCGCAAGTCCGCCGAGGGTCATGGTATTGATCGTCTCCCCGATCGCCGAGAGCGTGATGATCGACGAGAGCACGGAGAGGGGAATCGACAGCGCGATGATCACCGTCGATCGCCAGCTGCCAAGGAAGAGCAGGATCATCAATGCCGTCAGCGCCGCGGCGATGAGCGCCTCATGCACCACGCCCTCGATCGCGGCCTGCACGAAGATCGATTGGTCACCGACCGCGTCGATCTCCAGTCCGGCCGGCATCGCCGCCGAGATCAAGGGTATTCGCTCCTTGGTCCCGCTGATCACGGCGAGTGTCGAGACGTTGCCGATCTTTTCCACCGGCATCAGCACCGCACGCGCGCCGTTCACCCGCACGATGTTCAATTGAGGCGGGTTTCCGTCATGAGTATGGGCGATGTCACGCAGGTATATGACTGTCCCGTTGACGGTTTTGACTGGTAGATTATTGATATCGTCGAGAAGGATTGGACTGGAATTGCTGGTTATATACCATTCGAATTTGCCGATTTTCTGTGTGCCAGCCGGCAGGATGAGGTTCTGGTTCTGGATCGCCTGCACCACATCCTGTGCCGAGACGCCGAACTGCTGCATCGCCTGCAGGTTGAGGTCCGCCTGCACCTCGCGGAACTTGCCGCCGAAGGGCGTCGGCACCGAGGCGCCGTTCACGGTCGAGAGGGCCGGGCGAATGAAGTTCTGCGCGTAGTCGAAGAGCCGGGCCTCCGGAATGACCTTGCTCGACAGGGCGAGTTGGATAACGGGAACGGTGGCGGCGTTGAACTGCAGCACCGCCGGCGGCGTCATACCCGCCGGCATGTATTTCAGCACCACTTCCGCGGCGGCGGTGATCTGCGCCATGGCCAGCGAAACGTCGGTGCCGTTCTGGAAATAGATCCGCAGAACCGAATATGAATTCAGCGACTGGGAATCGATATGCAGAATGTTGTTGACCGTCGCCGTCAGCGTCCGCTCGTAGAAGTAGGTGATGCGGCCGGAGACATCGCGCGGCACCATGCCGCTGTAGCTCCACACCACCGCGACCACCGGAACGCCGATGGTCGGGAAGATGTCGATCGGCGTCGTGACGGCCGCGAGGCTGCCGAACAGCAGGATCACGATCGCCAGGACGACGAACGTGTAGGGCCGTTTCAGCGCGATCTGTACGATCCACATGCGGTTTGACCTGCCTCGCTCGGCCGCGGCGCCGTTGCTCAGGGCGCCGTGGCGTTGGTATGACCCGACCCGCCGGTGCCCGGAGCGCACCATGCGGCTGCGCCCGCCGTGCCGGCGGGCGCTTCAGTGCGCCAGCATCTAGCGCAAGCCTGCCGCCCACGCGAAGTATGTTTTGCTTTAATCGCCCCCGCTTCGGTCGCCGCGCCGGCCGGCCCGCAACCGCGCCGTGGCGGCCTCGTCCACCGTTCCGGCCGCGGTCACCGTCACCGCGTAGAGACGCTCCGCCGCCTCGGGCGAGACCAGACCGTCGCGCACGTCCCGCGCCACCAGCGCCGGCGGGCGCTGCAGCGGGTCGCCCATGCCGCCGCCGCCGGGCAGTTCCAGCACCAGCCGGTCGCCGTCGGCGATGATCTGGAACCCTTTGGGCCGCAAGGTCTGCCCGTTGCGCGTCCGCACCACACCCGGGCCCCCCGCGAGCCCGCCGGCGCGGCCCAGCGGCGGGTGTTGCACGCGGTCGAATACGGCGTTGCAGGCGAATTCGAGATCGCCCAGCGTGCCGATTTCCATCACCTGCCCGACGCCGCCGCGCGTCCGTCCGGCCCCGCCGCTGTCGGGCCGGAACTCCTTGCGCCAGAACAGGACGGGACCGACATTCTCCGTCGCCTCCACCGCCATGGTCCGGACGCCGGAGGGAAAGGCGGTGGCATCCAGCCCGTCGCGCTCCGCCCGCGCCCCCGTTCCGCCCGAGTTGAACGTGATGACCTCGAAATCCTCGATCACGCGCCTGTTCCCCGTGGCCGGGCCCGATACCGCGCCACCGCCCCGCAACGGCGGGTTCCACAGGCAGGAGGAACCCTCCGCCGCCACCCGCTCCGGCACCACCTGGAAGAGACAGCCCATCATCAGATCCGGCAGCAATTGTCCGATCACATGCCGCAGCGAGACCGGCCATGGCCGCGGCGCGTTGAGGATACAGCCCTCCGGGATGCGCATCTGGAACGGCTGCAGGCTGGCCCAGTTGTTGGGTACCTCGGGGGCCACCACCACCTTGATGCCGAAGCTTGCATAGGCGCGGCAATAGGCCGGCGGGACATTGATCCCCCGGGCCGAGACCGGCGAGGTGCCGGCAAAATCGACCTCGATCGACTCGGCGCCGATGGTCATCGCCGCGCACAGCGTCACCGGCGCCTCGTAGCCGTCGGCCCGGATCTCGGCGGCGAAGCGGCCAGGCGGAAGGGCAGCGATCGCCGCCAGCGTCGCGCTGCGCGAGTTCTCGAAAATGAAATCGGCCAGCGGCGCCAGGCTGTCGATGGCGAATTCGCGCAGCATCTCGGCCAGGCGCCGCGCCCCGGCCTCGTTGCAGGCGCAGAGCGAGTAGACATCGCCCTCCAGCTCCACCGGCAGGCGTGAGGCCGCGCGCAGGAAGGCGAAAAACGTCTCGTTCCGCCGCCCTTCCTCGAAGCAGCGCAGAATCGGGATGGTGAGCCCTTCCTCGAAGACCGAGCGTCCCTCCGGCCCCATGCCGAGCCCGCCGATATCGATGACATGCGCCGTGTTGGCGAACAGCGCGACCAGCCGGCCGTCATGGAAGGCGGGGGTCACGACCGTCAGGTCATGCAGATGCCCGGTGCCGATCCAGGGATCGTTGGTGATGAAGTGATCACCCGGCCGCATGCAGTCGGCCGGGTACTGGCGGAGAAAATGGCCGACGCTCTCGGACATGGAGTTCACGTGCCCGGGCGTGCCGGTGACGGCCTGGGCCAGCATCCGCCCTTCGAGGTCGAAAATCCCCGCCGACAGGTCCCCCGCCTCGCGCACGGTGGTGGAGAAGGCGGTCCGGATCATGGTCTGCGCCTGCTCCTCGACCACGGCGATGAGCCGCGTCCACATCACCTGCAAGCGGATCCGGGTCAGCGCGTCCGAGGCCGTCATGGCCGTTCCCGCCACAGTTCGATCGCGCCCGCCGCGCCGATCCGCGCCCGCCAGGCGGGGCCGACGAGGGTCGAGGTCGCCGCCTCGGTGATGATCGCCGGGCCGGACAAATGCGCGCCCGGCGGCAATGCCGCGCGCTCGTGCACCGCCCATTCGTGGAGCCGCCCGCTCTCGGTCTCTCGCACCAGGCGCCGGGTCTGCGCGGCCACCGCGAGGGCAGGCGCGTCCGGCGGGGCGGGCGGGGCGGGCGGGGCCGGCACGGCCAGGGTGAGGGCGAAGCTCAGCACCTCGATGTCCGAGCCCGGTACGGGGCGGTCGTAGAAGGCGGCGTATTGTGCGTCGTAGGCGGTGCGGATCACGCCGGCATCCGCCGCTGTCAGTGCCCGCGCCGGCAGCGGCACCGGGATTTCGTGGCCCTGACCGACATAGCGCATGTAGGCGATCCGGCTTTCGGTCGCCGCCGCGCCCGGCGCCGCTGCGGCGACGATGTCGCCCGCCTCGCGCGCCATGTCCGCGAAGAGTGCATTCACCGCTTCCGGGTCGAACCGGGTGAGGCGCTGATACAGGCTGCGCACCACCTCGTAGGCGACGGGCGCGCGCAGGAAGCCGATGGCGCTGCCGACCCCGGCGCCTTCGGGGATGCGGATGCGCTCGATGCCCAGCCGCTCCGCGAGGCGGCAGGCATGCACCGGCCCGCCGCCGCCAAAGGCGATCAGCGTCCGTCCGGCGAGCGTCGCGCCGCTCTCCGCGGCATGGACGCGCGCGGCGTTGGCCATGGTCTCATCCACCATCTCGACGACGCCGAGCGCCGCCATCGCCGCATCGAGCCCGAGGGCCGAGCCGATCGGCGCCAGGGCGCGCTCGGCGGCCGCGGTGTCCAGGACCAGGCGCCCACCGGCGAAGCGGTCCGGATCGTACCGCCCGAGCGCGAGATTGGCGTCGGTCACCGTCGGCCGCGCGCCGCCCCGGCCGTAGCAGGCCGGGCCAGGATCCGCCCCGGCGCTCTCCGGGCCGACGGCGATGCGGCCGAGCCCATCGACCCGCGCAAGGCTGCCGCCGCCGGCGCCGATCTCGACCATCTCGATCACCGGAATGCGCAGCGGCAGGCCAGACCCCTTCTTGAAGCGCCCGATTCGCGCCACTTCGAAGCTGCGCGCGGTCTTCGGGCGCGCCGCGTCGATGAGGCAGATTTTCGCCGTCGTCCCGCCCATGTCGAAGGAGAGCACGCGCGCCAGCCCGGCGGCGCCGGCCAGATCGGCGGCGAAGATCGCACCGCCGGCGGGCCCGCTCTCCACCAGCCGCACCGGGAAGCGCAGCGCCGTCTCCAGGCTCGTCAGGCCACCGCCCGAAAGCATCAGGAACAGCGGCGCGCTCACCCCGAGGCCGCGCAGCTCCTCGGCCAGAAGGGCGAGATAGCGCGCCATGAGCGGCTGGATATAGGCATTGGCGGCGGCGGTGGAGAACCGCTCCCACTCCCGCATCTCGGGCGAGACCTCGGCGGAGAGCGAGATCGGCACGCCCGGCAGTAAGGGAGCGAGGATGGCCCGCGCCCGCTGCTCATGGGCCGGATTGACGAAGCTGTGCAGGAAGCCGATGGCCAGGCTCTCGACGCCGTCCGCTGCGAGCCGCGCTGCCAGCGCCGCCACGGCGACCTCGTCGAGCGGGCGCAGCACCCGGCCGGCGCGGTCCAGCCGTTCCGGCACGGTGTAGCGCAGGT
>JAKAZO010000034.1:0-30048 GCA_021815825.1 Pseudomonadota bacterium
CTCTGCGCCATGGCGCGCGACCTGGCGCACCACCTCGCGCCCGGCGGCACCGCGATCCTGGCCGGGCTGCTGGCCCGGCAGGCGCGGATGGTTCTCGCGGCGCACCGCCGCCAGGGTTTGGTGCTCCAGTATACTCTCGCCGAAGGCGAGTGGACGACGCTGGTGCTGCGCCGCCGCCATGGCCCGCTGACGGACGCGGCCGATGGCCGGCGCTGAGCCCAGCGGCCCCGCGGCTGGGCTGGACTCAGCCTGCGGACTGGCGGAACCGGCCACAGAGAGCCGCCCGCTCGGCCGCCCGGGACACCGCGAAATCCTTGTCGAACACGTAGTGCACGTCGCAGCGCGAAAGCCCCATATCGGCCAGGTCTCGGTCCGAAAGCCCAACCAGCTCCCGGCGCATCGCGCTGCGCTCGCGGCGGGCGGAAAACCAGGTCGCGACGGCGCCAACGCCGCGTGCGACCGCGCCGATCAGCCCCTCGCTATCGCCATGGCGATCGCCTCGACCAAGGCTAAGATCAATACCGCGTTCAGCAATTCCGATTGCCATTGTATTCTATCCTTCACGTCCATGCCGGTGCGCCAGCCACATCGGCGGTCTCGGCTGAGACTGTCTTGTGCAGTGCAATGTAGGCCTTCGAGGCCCGGTCCAAAGGTACGAGGCCACTGCGGCAGCCATGCGCAGAGTGCATGCGTCTGCCATGAGATATGCAATAAACTGCACCCGCAGGAGGGGTGAGGCGATGACGCGGCTCGACTCGGTGCGTGCGGCGGTCCGATCCGAGGGACTGGACGGGTTCATCGTGCCGCGTGCGGACGAGCATCTCGGCGAATACGTCCCCCCCGCCGCGGAGCGGCTGGCCTGGCTCACCGGTTTCACTGGCAGTGCCGGGCTCGCCATCGTGCTGGCGACCCGCGCGGCGGTGTTCACCGACGGGCGCTACACGCTGCAACTCGAACAGGAAGCCGACGTGGCGCTGTGGGAACGCTGCCACATTACCGAGACGCCACCTGCGGCCTGGCTCAAGGCCAACGCCCCCGCCGGGGCGCGGATCGGCTATGATGCGCGGCTGATCAGCGAGGAGGCGCTGGCGCGTTTCGCCGAATCGGGCGTGACCCTGGTGGCCGCGGCGAACCCGATCGACGCCGTCTGGAGCGACCGGCCGCCGCCGCCGGCCGCGCCGGCGCTGCCGCAACCGCTCGCCTATGCCGGCCAGGACTCGGCCGAGAAGCGCGCCCTCCTCGCCGCCGAACTCACCCGGGCCGGCCAGGATGCGGCCGTGCTCAGCGACCCGCACGCGATCGCTTGGCTGCTCAATATCCGCGGCGCAGATCTGGACTATACTCCGGTTGCGCTCGCCGATGCGCTGCTCCACGCCGATGGCCGCGTCGATCTCTTCATCGATCCGGCGAAACTGCCGGAGGGGACGCGTGCCTGGCTCGGCAACAGCGTCGCGGTCGCAGCGCCGGAACGGCTCGGCGCCGCGCTCGACGCGCTGGCCGGCCGAAGGGTGCGCGTCGATCCCGCCGGCACGCCGGCCTGGTTCGCCCAGCGGCTGCGCGCAGCCGGCGCCGAGGTCGTTGCCGGACCGGATCCCTGCCTGCTCCCGAAAGCGTGCAAGAACGCTGCCGAACAGGCCGGCGCCCGGGCCGCGCATGGGCGCGACGCCATCGCCGTCTGCCGCCTCCTCGCCTGGCTCGAGACCGGCGCGGCCGGCGCGACGGAGCTTTCCACCGCCGACCGTTTGCTCGGCTTTCGCCGCGAACTGCCCGGCTTCCGCGGCGAGAGTTTTCCCGCCATCGCCGGCGCCGGCGAGCACGGTGCGATCATTCATTACCGGGCGACCGCGACGAGCAACCGCGCGCTGCGGCCCGGCGAGGTGTTCCTGATCGATTCGGGCGCTCAATATGAGGACGGCACCACCGACGTCACCCGGACCGTCTGGATCGCCCCCGGCACGCCCGACGCGGCGCTGCGCGAGCGCTACACACGCGTCTTGAAAGGCCACATCGCGCTCGCCGCGCTGGTCTTTCCAGAGGGCATCGCCGGCCCGCACATCGATGGCTTCGCCCGCGCCGCGCTGTGGCGCGCGGGGCTCGACTACGACCACGGCACCGGCCACGGCGTCGGCAGCTTCCTCTCCGTCCATGAAGGGCCGGCCGGCATCTCGCGGGCGGCGCGCATGGTGCCGCTGGCGCCGGGGATGATCCTGTCCAATGAGCCGGGCTTCTACCTTCCCGGCCGATATGGCATCCGGTTGGAGAACCTGCTCCTCGTCCGCCGCGAGGAGATGCCGGATGCCAGCCGGCCATTCCTCGGCTTCGAGACGCTGACCCTGGCCCCGTTCGACCGGCGCCTCCTCGCCCCGGCGCTGCTCGACGCCACGGAGCGGGCTTGGCTGGATACATACCACGCGCGCGTGCTTGCCGCCGTCGGCCCGCAAGTCGACCCCGCTACGAAGGGATGGCTCGCCGCCGTCTGCGCGCCGCTGAGCTGAGCCGACTACCAGACCGCGCGCGGCGCGCCCGTCTAACCATGCGCGGTCGTGCATGATTTTGGTTGCACACGTCTCTCTTATCGGGCTCTGCATGCGAAAGAAGCGGCGCGGACCTCGATTGCATCTTTCGCGCGAATGAAAGAATTATTTGCGCATTCAAGCAGAATCCTTTGAGAAATGGATAAATCAGATTATTTTAGTCACGCACGCCAGCACGCACTGCCGGATGCGGGCTCAGTTGGTGAGCCCCGGTCGCTCAGCGTGCTTTTGGGGGGTTGGATGATGGCGACGACGCAGCGGACTCGCAGACAGATCGGCATTATCGGGGCAGCAGCGCTGGCGGGCTTCGGTGCCCTCACGCTCCTTGCCGCAGGCCCGGCCCAGGCCGGCAGCATCACGTTCGATTTCGGCGCGATCACCGCCGGCAGCCAGACCAACGTCATCACCGGCGTCCTGGGGGCCAACGCGCAGAGCTTTACCCAAGGCGGCCAGACCATTCGCGCCGACGCCTATTGCTGCGCCACCAGCACCACGGCAACCGGCGCCTATGTGACGCAGAAGGCGGGCAGCTTCGCCTCCGGCGAGGCGGGACTCGGCGTCAGCACCAATTCGACCGGTTCCGACCCGCAATGGGAAATCAAGAACGGCAGCTACCTGTTGCTCGATGAGCGCGCGCTGACCGGAGGCTATTCGATCTCCAGCCTGTCGATCGGCTCGGTGCAGACCAACGAGGGCGGCACCATCGACATCTACGGCGGCAGCTTCAGCACCAGCAGCCTCGATCTCACCAAGCTGACCCTGCTCGACACCGTCAGCAATCCGCCCGGCGGCGTGATCCAGACCTTCACCAACCTGCCCAACGATCCGTTCTTCGTCGTCACCGATACGACGGGGAATATCGTGGTCGAGCAGGCCATCATCACCGCTCCCGTGACCACGCCGGAACCGGCGGGCTTGATGCTTCTCGGTGTCGGCCTGGCCGGTCTCGGCCTGGTCCGCCGACGCGCCGCCTGAGCCTGCGCCCGTAGCGGCTCGGCCTGGATCCGCAGCGCGGATCCAGGCCGATCATGCGGCGCCGGACCCCACGGCGGGCGAACCCACCGGTCTGTTCAGATCGCGGGATCGGAGTAGCCGAGGAACCCGCGCTCACGCAGCGCGTCCACCACCCGCTCGGCCAGCGTCTCCGCCGGCGCCGCCAGCGTCGGCAGGGTGAGGTCGGGTGCGATCGGTGCCTCGTAAGGCGCGGTGACGCCGGTGAAGTTCTGCAGCCCGCCGGCCCGCGCCTTCCGGTACAGGCCCTTCGGATCGCGCCGCTCGCACTCCTCGACCGGGGTATCGACGAAGATCTCCAGGAACTCATCGACGCCGAGCAGGGCCCGCGCGGCATCACGGTCCGCTCGGTAGGGCGAGATGAAGGAAACCAGCACGATCAACCCGGCATCGACGAAGAGCCGGGCGGCCTCGGCGACGCGCCGGATATTCTCCACCCGGTCGGCTTCGGTGAAACCGAGATCGCGCGAAAGTCCGTGGCGGATATTGTCGCCGTCGAGAATATAGGTGTGCCGGCCCTCGGCATGCAGCTTCTGCTCGACGAGATTGGCAATGGTCGACTTGCCTGAGCCGGACAAGCCGGTGAACCACAGCACGGCGGGCCGCTGGCCCTTCAGCAGCGCGCGCGCGGCTCTGTCGACGGTGAGCGTCTGCCAGCGGAGATTATCCGCCCGCCGCAGCGAATGCTCGATCATTCCGGCAGCGACGGTAGCGTTGCTCAGCCGGTCGATGACGATGAAGCCACCGAGCCGACGGTCCACAGCGTAGGGTTCGAAGGGGATGCGCCGGGCCAATGCGACATGGACCAGCGCCACCTCGTTCTGCTGCAACGAGCGCGCGGCGATGTGTTCGAAGCTGTTGACGTCGACACGGTGGCGGATTTCTGTGACCGTTCCCGCGACCATGGTGGCGCCCGACTTGAACAAGTAGGAGCGGCCGGCGAACAACGGCTGCTCGTGCATCCACACGACATGAGCGGCGAACTGGTCGGTGAGCTCCGGCGGCGCGTCGGCGGCGGCGAGCACATCGCCGCGTGTGAGGTCGATCTGGTCCGTCAGCTCCAGCAGAGTGGCGTCCCCCGCGCTGGCCTCCGCGCGGTCGCCCTCGAATCCCACGATGCGCTTGACCCGGCTCGCGGCGCCGGAGGCGACATTGGCCACCCGGTCGTTCACGCGCACGGTGCCGGCCGCGACGGTGCCGGCGTAGCCGCGGAAATCGAGCCCCGCCCGCGCCACCCATTGCACCGGCATGCGGAACGGCAAGGCCGCCTCCGCCGCCTCCGTCTGCGCGGTCTCCAGCACGTCGATCAGGGTCGGGCCCTGGTACCACGGCGTGCGGGCGCTGGCCTTGGCGACATTATCGCCATGCTTCGCGGCCAGCGGGATCGCCGTCACCCGGGCCAAGCCCAGCCGCTCGGCCAACTGGCGGTACTCGGCGGTGATGGCGCCGAAGCGCGCGGCGTCGAACCCCACCAGGTCCATCTTGTTGACTGCCAGCACCACTTGGCGGATGCCCATCAGGGCCGCGATGAAACTATGCCGCCGTGTCTGCGTGAGCACGCCGTGGCGGGCGTCGCACAGCACGACGGCGAGGCTGGCGGTGGAAGCGCCGGTCGCCATGTTGCGCGTGTACTGTTCGTGGCCGGGACAGTCGGCGATGATGAACTTGCGCCGTGGCGTGGCGAAGAAGCGGTAGGCGACGTCGATGGTGATGCGCTGTTCGCGCTCCGCCTCCAGCCCGTCGAGCAGCAGCGAGAAATCCAGATCGCCATCCACGCCGCCGAGCCGGGCGCTGTCGGCCGCGAGCCGACGCAACTGGTCCTCGGGCACACTGCCCGTATCGAAAAGCAGGCGGCCGATCAGGGTGGACTTGCCGTCATCGACGCTGCCGCAGGTGATCAGGCGCAACAGGCCGCCGCCCTCCGGCGGAGCCGATGGCTGCACTGGCTGCTGGTCGAGATGATTATCCGTCACACTTTCGTCCTTTTAGGGAACTGCAATTTCAGGTGCGCTTTTAGCGCCTGCCGCCGGCCTGTCCATGGGGTCTGACGAGTATGCTGGCACCTGTCCGGCATCGACGCGGGCGCTGGGCTGGGTTATCGCTTGCGCCGTTGCTGGGGCGCGAACTCAGTGCTCAGCCAGCGCCGCTCACCCCCATGGAGGACGTCATGCCCGCCTTCCTCGCCCTCATCGGCCGCGTACTGCTCGCGGTAATCTTCATTTATGCCGGCTACGACAAGCTCATGACGCATGCCGGAACGGTCGGCTACATCGCCCATGGCGGTCTGCCGATGCCGGAAATCGCCTATTTCGTGGCTGTCGCAGTCGAACTCGGCGGCGGCATCCTGCTGCTGATCGGCTGGCAGGCGCGCGCGGTGGCGGCCGTGCTGGCGCTGTTCTGCATCGTCACCGCGGTGGTATTCCACAGCGATTTTGCCGATCGCAATATGATGATTCACTTCATGAAAAATCTGGCCATCGCGGGCGGCATGCTGCAGGTGACGGCGTTCGGTGCCGGCGCGCTGAGCCTGGACGGGCGGCGCGAGAGCGGCACCGGCGCACTATCCGGAGCCTCGCCCTGACGCAGCGCGCCGCGCGGCGGTTGGCGCCCGCGGCGATGCCTACAGCAGGAACAACGCCATCAGCACCAGCAGCACGATCAGAAACCCGGTCCCGACGATGGCGAAATGCGTGAAGCTGGCGAAGAAGTGCTCGCGGTCGGCAAGGAACGCCTCCTGCGTCAGCACGGGGCCGGGACGGGCGGAAGGGGCGTGGTCGGCCATGGCGGAGCCTCGGTGCGTTGGTTTAAGGTAACGGCGTTTGGCGATGACGGCGTTTTCTACGGCCTTGCCGGCGCGTCCGGCAAGGGGTTGAGCAGGCTTGCGTCTGGCGCCGGAGCGCGGGGCGGGCGGCCGGCGGCGTGAAGCGCCAGCGCCAGCGGGTAGATCACGTGCTCCTGCGCCAGCACCCGCGCGGCGAGACGGCCGGAATCGTCGTCCGGCAGGACCGGCACCGCTGCCTGCGCCAGGATCGGTCCGGAATCCATGGTCTCGGTCACCAGATGCACGGTGCAGCCATGCAGCTTCGCCCCCGCCGCCAGCGCACGCGCATGGGTGTCGAGGCCGGGGAAAGCCGGCAGCAGACTCGGATGGATGTTGAGCATCCGGCCGGCCCAGCGCCCGACGAGCAGCGGCGTCAGGAGCCGCATATAGCCGGCGAGACAGACGGTCTCGATGCCGGCGCCGGTGAGCGCGGCGTCGATGGCGGTCTCATGCGCGGCGCGGTCGCCGCGGAAGGGGCGATGGTCGATCACGCGCGTGGCGATACCGGCCGCCTCTGCGAGCGCGAGCCCCGCGGCGTCCGGGCGGTTGGCGATCACCAGCGCGATTCGCGCCGGGTAGTCCGCGGCCCGTGCCGCGGCGATCAGCGCGCCGAGATTGCTCCCCCGGCCGCTGATCAGGACAGCCACGCGCTTCATGCCGCGGCCGGCCAGCCGTCTGGCAGTTCGATGCGAACCCGCGCCTCGCCGTCGGCTTCTGCCAGGGCGCCGATGCGCCACACCGTCTCGCCAGCGGCGGTCAGCGCGGCGCTGGCCGCCTCGGCGTCGGCGGCGGCAACGACGAGCGCCATGCCAATGCCGCAGTTGAAGACCCGCAGCATCTCCTCGGCCGCCACGCCACCGGCGCGGGCGAGCCAGACGAACACCGGCGGCACCGGCCACGACGCGGCGTCGAGCACTGCCTCCACCCCTGCCGGCAGCACCCGCGGCAGATTCCCAGGCAACCCGCCACCGGTGATGTGCGCGGCGGCCTTGAGCCATCCGGCGCGATGCAGCGCGAGCAGGGAGCGGACATAGATCCGCGTCGGCGCCAGCAGCGCCTCGGCGAGGGTCATCCCCGGGGCGAACGGGGCCGGGCTGCCAGTGAGCAGGCCCGCTTCGGCGAGAATCCGGCGCACCAGGGAGAAGCCGTTGGAATGCACACCCGAACTGGCCAACCCCAGGACGACATCGCCCGGCGCCACCCCCTGCGGCAGCAGACGGCCGCGCTCGGCGGCCCCGACGGCGAACCCCGCCAGGTCGTAATCCTCGCCGGCATAGATGCCCGGCATCTCCGCCGTCTCGCCGCCGATCAGAGCGCAGCCGGCCTGTCGGCAGCCCTCGCCGATACCGCCGATCACCGCCGCGGCCGCGCCCGTCCGCAGCCGACCGGTGGCGTAATAATCCAGGAAGAACAGCGGCTCGGCACCCTGCACCACGAGGTCATTGACGCACATGGCGACGAGGTCGATGCCGACGGTGTCGTGCTTGCCGCTTTCGACGGCGAGGCGAAGCTTGGTGCCGACGCCATCGGTGCTCGCGACCAGGACGGGATCGGTGTATCCCGCCGCGCGCAGGTCGAACAGGGCACCGAAGCCGCCGAGGCCGCCGAGCACGCCCGCGCGCCGGGTCGCGGCCGCCAGCGGCTTGATCGCCTCGACGAGCGCCTCGCCCGCGTCGATGTCCACACCGGCGTCGCGATAGGTCAGGGTGGTCATTGCGCTCCTGGGCGAGCTGGGGCCATGGTGCATGCGCCGTTGCAGGGAAGGCGGGACGGGAGGCGCATGAAGGGGTTCTGGGCGGATCGAACGGCAATGGGCTGGGATCGCGACGGAGACAAACACAGCGCCGCCCGCCACGCAACGCCCGCGCCGGCGATCTCCGTTCGCGCAGGCCTGGGATGGTGCGGAGGGGTGCGTGCCTGACGATGCCGGGCTCGCCGCGCACGGTGCGAGCCGCGCCCAGATGGGTAGCGGGTTCGTTACCCTGCCGAACATCATCACGTTCATCCGCCTATGCATGGTCCCGGTGGCGATCTGGCTGGTCGTT
The DNA here is from genome assembly GCA_021815825.1 of Pseudomonadota bacterium. GTDB lineage: Bacteria > Pseudomonadota > Alphaproteobacteria > Acetobacterales > Acetobacteraceae > JAJZVV01. The sequence continues at coordinate 8,412 of JAKAZO010000034.1, forward strand.
CATCAGCGCATGATGCCGGCCTTCTGGCTGTTCACCGCCGCGGGCGTTTCCGATGCCGTCGATGGCTGGCTCGCCCGCCGCGGTGGCGCCACCGCGATCGGCGCGGTGATCGACCCCATGGCCGACAAGACCCTGCTCGTCGGCATGTATGTGACGCTGGCCATGGTGCGCGTGCTGCCCGACTGGCTGGCCATGCTGGTGGTGTTCCGCGATCTCGTCATCGTCGGCGGCGTGCTGGCGCTGGCCGTACTCGGCCAGCGGGTGCCGATCCGCCCGCTCGCCATCTCCAAGCTGAACACCGCGCTGCAGATCGGGCTGGTCGGCGTGGTCCTGCTGCTCGCCGGACTCGGTGCCGCCGACGAGCCCACCCTGCGCGCCGTACGGGCGGTGCTGATCTGGACCGTCGCCGGCTCGACCCTGGCCTCCGGTGCCGCCTACGTCGTCTCGGTGGCGCGACCGCGATGACCGAGGAGCGAAGCCCCACCACCGCGCCCAGCGCGCGCCCCGCCATGCCGGTGGCCGGTGCCGCCCCGCGGGCCCCATCCCCATCGGCCCCCTCCCCACCGGCCCCGCGCGAGGCGAGCCGGATGCAGCGGGCCGCCCTGCTGGTCGGACTCGGCGTCGTCTTCTGGCTGTTCCTGCAATTGTTCGGCCCGGTGCTGCTGCCTTTCGTGGCCGCCGGCGCGGTGGCCTATGTGCTCGACCCGATCGCCTCGCGCTTGGCGCGCGCGGGCGTTCCGCGGACGCTCGCGGCCGCTCTGCTCATCGTCGCCCTGATCGCGGCGATGCTCCTGTTCGCGTTGCTGCTCTATCCGCTGATCCTGGCCCAGATCAGCATCCTCGCCTCGCGCCTGCCGGTCTACGCCGGCATGCTCCGCAACTTTGCCGTCGGCGTCATGTCGGACCTGCAGGAACGGCTCGGGCCGCAGGTTGTCGACCAGCATCTGACCGATCTCGTCGGAGGGCAGGCCGGCTCGATGGTGTCCTTCGCCGTCGGCGCGATGATGCGCCTGATCGGCAGCGGCTTTGCCCTGTTCAACTTGGTGACACTGGCGGTGGTGACGCCCGTCGTCTCCTTCTATCTGCTGCGCGACTGGCCGGGGCTGATCGCGCGCGTCGATGCCTGGCTGCCGCTGCGCTACGCCGCCCTCCTGCGCGCCCAGGCTCGGGAAGTGGACCGCATCCTCGCTGCCTGGGTGCGGGGCCAGGCCACCTGCAGCCTGTTGCTGGCGCTCTACTACGCCACCGCACTGTCCATCATCGGGCTCGATCTCGGCCTCATCGTCGGTATCGCCGCCGGTGTGCTGTCCTTCATTCCCTATGTCGGCTCGATCACCGGCTTTGCCGCCTCGATCGCGCTGGCACTGGCGCAGTTTCCGGACTGGGGCGGCCTCGCCCGGGTGTTCGTGGTCTTCGCCATCGGCCAAGTGCTGGAAAACTACGTGATCTATCCGCGCTTCCTGGGCGGACGGGTGGAGCTGCACGCGGTCTGGGTGATTTTCGCCCTGTTCGCCGGCGGCAGCGCCTTCGGCTTCCTCGGCGTGCTGCTGGCCGTGCCGGTGGCGGCAACGATCGGCGTGCTGGCACGGTTCTGGCTGCGGCGCTACCTCGCGAGCCCGCTCTATCTGGAGCCGCCGCGCCCGTGACCGCTCCCGGCGAAGCCCGCCAGCTGGCCCTCGAGCTGGCCCCGGAGCCGGCCTACACCGCGGCCGACTTCATCGCGACGCCGGGCAATCAGGAAGCTCGCGCCTGGCTGACACGGCCCGAGGCTTGGCCGCACGGCCGGCTGGCGCTGTGGGGCGAGGCGGGCGAGGGCAAGACCCATCTTCTTCGGCTCTGGGCGGACGCGTCTGCGGCGGCGTGGTTCGCTGGGCCCAGGCTGCGCGCCCTTCCATCGCCACCCCTGCCGGCACGCATTGCGCTCGACGACGCCGATCTCTGCCCCGACGAGACGATGCTGTTGCACCTGCTCAACCTTGCCGCCGAGCAGCAGACGCTGGTGCTGCTGGCCGGGCGTGCGCCGCCAGCGCGCTGGCCGGTCCGGCTCCCGGACCTCTCCTCCCGCCTGCGCGCGACGCTTGCCGTGCGCGTCGGCCCGACCGACGAGACATCGCTCGCCGCGCTTCTCGCCCGCCTCATCGCGGCCCGCCAGCTCGTCGTGGCAGAGCCCGTGCAAGCGTGGCTGCTGGCCCGGCTGCCACGCCATCCAGCGGCGCTGCGCGAAGTCGTGGCACGGCTCGACCGTGCCGCGCTGGCCACCCGTGCTCCGATCGGCCGCGCGCTCGCCGCCCGCGTTCTCGCCGAGATGCAGGGCGCCGATATGCAGGGCTGGGAGCCGCCAGGTGGAGGCGCATCAGGGGATGTGTGCGCTGCACCGCAACTGCTGTAGACTGCGCGGCATGGACGAGACCGCTCCCAAGGCGCTTCTGCGCAGCGTCGCCGCGGCCGAGACGGTTGCCGGCGAAGAGATCGCGCATTTCATCAATCGCGAGCTGTCGTGGCTCGATTTCAATCTCCGCGTCGTCGAGGAAGCCGAGAATTCGCGCCATCCACTGCTCGAGCGGGTGCGGTTCCTCTCCATCAGCGCTTCCAATCTCGACGAATTCTACTCCGTGCGCGTTGCCGGGCTGATCGGCCAAGCCAAGGCCGGCGTGAGCACACCGGCGCCGGACGGGCGGACACCGGCGCAGCAGTTGCAGGCCATCCACGCCCGCGTGCAGACCGTGCTCGCCGAGCAGCAGCGGGTGTGGCTCGATCTGTGCCGGCGGCTCCGCGCGGCCGGGATCGCGCTGATGGAGGGCAGGAGCCTGCACGCCGATGGCCTCTCACCTGAGGATCTGCGCTGGCTCGATGTCTGGTTCATGGAGCGCGTCTTCCCGGTGCTGACGCCGCTGGCCATCGACCCGGCCCACCCGTTTCCGTTCATCCCCAACATGGGGCTGGTGATGGTGCTGCGCCTGGTGCGCGACGCCGACGGCGGGGCGATGCGCGCGCTGATCCCGTTGCCGGGGCTCATCGAGCGCTTCATCCGCCTGCCATCGGCGCCGGCGGCGGGGATCCGCTTCGTCGCGCTCGAGGATGTCGTCGGCCTCTTCATGGACCGGCTGTTTCCAGGCTTCCGCGTCGCCGGCCAGGGCCTGTGCCGGTTGATCCGCGACACCGACGTCGAGTTCGAGGAGGAGGCCGAGGATCTCGTCCGGTCCTATGAGACCGCGCTGAAGCGGCGCCGCCGAGGCGTCGCCATCCATGTGGCGGTCAACGCCGGCATGCCCGACGATCTGCGCGAGCTGGTCGCCGATGAGCTCGACGCGCCGCGCGAGGAGGTGGTGGTCCAGCAGGGCATCCTCGGCGTCGCCGATCTGCGCCAGCTCATCGTCGATGACCGGCCGGACCTGCTGTTCGCACCCTACACGCCGCGCTTTCCCGAGCGCATCCGTGATTTCGGCGGCGACTGCTTCGCCGCCATCCGCGCCAAGGACATCGTCGTCCACCACCCGTTCGAGAGTTTCGACGTGGTGGTTCAGTTCCTCCGCCAGGCCGCGGCGGACCCGGCCGTGGTGGCCGTGAAACAGACGCTCTACCGCACCTCGTCGGACAGCCCGATCGTCAAGGCACTGATCGAAGCCGCGGAAGCCGGCAAGTCGGTCACCGCCATGATCGAGTTGCGGGCGCGCTTCGACGAGGAGGCGAATATCCGCCTGGCACGTCGGCTCGAAGCCGCCGGCGTGCAGGTCGTGTATGGCTTCCGCGATCTGAAGACGCACGCGAAGATCTCGCTCGTGGTCCGCCGAGAGGGACCAGCGATGCGCGCGTATGCGCATTTCGGCACCGGCAACTACCACCCGATCACCGCGCGCATCTACACCGACCTCTCCTTTTTCACCTGCGAACCGGACCTCACCCGCGACGCGGCGCGGCTATTCAATTACATGACCGGCTATGCGGCCCCCGCGCGCATGGATGCGCTGGCGTTCAGCCCTCTTACCCTGCGCATGACGCTGATCGGCCTGATCGAGCAGGAGATCGAGTTCGCCCGTTCCGGCAAGCCCGCGACGATCTGGCTGAAGCTCAACGCCCTGGTCGATCGCGTCCTGATCGACAAGCTCTACGAGGCCTCGCGCGCGGGCGTGAAGATCATGGCCGTCGTGCGGGGGATTTGCTGCCTGCGTCCTGGCGTGCCCGGCTTGTCCGAGACCATCCGCGTCAAATCCATCGTCGGCCGCTTCCTCGAACACAGCCGCATCTGCGTCTTCGGCAACGGCCACACGCTGCCGAACCGGCACGCCAAGGTGTTCATCAGCTCGGCCGACTGGATGGAGCGGAACATGGACTGGCGCGTGGAAACCCTGGTGCCGATCCACAACCCGACCGTCCATGCCCAGATTCTCGACCAGATCATGGTCACCAATCTGCGCGACTCGGTCCAATCGTGGGAATTGCTCGCCGACGGCACGTGGCGGCGGGTGCAGGCGGGGCGCAAGCCATTCTCGGCGCATGAGTATTTCATGACCAACCCATCGCTCTCCGGGCGCGGATCGGCGCTGCATGGCCCGGGCGTGGACGCGGCATTGGCGCTGCGGCGGGCCGACCGGCTTACGCAGGATTGAGCGGATGCCCTACACGCCCTCCGCCGAGGTGCCCCGCTGCGCGGTCGTCGATGTCGGCTCCAACTCGGTCCGGCTGGTCGTGTTCGAGGGCCAGACGCGCAATCCACTGCCAATCTTCAACGAGAAGGCCGTGCTGCGCCTTGGCCGCGGTCTGGCCGTCAGCGGACGGATGGACGAGGAGGCCATGGCGCAGGCGCTGACGGTGCTGCGCCGATACCACGCCGTCGCCCGCGCCATGGGGGCCGGGACGGTCGAGGCGCTGGCGACCTCGGCGGTGCGCGAGGCGGCGAACGGGCCGGACTTCGTCGAGCGGATCCGGGCCGAAATGCCGGAGTTGCCGGTGCGCGTGCTCTCCGGCGCCGAGGAGGCGACCCTGTCGGCGGCCGGGGTGCTGTGCGGCATTCCCTCCGCGGATGGCGTTCTCGCCGATATCGGCGGCGGCTCGCTCGAAGTGGTACGGCTGGCCACCGGCAGCGCCCGCGCCGTGCAGACCCTGCGCCTCGGCGTCATTCGGCTGGCCGAGCGGGCCGGCGGCGATGTGCTGCGCGCGCGCGCCATCGCCGAGGCGGAGCTGGCCGGCGTGCCCTGGCTGGGTGAGGGCGAGGAGCGCGACCTCTATCTCGTCGGCGGGGCATGGCGGGCACTGGCGCGGGTCCACATGGCGCAGACCGGCTATCCGCTGGCGATCGTGCACCACTACACCATCCGCCGCGATGAGGCGCGCGACCTCGCCGGGGTGATCGCCGGGGCCGGGCGGCGCGCGCTCGAACGCCTGCCCGGTGTGGCGCGCCGGCGCATCGAGGATCTACCGTTCGCTGCCGTGGTGCTTCGCCGGCTGCTGCGCGCGGTGGCGCCGCGGCGCGTGGTGTTCAGCGCCAACGGGCTGCGCGAAGGCTGGTTCCTCAACCGCATGCCGGCGGCGATTCGCGCCGAGGATCCGATGCTTGCCGCCGCCCGCGAGATGGCCGCGCGGCATGGCCGCGATCCGGCCCTGCCCGGCGCCCTGCTTCGCTGGACCGAGCCCCTGTTCCCCGACGAGAGCGCCGAGCTGCGCCGGCTACGGGAGGCGGTTTGCCTGCTCTCCGATATCGGCAGCCACGACCATCCGGAATACCGCGCCGAGCAATCCTTTTTCCGCATCCTGCGTCAGCCCGGCGTCGGGCTGGACCATCACGCCCGCGCCTTCCTCGCCCTCGCCGTCGCGCTGCGGTACGAGAGCGAGCCGGACGCGCCTTTCCTTGCCCCGGCGCGCCTGCTGCTCGACGTCGCGGCGACGCATCGCGCCGAGGGGCTCGGGCGCGCGCTGCGCCTGGCCTATACTCTCTCGGCCGGGACCCCGGACCTGCTGGCCGGCACCGCGCTCGTCGTCACGCCACGGCAGCTGGTGCTGCGGCTGGCGGAGAATTCCGGTGTGTTCGCCGGGGAGGCGGTGCTGCGCCGGCTCGACCGCTTGGCGCAGGCGCGTGGGCTGGAGGCAATGGCCGAGGCCGGCTGAACGGGAATATCCGGGGAACCGAACGATGGACGCACCGCGCCGCACCTTACTGCTGACCGGGGCGAGCCGAGGGATCGGCCATGCCACGGTGAAGCGCTTCGCCGCCGCCGGCTGGCGGGTGCTGACCGTCTCGCGCCAGCCCTTCTCGGAGAAATGCCCCTGGCCGGGCGGGGAGGAGAACCATGTCCAGGCGGACCTCGCCGATCTCGAATCGCTCGATACGGTGATCGCCAATATCCGCGGCCGCCTCGACAATGGCCGGCTCGACGCCCTGGTCAACAACGCCGCGATCTCCCCCAAGGGGCCGGGCGGCGCGCGGCTCGGCGTGCTGGCCACGGATTCGCTGCTGTGGCGGCAGGTGTTCCGGGTCAATTTCTTCTCGATCGCGCTGCTCGGCCGCGGCTTGTTCGAGGAGCTTCGCCGTGCCGGCGGCTCGATCGTCAATGTCACCTCGATCGCCGGCACCCGGGTGCACCCGTTCGCCGGTGCCGCCTACGCCTGCTCCAAGGCGGCGCTGGCGGCGCTGACGCGGGAGATGGCGCATGATTTCGGGCGCCACGGGGTGCGCGTGAACGCGATCGCTCCAGGCGAAATCGAAACCTCGATGCTCTCGCCCGGCACGGATGAGATCGTCCGCGCCGAGATCCCGATGCAGCGCCTCGGCAGCCCGGCCGAGGTGGCGGAGACGATCTTCTTCCTCTGCACCGCGGCAACCTACGTCAACGGCGCAGAAGTCCACATCAACGGCGGCCAGCATGTGTGAGGGTGTGGCGGGCGCGGAGCGGGGTGCCGATACACCGGCGCATGCCACGCACGCCGCCCCCGCCCGCCGCCCGGGCGAGGCCACCCGACGAGCGCTTCCGCACACTTCGTCCGGTGGCGGAACGGCCGGCGATTGATAAATCGCGCGCCCGGCGACCGATCAGATGAAAACGGGCCTCGCCGGGCCGTGGGGTGGCGGAGAGGGTGGGATTCGAACCCACGGTACCCGGTTAGGGCACAACGGTTTTCGAGACCGTCACCTTCGGCCACTCGGTCACCTCTCCCGCGCCCGTTCCATAGAGCAATCGGAGCCGCCTCGCCAAGGGGCGGCAGGTGTGGGTCCGAGGCATTCCGGAGCGCCCGCTGGAGTGGGGGGCAGCGGCGGGCGATCCGCGGTATAGAGAGGGGGATAGGGAGACACCATCATGGCCGTCATCGCCGCGATCGAGCCGGGCTTCTACCGGATTCCGCTGGAGACCGTGCTCTCCGACAGCACGCATGGGGAGATCCGGGCGTTCGAGATCATCACCGTCCGGGTGCGCGATGCCGATGGCGCGGAGGGGGTCGGCTATACGTATACGGTCGGGCGGCTGGGCGGGGCCGTGTTCGACATTCTTCGTCGGGAGGTCACCGAACTGGCGGCGCGAGCCGAGGCCGACCGTATCGAGGCGCTGGGGCAGCGTCTCTGGTGGGGCCTGCATTATGGCGGCCGCGGCGGGCCGGTGGTCCTGGCGCTGTCGGCCCTCGATATCGCGCTCTGGGATCTCAAGGCGAAAAAGGCCGGCGTCCCGCTCTGGCGCCTGCTCGGCGGGCATGATCCGCTGGTGCCCTGCTACGCCGGCGGCATCGACCTCGAACTGCCGCTCGATGCGCTGCTGCGCCAGACGGATGCCAATCTCGAGCGCGGCTTCCGGGCGATCAAGATGAAGGTCGGCCGCGCCTGGCTCGCCGAGGATGTCGCCCGGGTTGCGGCGATGCGGCGCCATCTCGGCGAGGGCCTTCCGCTGATGGCCGACGCCAACATGAAATGGACCGCGGACGCCGCCATCCGCGCCGCCCGCGCCTTTGCCCCGCACGATCTCACCTGGCTCGAGGAGCCGGTGCCGCCGGAGGACATTCCAGGCCATGTCCGCGTCGCCCGCGAAGGCGGGCTGCCGGTCGCCGCCGGCGAAAATCTGCGCACCCTGGTGGATTTCCGCCAACTCATCGAGGCTGGCGGGGTCAGCTTCCCCGAGCCCGACGTGACCAATTGCGGCGGCGTCACCGGCTTCATGAAAATCGCGCATCTCGCCGAGGCGTTCGGCCTGCCGGTCACCTCGCACGGCGCGCACGACATCACCGTCCATCTCCTCGCCGCCGTGCCCAACCGCTCCTTCCTGGAAGCGCACGGCTTCGGGCTGGACCGCTACATCGCCGCCCCGCTGGTGCTCGAGGACGGATTTGCCCGCGCGCCCGAACGCCCCGGCCACGGCATGGAGTTCGACTGGGCGGGGCTCGCCGCGCTCCGTCAGCACTAGGACTCACTGTTTTATTGATGGTCTGCGCCACGGTGCCGGCAATTGCGCCGGCGCCGATCACACTCAGAGGGGCGAGCATGCGCATCGGCATTGCCGGCATCGGCGGACGCATGGGGCGGGTTCTGGCCGAGGAGGCGGCAAGGGTGGCGACGCTGGTCGGCGGGATCGATCGCGAGGATGTCGCCACGCCGCAGGGTACGGAGCGCTTTCCCGGCATCGCCGCGCTCGCCGAGGCGGCGGATGTCGTCATCGACTTCACCCATGCGAGCACGGTGGTCGAGCACGCCCGGGTGCTCGCGGCGGCCGGGTGCCGGTGGGTTCTCGGCACCACCGGCCTGGGCGCGGCGGAGGAAGCGGCAGTGGATACGGCCGCGCGCCGTATCGGGATCGTCCAGGCCGCGAATTTTTCACCCGGCGTCGCGCTCGTGCTGGCGCTGGCCGAGCGTATCGCGGCGGCCCTGCCGGCCGAGGGGTATGACGCCGAGATCGTCGAAATGCACCACCGCCAGAAGGTGGATGCACCCTCCGGCACAGCCCTCGGCCTCGGCCGCGCCGTCGCCCGTGGGCGCGGCGTCGCGCTCGATGCGGTGATGGAAAGCGGTCGGCATGGGCATACCGGCGCGCGCGCGACCGGCGCGATCGGCTTTGCCGCCCTGCGCGGGGGGCAGGTGGTCGGTGAGCATACGCTGCTGTTCGCCGGCGCCTCCGAGCACATCGCGCTGACCCACCGGGCCTTCGATCGCCGCGTTTTCGCCGAGGGTGCGGTGCGCGCGGCGCGGTGGATCGACGCCAAGCCCGCCGGGCGCTACGGCATGGAGGATGTCCTCGGCCTCCGTTGACCGGCGCTGCAGTTTCGGTCACACACCGCCCGTCCGGACCCGCCGGGCAGTGAGGATGAGAGGATCGAGATAGACATGCGCGATCGGGGCGAGTTCCTGTTCACCTCGGAGTCGGTCTCCGAGGGCCATCCCGACAAAGTTGCCGACCGGATCAGCGACACCGTTCTCGACGCCTATCTCGCCGCGGATCCGCACGCGCGGGTCGCCTGCGAGACACTGGTAACGACCAATCGCATCGTCATCGCCGGCGAGACGCGCGGGCCGGAGACGGTCACGGTCGACTATCTCGCTCATCTCATCCGCCTCGCCGTGCGCGACATCGGCTACGACCAAGCCGGTTTCTCCTGGCACCGAGCCGCCTTCGAGTGCCACCTCCACGCCCAGTCGGCCGATATCGCCATGGGCGTCGATCAGGCCGGCAACAAGGACGAGGGCGCCGGCGACCAGGGCATCATGTTCGGCTACGCCTGCCGCGAGACGGAGGCGCTGATGCCGGCGCCGCTCCACTACGCTCATCTGATCCTGCGCCGCATGAGCGAGCTCCGCCACGCCGGGGACCGGGCCGCCGAGGGCCTGCTGCCGGATGCGAAGAGCCAGGTGACGCTGCGCTACGTGGACGGCGTGCCGGTTGGCGCCACCTCGGTCGTCGTCTCCGTGCAGCATCAGGAACATCTCGAACAGCACCAGATCAAACGCATGCTGTGGCCGATCGTGGTCGGCGCGCTGCCGCATGGCTGGATGTGCCCGGAGGACCAGTTCTACGTCAACCCGACGGGAAAATTTGTCATCGGCGGGCCGGACGGGGATTGCGGCCTGACCGGGCGCAAGATCATCGTCGACACCTATGGTGGCGCGGCGCCGCACGGCGGCGGCGCGTTCAGCGGCAAGGATCCGACCAAGGTCGACCGCTCGGCCGCCTATGCCTGCCGCTACCTGGCCAAGAACGTCGTCGCCGCCGGCCTCGCGGACCGCTGCACGCTCCAGATCAGCTACGCGATCGGCGTGTCGCACCCGCTCTCGGTCTATGTCGATCTGCATGGCACCGGGCACGATGTCGACGAGGCGCGGCTCGAACTGGTGCTGCGCGAGGTGATGAACCTGACGCCCCGCGGCATCCGCGAGCATCTCAAACTCAACCGGCCGATCTACGTGCCGACCGCCGCCTACGGCCATTTCGGCCGCGAGCCGGATGAGGCCCTCGGGACCTTCACCTGGGAGCGGACCGACCTGGTGCCAGCGTTGCGCTCGGCCTTCGACCGCTGATCCGCTCGCCGCATGCGCGTCGTCGCCACGTCCAACGACGCCGTCCGGCTGAGCTTCCTGATCGCGCTTCTTGCCGATGCCGGCATCGAGGCAACCGTCCTCGACGCCTACACGGCCGCGATCGAGGGCAGCATCGGCGCGATTCCGCGGCGACTTGTCGTTCGGACCGAGGATGAGAGCCGGGCCCGCCGCGTCCTGCGCGAGGCCGGCGAGGCGTGAGCGGCGAGACACCAGGCCATCTTCTTGGCGGCACCGTCCGCTACACCCAGCTGGCGAGCGGCTTCCGGACCGGCATCGAGCCGGTGCTGCTCGCCGCCGCGGTCCCCGCGCAGGCCGGCGAACGGGTGCTGGAGGCGGGCACCGGAGCCGGCGCCGCGTTGCTCTGCCTGGCCGCGCGGCTGCCTGGCGTCGCCGCCGTGGGGGTCGAGCGGGATCCGGTCCTGGCCGCGCTCGCGTCACGCAATATCGCCGACAATGGCTGGTCTGCGCGGCTCAGCGTGACCACCGCGGATGTGGTCGAGGCCGGTGCGGCGCTGGGTCGCTTCGAACACGCCTGCGCCAATCCGCCTTGGCACGATCCTGCGTCCACTGCCTCCACCGATGCCGCGCGTCGCGCCGCCAAGCAAGGGCAGGCGGGGCTGGTCGCCTCCTGGGCCGGGGCGCTGGCCTCGTGCCTTCGGCGGCACGGCAGCCTGACCTTCATCCTGCCGGCGGCGTTGCTGACCGAAGCCCTGGCCGGCCTGGACGCCGCGGATTGCGGCACGCGCGTTCTCGCCCCGCTATGGCCCAAGCCGGCGCGGCCTGCGAAGCTGATTCTGGTTCAGGGACGGAAAAGCGGCCGCGGCCACGACCGGGTGACCCCGGGGCTTGTGCTGCATCGGCCTGATGGCTCCATTACCGAGGAGGCCGAACGGATTTTCCGCGCTGGCGCGGCGTGGCCGATCTGAGCGAGCGCCTCAGGCCTGCATCAGCTCGGGGTGACGGAGATACCAGAGCCGCTCATAGGCGGCGACGAGCCCTTCCATGCTGCGCCGACGATTGCCACCCTCCGGGGCCAAGGGCCGGCGCATGAGCATTGTCTCCATGGTGCGCAGCAACTGCTCCGCCACGTCGAAATCGCCCTGATCGCACGCCTGGTGAAACGCGATCAGGATTTTGTCCGACAGGCGCCGGCTGTAGCGTTGCGGAACAACCGGCCCGCCGTCCCGCCCCGCGGTTCCCGGCCCAACGTCAGTTAAGGCCATGGTTGCATCCATTTGTTTCTGAGCCTTCCATTGAGTCCATGACCCTGGTTTTCCACCGTGTCAACCGGGTCGTGCCATGTGGCTGCGGATGGCGTCGGCGAGATCTCGGGCGGTGGTTCCCTGATCGAACAGAGCAGCCAGCCGGCCCTGAGGGTCCATGAGGTAGATCAAGGAGGAATGGTCCATGAGGTAGGGCGCGCCGTTCTTCCCCGGCACCTTTGCGGAGTAGACCCGGAAATTGCGCGCCGCAGTCGCGATCGCGGACGGGCTGCCGGTCAATCCGACGATGCGCGGGTCGAACAGCTTCACATATTTCGCCAGCACGTCCGGCGTGTCCCGTTCGGGATCGATCGTGATGAACAGCGGCGCCACGCCGGCAGCCGCCGCCCCCAACCGGTCCAGCGCCGCGGCCATGGTCTGAAGCTCGGTCGGGCACAGATCCGGGCAGAATGTGTAGCCGAAATAAACCAGCATCCAGCGGCCGCGGAAGTCCGCCTCGCTGAGGGTTCGCCCGGATGGATCGACCAGCTGGAACGGGCCGCCGATCTCGGTCCCCGCCGGCAGCACGAGTCCGGAGCCTTCCCGCGCCAGGCCCAGCGCCGTCTCGATCCGGGTCAACAGGGCTGACCCCGTCGGGCTCACGCGCGCGAACCACAGCAAGGCCCAGACAAGCAGCAATCCCGCGAGCGCTACTGCAAATAGCGCGCGAACCACTCGTGACATCAGCGCGCCAATCTCTACCGCCGCGAAGCGCGGCCGACCCGTGCATACCAGACCGAAGCGGAACAGCCTCCATAAATACGACTGTACACGAATATCACGCCTTCGTGAAGTGGGGATCCTGATCCGCGATGCGCGTTGCCTGGGCAGCGAAGGCCACGTCCCCGAACGCCTCCTCCCACGTCCCCGTAGTCGCTGCCTTGCTGTATTCGGTCGCGCGGTTCTCGAAGAAATTGGCGTGCTCGACCGCGTTCAGCATGTCGTCGAGCCATGGGAGCGGATTCTTCTCGACGTGATACAGCGGGTTGAGCCCGATCTGGGTAAGACGGCGATCGGCGATGAAGCGGATGTAGCGCTTCACCTGCGCGGCATCGAGCCCTTCCACAGCGCCCTGCTCGAAGGCGAGATCGATGAACGCATCCTCGTGATCGACGATGGTTGCGCATGTGATGTAAAGGTCACGGCGCAGTTCCTCCGTCCAGATCTCAGGGTTCTCCTGCACGAAGGTGCGGAACAGGCGGATTACCGAGACGCAGTGAAGCGTCTCGTCCCGCACTGACCATGAGATGATCTGACCCATTCCTTTCATCTTGTTGAATCGGGGGAAGTTGAGCAGAATCGCAAACGAGGCAAAAAGCTGCAAACCCTCGGTGAAAGCCCCGAAGGCGGCAAGTGTCTTGGCGATCTCATGCTTCGATTCAACGGAAAAACCGTGCATGTAGTCGTATTTGTCTTTCATTTCTTTGTATTTCAAAAATGCCTGATATTCGAGTTCCGGCATTCCAATGGTATCGAGCAGATGCGAATAAGCCGCGATGTGGATGGTCTCGATGTTCGAGAAGGCCGACAGCATCATGAGCACTTCCGTCGGCTTGAAAACCCGGGCGTAGTGCTTCATGTAGCAGTTGTTCACTTCGACGTCCGCCTGCGTGAAGAACCGGAAGATCTGCGTCAGCAGGTTCCGCTCCGCCTCGGTGAGATTACGGTGCCAGTCCTTGACGTCATCGGCCAGCGGCACTTCCTCCGGCAGCCAGTGCACCCGCTGCTGCACCAGCCAGGCCTCGTAGGCCCAGGGATAGCGGAACGGCTTGTAAACCGGGTTTTCGGTGAGGAGATCGAAACGCACGGGGTGCTCATCGGGGCTGGACATCGACTCGGATCCCTTCCGCATGGGACCGGCAGGGTAATGCAATCAGGCGACAAAGGAAGGCGTCCTTCGACGGCTTCCCAAAGGTGGGGCTTGCCGCGGCTGCCACTCCGGCGCGATAGTTGCCGGTTGCTCCCCTTCCGCCGCCTATTTCGCCCAAGGTTTCCGAACATGGTCGCGTTCGCTGCCCGCACCGCCCCCTCGCCGCCGCCGGCGGGTGGAGCGTTCGCGGCAATCGATCTCGGCACCAATAACTGCCGCCTGCTCGTCGCCGCGCCGGTTGCCGACGGGTTCCGCGTACTCGATAGCTACAGCCGCGTCGTCCGTCTCGGCCAGGGCATGATCGCGAGTGGCCAGCTCGACGCCAGCGCCATGGAGCGGGCGCTGACAGCGCTGCGGGCCTGCGCCGAGCGGCTCGACCGCCATCGGCTCACCGGCTTGCGCGCCGTCGCCACGGAGGCCTGCCGGCGGGCCGAGAACGGGGCCGCCTTCCTCGACCGCGCCCGCCGGGAAACCGGGCTCGCGCTCGAACTGATCTCCACCCGCGAGGAGGCGGAGTTGGCGGTGGAAAGCTGCGCGCCGCTGCTCCAGCGCGAGGGTGGGCGGCGGGCGCTGCTCTTCGATATCGGCGGCGGCTCGACCGAGATCGCCTGGGTGCGCCTGGAGGCGCCCGGCCAGCCACCGGTCCTGATCGGCTACCGATCGCTTCCGCTCGGCGTTGTCGTGCTGGCGGAGCGCTATGGGTATGCTGCGCTCACTGAGGCCGGCTTCACCGCCATGGTCGCGGAGATCGTCGAACATCTGCGGCCCTTCGAGCGCATCCATTGCATTGGCCAGGAGATTGCCCGCGGCGGCGTCGTGGTGCTGGGCACGTCCGGAACCTTGACCACGCTTGCCGCGGTCGCACTCGGGCTGCCGCGCTATCGCCGCGACCTCGTCGATGGCGCCGTGCTGCCGCGTCATGACGCAGAGCGGGCGTTGGCCGAGCTGCGTTCGCTCGGGCGTGAAGGCCTGTGCGGCCATCCCTGCGTCGGGCCGGAGCGCGCGGACTATGTCCTGCCCGGCTGCGCCGTCGTCGCCGCGATCGACCATGTCTGGCCCGCAGCCCATGCCGTGGTCGCGGACCGCGGGCTGCGGGAGGGCATTCTCCTGCGCATGATGCGGGCGGCGCGCGCGCAGCATCGGCGCCACCCGCCGCATCTCAACCGAGCCGCCGCCAGGCCACCCGCGAGAACGGAGCCGAGCTGAGCATGGCCCTCCCGCCCCGGCGTCAGCCTGCGCGTGACAACCCCCTCAGCGCACGCAGCGAGGAAGTTCGTCTCACCACGGCGCGCGGCCGCTCGCCCTCCTCTCAGCGCTGGCTCGCCCGGCAGCTCAACGACCCCTACGTCGTGGCGGCGCAGGCAAAGGGCCTGCGCTCGCGCGCCGCGTTCAAGCTCGCCGAGCTCGACGAGCGCTTCCGCCTGCTCGCCGCCGGGGCGCGGGTGGTGGATCTCGGCGCCGCGCCAGGCGGCTGGAGCCAGGTCGCGCGCGCCGCGGGCGCCGGCACCGTGGTCGCGGTCGATCTGCTGCCGATGCCCCCGATCGACGGCGTAATCTTCATCCAAGGCGACTTCGTCGATCCGACGACCGTCACCCGCGTCCTCGACCGGCTTGGCGGGGCGGCGGACCTCGTGCTTTCCGACATGGCTCCCAACGCCACCGGTCATGCCGCGACCGATCACGTGCGCATCATGGCCCTGGCCGAGGCGGCGCTGGACTTCGCCGTGAGCGTTCTGGCGCCGGGCGGCAGCTTCGTCGCCAAGCTGCTGCAGGGCGGTTCGGAGCGGGACATGCTGCGCCGGCTGCAGCGCCATTTCACCTCCGTGCGCCACGCCAAGCCGCCGGCGAGCCGCAAGGAATCCCGCGAGCTTTACGTCGTCGCCAAAGGCTTTCGCCCTTAAGTCCGCTTTTGCCACCCGACCGCTGGCGCCGCAGGGCCCGCGTCACAGATCGGTGCTTGCGCGGAGCAGGGGGCACGTCTATGTGAACCCGCCACGGTTGCGGAAAGGTCCGGCCATGGCTCCCGACACGCCCTTCGCCACGCCAGAGTCACGCATCGCCGAGGCGCTCGCCTTCGATGACGTGCTGCTGATGCCCGCCTACTCCGCCGTCCTGCCGACCGCGACCGATACCGCCACGCGCCTGACGCGGAGGATCGGGCTCAATATTCCCCTCGTCGGCTCCGCCATGGATACCGTCACCGAGAGCGCGATGGCGATTGCGCTCGCCCAGCATGGCGGCATCGGCGTCATCCATAAAAATCTCAGCATCGAGGAACAGGCCGCCCAGGTCCGCCAGGTCAAGAAGTTCGAGTCGGGCATGGTGGTCAATCCGCTGACCATCCATCCCGATCAGACACTGGCCGAGGCGCGGGCGCTGATGACCACGCATCGCATCAGCGGCGTGCCCGTGGTCGAGCGCGACAGCGGGCGGCTGGTCGGCATCCTCACCAACCGCGACGTGCGGTTCGCGACCGACCCGGGCCTGCGCGTCTACGAGCTGATGACCCGCGAGAATCTGGTGACGGTGACCGCCGAGGTCGGGGCCGAGGAGGCGCGGCGGCTGCTGCACCGCCACCGGATCGAGAAGCTGCTGGTCGTCGACGAGGCCTATCGCTGCGTCGGACTGATCACCGTCAAGGACATGGACAAGGCGCAGGCCCATCCGCTCGCCAACAAGGACGAAATGGGCCGGCTGCGCGTCGCCGCCGCCACCGGCGTCGGGGAGGATGGGGCAGCCCGGGCGCGGGCGCTGGTTGCCGCCCAGGTGGACGTGATCGTCGTCGATACCGCGCATGGCCACACCGCCGGCGTGCTGGAAGCGGTCGCGCGCATCAAGCGGATGTCGAATGCCGTGGATGTCATCGCCGGCAATGTCGCCACCCCCGAGGCGGCCTTGGCGCTGATCGAGGCCGGAGCGGACGCGGTCAAGATCGGCATCGGTCCGGGCAGCATCTGCACCACGCGGGTCATCGCCGGCGTTGGCGTGCCGCAATTCTCAGCCGTGCTGGAGACCGCCGCGGCCTGCCGGGCCCATGGGGTTCCGGCGATCGCCGATGGCGGCATCCGCACCTCGGGTGACATCGTGAAAGCGATCGGCGCCGGGGCGGATTGCGTCATGGTCGGCAGCCTGTTCGCGGGCACCGACGAGGCGCCAGGCGAGGTGTTCCTGTACCAGGGGCGATCCTACAAATCCTACCGCGGCATGGGCAGCATCGGCGCCATGGCGCGCGGCTCGGCCGACCGCTATTTCCAGCAGGAGATCAAGGACACGCTGAAGCTGGTGCCGGAGGGCATCGAGGGCCGCGTCGCCTATCGCGGGCCGGTGGCCGGCGTGATCCATCAGCTCGTCGGCGGAGTGCGCTCGGGCATGGGCTATACCGGCAGCGCGACCATCGCGGAGCTGCAGCAGAATGCCCGCTTCCGCCGCATCACCGGCGCCGGACTGCGCGAGAGCCATGTCCACGACGTCGCGATCGACCGCGAATCGCCGAACTACCGGCAGGAATAGGCGCTCCCCGCCCCGATGACCCCTGCCGGGCGGCTGGCCGCCGCCATCGAGCTGCTGGCCGCGATCGAGGCGGCGCCGCGCAAGCCGGCCGATGCCGTCGCCAATGATTTCTTCCGCGCCCGCCGCTTCATCGGCGCGGCCGACCGTCGAGCGATCAGCGATCGCGTCTGGGCGGTTCTGCGCGCGTTCCGCCGCCTGACCTGGTGGCTGCGCGATGCGCCGACACCGCGGCTGCTCGTCGCCGCCTCGATGCTGCTGATCGATGCACGCGGGCCCAACGCTGTGGAGGCCGGCTTCTCCGGCGGCCGCTTCGGCCCGGATACGCTCACCGAGGCCGAGCATGCGGCGCTCGCCCCGCTCGCCGGCCACACGCTCGATCATCCCTCGATGCCAGAAGCGGTTCGGCTGGAGGTGCCGGATTTCCTGCTCGAGCGCTTCCGCGCCCGGTTCGGCGCCGCGCTCGGACCGGAGCTCGCCGCACTCGGCGCCCCTGCCCCGCTCGATCTCCGCGTCAATCTCCTCCGGGGCACACGCGAGGAGGCCATCGCGGCACTGGCCGCGGAGGGGGTGGAGGCGATGCCGACACCGCTCTCGCCTTGGGGATTGCGGGTCGCCGGGCGCCGGCCGATCACCGGTGGGGCGGCGTTCCGCTCCGGACTGGTCGAGATCCAGGACGAGGGCAGCCAGCTCGTCGCCGCCCTGGTCGGCGCCGGCCCTGGCATGCGGGTGGCCGATCTCTGCGCCGGCGCCGGCGGCAAGACGCTGGCATTGGCGATGAGCATGGATAATCACGGCCATATCCTGGCCTGCGACGTGTCCGCCGCCCGGCTGGAGGGCGCGGTCCGGCGTCTGCGCCGGGCAGGCGTCCACAATGTCGAGCGCCATCTGCTGACCCCAGGCGACAAGGGCCTGAAGCGACGCGCCGGCAGCTTCGACCGCGTCCTGGTCGATGCTCCTTGCACCGGCACCGGCACCTGGCGGCGCAATCCGGACGCGCGGCTGCGGCTGAGCGAGGCGGACCTCGCCGAGCTGACCGCCAAGCAGGCGGCTCTGCTGGATCAGGCAGCGCGACTGGTGCGCAAGGCGGGCCGTCTGGTATACGCTACCTGCTCGATGCTGGCCGAGGAGAACGAGGCGCAGGTGTCCGCCTTCCGTGACCGCCATCCGGAGTTCGTGCCGCTCGCGCTGGAGCGGGCGTGGGCCGTGCCGGTGCCTCTGGCCGGTCCGCTCCTGTCACTGACCCCGCGCCAGCACGGGACGGACGGGTTCTTCGCCGCGATACTTGAGCGCACGACATGATGACGGTGCGCCGTGCCCGCCCGAGCGACGCGGCCGCGATCGGCGCGGTGCACGTCGCCGCCTGGCGCAGCGCCTATCCGGGGATCCTGCCCGACGATTACCTCACCCGCCTCTCGGTCGCGCGGCAGGCAGCCTACTATGACAGCGCCATCCGCGGCGGCGTTGGCGTGCATGTGCTGACTGCCTCCGGCCTCGACGTGCCGGCGCGGCCGCCGACGGCGGCGGCGGGCCCACGCATCGTGGGCTTCGTCACCGGCGACCGTGCCCGCACCCGCGGACTGGCGGAGGGCGAGATCGAGACGCTCTACGTGCTCGACGACTGGCGCGAGCGGGGTCTGGGGCGGCGGCTGATGCGCAGCGCCGCGGCGCATCTGATGACCATCGGCTGCCGGTCCGTCTTTCTCTGGGTGCTGCGCGACAACCCCAGCCGCTGGTTCTACCAGCGTCTCGGCGGCAAACCTGTCGCCGAATCATCCGTCCGCGTCGGCGGCATGGACATCGCCCAGGTCGCCCTGGTCTGGGATCCGATCGAGCGCCTGATCCAGGCCTCGACCCAGGCGAGCTGAGGCGCGGCACAGCCGCGGCGAGCGGCGCAACACGCCCCGACCACGGTCCATCCGGTTGATTGAACGAGCGGTCTCACCCCGTCGGCCGACTGTCCACGGGGGTGCTGCTCGGGCGCGCCAGCGCCCGGACAGCGTCCTCCACGCTGAGGAACAGGTGGTCGGCGCCGAGCAGGTCCAGCAGGCCGAACTGCCGGAACGCTGCCTGCGCACGCACCGATTCCAAACGCGCGACGGCAAGAACCACGCCCGCGGATCGGCAGTGCCGAATGATCCCCGCCACGACCTCAGCCGCGGTGAAGTCGATGGCGATGATGCTGCTCGCCTCCAGTACGACGAGATCCGGCCGCTTGGCACGGCGCGCGATCAGCTCCAGCATGCCGTGCTGGAAGCTGTAGGCGTTGAGGAAGGAGAGTGGTGCCTGGAAGGCGATGACGAGGACCGAAGGCTCGGTCTCGCCCCTCGAATGCGGCGTCGGCGCCCACCAGATCGACGTGCCGGGAACCCGCTCGAACTCCACCGGCTGGGCTCGGGTCATCGTCCACATCCCGTGGGTGAGCGAGAGCACGATGCCGATGCCGATGCCGGTCTCGATCGGCAGGACGACGATTGCGGCCAGAGTGGCGAGGATGAGGGTGAACTCGGCGCCGGTCCGGCGATAGACCTCGATCATCCGCGGCAGGCGGAAAATGCGGAGCGCGATGAACAGCAACACGCCGGCGAGCGCGGCCTGGGGGATGTGCGCCAGCAGTTCGGTGCCGAAGGCGAGCAGACCGAGCACGATCGCCGCAGCGAAAAGGCCCGCGAGTTGGGACCGGCCGCCGGTCTCGGCGACGATCGCGGTGCGCGGCGGGCTGGCATCAACCGGAAACGCGCCGAACAGCCCGGCCAGGATGTTGCTCGCGCCGACGCCGAGGAAGTCGCGATCGACCGCAGGCGCCTGTCCGGGATCGGACGGGAAGGCACGCGTCGTCGCGGCGGTCTGCAGCATGACCACGACCGCGACGACGAGGGCCACCGGCAGGACGCGAAGCCAGGAGTCGGGCGCCCCGGCGGGAAGGACCAGGTGCAGCCAGGCGCCGGGCACGCTCCCCAACACGGCGACACCGCGTGACTCCCAGCCGCCCAGCAGCACCAGGGCGGTGGCAGTGACGAGACCGATGAGCGCGCCCGGGATGCGTGCGCTGAGACGCTCTGCCCCGACCGTCAGGCCGAAAACGGCGAGCCCCAGCACGGCATCATAGGCGTTGGTCTGGCCGAGCCCGAGCGCGAGCGTTGCCATGCGGCGGAGGAGGCTGCCCGCGGGCGGCGGCACCCCGAGCAGGCTCGGAAGCTGCGAGACGATGATGTGCACGGAGATTCCGGCGAGAAAGCCAGTCGTGACCGGCGCCGAGAGCAGGTCCGCGACCCAGCCGAGGCGCAGCAGCCCGGCAACGACCAGGATCACCCCGACAGAGAGCGCGAGCGTCTCGGCCAGGGCGGCGTAGTCGGCGGTGCCTGCCGCCGCGGACGCAACCAGGCCGGCCGCGAAGATCGGGGCGATCGTCGAATCGGCGCCGACCGAAAGAAAACGGTTGGCGCCGAACAGGGCGAAGCCGAGGGCGCCGGCAATGAAGGCGAAGAAGCCGATCTCCGGTGTCAGGCCTGCGAGACGGGCGGTCGCCATCTGTTCGGGGATCGCGATGGCGGCGAGCGTGAGCCCGGCCATCACGTCGGGGGCGACGTTCCGCCCTTTGTAGCCGGACAGCGAGGACAGGAGCGGCCACGAACGCGTCGGGACCGGGGTCGGGCGGTCGGGGTGCGGAGCGGGCATCGTGCTGCCTTTCAGCATCGGCTCTTGACCCGATGCGTGATCGTGCCGATTGGGGAACGACAAGCCGGTGGTGGCGGCGAACCGCCGAGAAGAATGGGGGGACGTGCGATGGCGCTTGAGGTGATCGGGGCAGGCTTCGGCCGGACCGGGACGATGTCGTTGAAGATCGCGCTCGAACAGCTCGGGTTCGGCCCCTGCTACCACATGGTGGACGTGATCAGAACGCCTGGCGCGGCGCAACATTGGCTCACCGCCGCCGAGGGCGGGCCGATGGCGTGGGATGCGGTCTTCGCCGGCTACCGCTCCGCCGTCGATTGGCCGGCCTGTGACTACTGGCGGGAGCTGGCGGCACACTGGCCGGCGGCAAAGATCGTGCTGACCACGCGCGACGCCGAGAGCTGGTTCCGCAGCACACAGGACACGATCCATGGCCCGGCGAACCCGTTCAACCAGGATTCTTCCCCGCTCGGGCGCATGATACGCGCCATCGGCGCGCGCAATTTTGTCGGCCGGATCAACGACCGCGCCACCTGCATCGCCGCCTTCGAGCGCCATAACGCCACGGTGAGGCGCGAGGCGCCTGCCGACCGGCTGCTCGATTACCGCGTGGCCGATGGTTGGGAGCCTCTTTGCCGCTTCCTCGGCGTTCCGGTGCCGGACGCCCCCTTCCCCAAGGCCAACACGACCGAGGACTTCGTCCGGGAGGTGCGGAGCATCGTGGCGGCGCCGGACGCGACGGGCTGACCGCCGCGCCGGCCCCGCGAACTTATGTTCGCGAAGTTCCGGCGAACTTATGCCCGCGCCGTTCCGGCGAAC
>JAKAZO010000034.1:30148-31732 GCA_021815825.1 Pseudomonadota bacterium
CGCGCGGCGTGCTGCAAGCGGCATCGTGAACAGCTCCTCTCCTCCCGATCGCGTGCTGATCCTGGATTTCGGCAGCCAGGTCACCCAGCTCATCGCCCGCCGCGTGCGCGAGAGCGGGGTCTACTGCGAAATCTGGCCATTCAACGCCGACCCCGCGCGTATCGCCAGCTTCGGCGCGCGCGGCTTCATCCTCTCCGGTGGCCCCGCCTCCGTCACCGACGCCGCCGCTCCGCGCGCCCCCGATATCGTCTTCACCGCCGGGGTCCCCGTGCTCGGCATCTGCTACGGCCAGCAGACCATGTGCGCCCAGCTCGGCGGCGCGGTGGAGGGCTCCGACCAGCGCGAGTTCGGACGCGCATATGTCGAGATCGCGGATGAATGTCGCCTGTTCCACGGCGTCTGGCACAAGGGCGCGCGCGAGCCGGTCTGGATGAGCCATGGCGACCGGGTAACGCGCCTGCCGCCCGGGTTTCGCGTCGTTGGCATTTCCGAGGGAGCTCCGTTCGCCGCCATCGCGGACGATGCGCGCGGTTTTTACGGCCTGCAATTCCATCCCGAAGTCGTGCACACGCCGCACGGCGCGGCGCTTCTGCGCAACTTCACCCACGATGTCGCCGGCTGCCGCGGCGAATGGACCATGGCGACCTTCCGCCAGGCCGAGATCGCCCGCATCCGCGCCCAGGTCGGCGGCGGGCGGGTGGTCTGCGGCCTCTCCGGCGGGGTCGATTCGGCGGTGGCGGCGATGCTCGTCCACGAGGCGATCGGCGATCAGCTCACCTGCATCTTCGTCGATCACGGGCTGCTGCGTGCGGGTGAAGCCGAGGACGTGGTGGCGACCTTCCGCGACCGCTTCAACCTTCGCCTCGTGCATCGGGATGCGTCGGACCTGTTCCTCGCGGCTCTCGAAGGCATCGAGGACCCGGAGGCCAAGCGCAAGACCATCGGCCGGCTGTTCATCGACGTGTTCGAGGAGGAGGCGGCCGCCATCGGCGGCGCCGATTTCCTCGCCCAGGGCACACTTTATCCGGACGTGATCGAAAGCGTCTCGGCGACCGGCGGTCCCTCCGTCACGATCAAGTCGCACCACAATGTCGGTGGCCTTCCCGCACGGATGCGCATGCGTCTGGTCGAGCCGCTGCGCGAATTGTTCAAGGATGAGGTGCGCGCGCTCGGCCGCGAACTCGGCCTGCCGGATACGATCCTCGGCCGCCACCCGTTCCCTGGCCCGGGCCTCGCCATCCGCATTCCCGGGGCAATCTCGCGCGAGAGGCTCGAGATGCTCCGCCGCGTGGACACGATCTTCCTCGAGGAAATCCGCGCCGCCGGACTCTACGATGCGATCTGGCAGGCCTTTGCCGTGCTGCTGCCGGTGCGCAGTGTCGGCGTGATGGGCGACGGGCGCACCTATGACCACGCTTGCGCCCTGCGCGCGGTGACCAGCACGGACGGCATGACCGCAGAGGCGTTCACCTTCGACATGGGGTTTCTCAGCCGCGTCGCCGGCCGCATCGTCAACGAGGTACGCGGGGTCAACCGGGTCACCTACGACATCACGAGCAAGCCACCTGGCACCATCGAGTGGGA
>JAKAZO010000115.1 GCA_021815825.1 Pseudomonadota bacterium
GCGCTTCTGACCACGGTGCTGGTGCTGCGCCTGATTGGGGCGCGGATCATTTTCTGATTTTTGTTCTAGATTTTTGTCTTAGCATCTGCTCTAAGAGGTTAACGAAAGGTTAAGTGAACGGCGAGCGCAAGGAGCAGGACCATGACGGGGATGCACGACCGATCCACCCTCGACCAAGCCGATCCGGGCGCCCCCGGCGCCGTGGTCATTCGCTTCCCCGCCCGCGCGCCAACCCAGCCGGTGATCGACCGCGATGCCGAAGCCGAAGCGCAGGCCCGCCTGCGCCGCGCCCTCGCCGCCCTCGACGCCGCCCTGGCCGAGCAGCGCGAGGCCGTCGCCTCCTGGCGGAACGCGATCGGCGGGCTGCAGACCAGCATGGCGAACCTCGGCGGCAGCGTCCAACTCTACCGCGCCCGGCTCGACGCGCTCGCCGTCCAGGTCGCCGGCGTGCACAATCAGGCCGTCTGGCTGGAGGAATGGGCCGACCAGGTGCTCGGCAGTCAGCCCGGGCCGACCTGACCGCCTCGGGCCTGAGCAGGGCTGGCCGCCGGCCGAGCGACCAGGCACTTCCGTCGCCACCGCCCGCATGCGAGGCTGCGCGGGTGACGCGGGGGAGGCGCCAATGACCAGAACCGAACTGCTCGCCGCGCTCAGGCGCGCGCGTGTCGTGCCGGTGGTCCGCACGCGGGACCGCGGACTGGCCGCGACCGTCGTCGCCTGGTTGCGCGACGCCGGCATCGGCATTTTCGAGATCACCATGACGATCCCCGGAGCGCCGGAGCTGATCCGCGAGCTTGCGGCGGACCCCCGGCTGCTGGTCGGCGCGGGCACCGTCGCCGATGCGGCGACCGCGCGGTCCTGCCTCGCCGCCGGCGCCCGGTTCATCGTCGCGCCGTGGATCGATACCACGCTCGCCGCGCCCTGCCGGGAGGCGGACGCGGTGCTGATGCTGGGCGCGATGACGCCCTCGGAGGTGCGCGCCGCGCTGGCAGCCGGGGCGGATGCGGTGAAGATCTTTCCCGCCGCCAGCGCCGGCGGACCAGCGCATATCAAGGCGCTGCGCAGCGTCTTCCCGGAGGTCGCATTCTGCCCGACCGGCGGCGTCGATCCCGCGAACGCCGCCGCCTATCTCGCCGCCGGCGCCGCCTTCGTCGGCATCGGCGGCGCGCTGGTGGACGAGGCCCGCATCGCCGCCGGCGACCGGGCGGCGATCACCGAGGCGGCGCGCGCTGTGCTGGCGGTAGGATGAACGGCCATGGTCGCCGAACTGCTCTGCATGGGCGAGCCGATGCTGGAGCTCAACCAGCTACCGGCTCGGCCGGACGGAACCCGCCTCTATCTTGAAGGCCACGGTGGCGACAGCTCCAACGTCGCCGTCGCCGCCGCGCGCCAGGGAGCTCGGGCCGGCTACATCAGCGCCATCGGGACGGATGCCGCGGGTGAGAGCTTTCTCCGCCTGTGGGCGGCCGAAGGCGTGGACGCCAGCACCGTGCTGCGCGTGCCCACCCGCCCGACCGGCCTCTATCTGGTCGTCCATGGCGCGCAGGGCCACGAATTCCTGTTCTTCCGCGCCGGCTCGGCGGCCAGCGCCTTCGCCCCGGCCGACGTGCCGGACGCGGCGATCGCGGGCGCACGGATGCTGTTCGCCAGCGGGATCAGCCAGGGAATTTCGGACAGCGCCGCGGACGCTGTGTTCCACGCCTTCGCGCTGGCCCGTCGCCACGGCGTGACGGTGGCCTACGACACCAACTACCGCCCCCGGCTCTGGCCGGCCGCGCGAGCCGCCGCGGTCATCCACGCCGCGGTGGCACAGGCAGACATCGCCCTGCCCGGGCTCGATGACGCGCGGGCACTCACCGGCCTCGCCGAGCCGGAGGCGATCCTGGCGTTCTATCGCCGCCTCGGTCCGCGCATCGTGGTGCTCAAGATGGGTGCTGCCGGCGCGTGGCTGGCGCTGCCCGAAGGACAGGTGCGGATTCCACCCCTGGCGTGCACGCCGGTGGACGCGACCGGCGCGGGGGACGCGTTCTGCGGCAGCTTCCTCGCGCGCCTGCTGGCCGGCGACCCACCCGAGGCCGCTGCCCGCTACGCCGCCGCCGCCGCCGCGCTTTCCACCGAGGGCTACGGAGCGGTCGCACCAATCCCCCGCCCCGCCGCCGTTCACGCCGCGCTCGCCGGTCGCGCGCGGCAGGATCCTCCCCCCGGTTGACGGGGACACGCCGCCGGCGCTATTCCCGCGCCTCCGGCTGGCGGCGTAGCTCAGCGGTAGAGCAGGGGAATCATAATCCCTTGGTCGGTGGTTCAAATCCGCCCGCCGCTACCGTATCCCCCAGCGGGCGTGGCCGGGCCGGCGAACAATGAATACTCAGGCGGCTTCTTCGCCGACGGGCGGGCGCAGCGGGGCGCGCGAGGCGTCGTTATGGGCTGCGGCGAGGGTGCGCAGCGCGGCGAGGAATGCCGTCCGCTCCGACGGGCGCAGGGGTGCCAGAAAATCCTCCTGCATCTGCTGCACCGTGGGTTCGGCACGTTGCAGCAGCGCATGGCCCTCGCGCGTCAGCGACAGGCGCCGCACACGTCGGTCCTGCGGGTCCGTCGCCCGATGCAGCAGTCCCCGCTGCTCCAGGACGAGACAGAGCCGCGCGATGGTGGAGCGGTCCAGCGCCGTCGCCCCGGCGAGCGAGATCTGGTCCAGGCCCGGCTGCGCCTCGGCGGCCCGCAGCACGGCATATTGCAGCGGCGTCAACCCGAAATCGGAGCAGCGCTCCAGGAACAACGCCACGGCGATCTGCTGACAGCGCCGGATCAGATAGCCAGGCTTGTCGTGGACATTGGCGACCTGCACGGCGAACTCCTCAACCGCCACGGCCCGTACGGCGCCGCCCATCAGCAAAAAGCGCCCGGCGCGCGGCGGCACTCACCCCGCGAACCGTTCGTAGATGCCAATCCGGCGCTGCAGCGGCGCATCATCGACCTGGAACAGGAAGGCGGGCTTGCTGACCGAACGATTGGCGAGGCGCACGGTGGCGTGGACGGGTGCCGCGAACACGTCCGCCTCCTCGGCCTCGAGCCCGACGCCGCCGACTTCCGCCTGCACATCGCCGGCGACGACATGGAAGACCGCGGAAGCGCTGTCGCGCGGCAGCGTCACCGCTTCGCCCGGGCGCAGCATCAGCGCCGAGAAGCCCAGTGTGGGCAGGCACTCCTCGCCGGTTTCGGGGTTGACGTAGCCGAGCTGCACCGGAACGCCGGCCGCGGTGTCGCCGGCCAGCGCCTCCAGCGCCGCGCGCACCTCCGCCCATGGCCAGCGCAGGAGCGGATAGGGCGCGCGCTGCGCGGCAAGAACGGGGTACGGCACCAGGCCCGCGCGCCGGTAGCGCGTCGCCGACGCGTCGGGCGCGTTGCGCACCGGCTGTGCCGCGCCCTCCAGCGCATAGGAAGCTTCCATGGACACGATCAGCGGCAGATCGAGCGCATCCATCCACACCACCGGCCCGGTTCCGGCGTGGGTGTGCTCGTGCCATTGCAACGCCGGCGTCAGGATCAGATCGCCGCGCTGCATCGGCAGCCGTTCGCCGTTGACGATGGTGCAGCCGCCTTCGCCCTCGACGACGAGACGCACGGCGACCGGCGTATGGCGATGGCTCGGCGCGGTCTCACCAGGCAGGATCAGCTGCATGCCGACATAGATCGTGCCGGTGGCATGCAGTCCGTCGAGCCCGTGGCCGGGATTCGCATAGACGAGCACACGGCGCTCGGCCTTCTCGATCGGGGTGAGTTCGCCGGCGCGCAGCAGCAGCGGCCGCACGTCGCGATAGCGCCAGAGTGTCGGCTGCGTGCGCGGCCGCGGCGCGCCGTGCGGCAGAAAATTGCGCATGCTCGGCCAGAGCGGGACAAGATTCGCGCTGGCCATGGCGGCGCGATACTCCGCCGGCAGTTCTTCGAGCGTGCCGAGTGCCGGCGCCGCAGCCGTTTCGATCTCACCCATCGGTACGTGTTCCCTGTGCGAGGAGTCAGCCGGCGGCGGCGGAACGCGGCGTGGTCGTGCCGAATCCGCCTTCACCGAGCCCGTTGCCGCCGTAGAGCCAACCCAGGATGTCATACCATTGCTCGGAACTCTTCGCCGACATGACGGCGTTGCGCAGCAGCGCATGCGCCCCGGCGGGATGATAGATGTGCTCGCCGATCGCGCGCGATTGCAGCTGCACGCGCGCGGTCCGCAATACCCGGCGCGAGCGGTACGCTTCCAGCGCGGTTTCGATATCGTCCGGCTGCGCGGCCAGTTCGTGCGCCAGGCAGACGGCGTCTTCCATCGCCATGCAGGCCCCCTGGGCGAAATATTGCAGCATCGGGTGCGCCGCATCGCCGAGCAAGGCGACGCGCCCATCGACCCAGTTCGTCACCGGTTCACGGTCACACAGCACCCACAGCTTCCAGTCCGACCCGTGGCGGATGATCGCCTGGGCGCGCGGGTGGATGTGCTCGAAACCGCGCATGACTTCATCGAAGGAGACCGGCTTACCCGCGACCGGCTCGGCCGCATCATTGTGGTAGGTCACCACGAGATTGAAAAGTTTCCAGCCCTGCAGAGGATAATGCACGATGTGGCACTTCGGGCCGGCCCACAGCGTGGCCGCGTTCCAGCGCAGGTCCTCGGGCATGCGCTCGGTGGGGATCACGGAGCGGTAGGTCGTATGTCCAGACACTCGCGGCGCCCCATCACCGACGAGTTGCTTGCGGATGTTGGACCAGAGTCCGTCGGCGCCGATCAGCGCCGCGCCCGTGACGGCTTCGCCCGACGCCAGCCGCGCGGTGACGCTGGCTCCATCCTGCGCGTAGCCAACGACCTCGCTGCTGGTGCGCAGTTCCACCCGCGGACTGGCGATGCAGGCCTTGAGAAAGACGCCGTGCAGATCACCGCGATGGATCACCGCGTATGGGTTGCCGAAATGTTTTCGGAAGGCCTCGCCGAGATCGATATGGGTGATCTCCTCGCCGCCCACCGCATCCATCAGTCGCAGCCGGTCGATATAGACCGCGATCGCCCGGGCGGCATCGCCAACGCCGAGATAGTCGAAGGCGTGGAAGGCATTCGGCCCCAGCTGAATGCCGGCACCGATCTCGCCGAGGCGGGCGGCTTTTTCCAGTACGATGACATCGTGATTTTTCGCCGCGAGGCCGATGGCGGCGGCGAGGCCACCGATACCACCGCCGGCAATCAGGATCGGGCGTCTGCCCGGCATGGCGTGTCCCCTCATCGTTCGGCGCCGGCCGTGACGGCGCGATTGCTTGGGGACTTGTTAATCACTATTCTGATGATCAGCATAGAGATTAATTCGAGGCGCGGAACACGTTTTCGTGATAGCCACCGCCGGGCACGGCGGCAGCCCGCCAGCCCGGGTCGCGACAACCGCCCCTCTGGCGTTGGGGCCGGTGGGCGTGGCAGCGTGCACCGTGGGGCATCGGTCCAGCCCCGACTCGGCGAACCCGGTTGCAGCCCATGCCTTCCTCTGCCGCACTCGGCACGCTCACGCCCTCCGCAGGCGCGTTTCTCGACGACGTCCACGCCTTCTCGGCGTTTGGTGCCCCGACAGCCCACTTCGTCGAGGGCGGCATCCCCTATTTCGTGAACGAGTTCTGGACGGCAGCGCAGCGGCGGGCCCATAGCCTGCAGGAAATCAGCTACCGCGCCTGCTTCAAGCCGCAACTGCCCGAGTTTTTCATCGCCCGGCTCACCGCTCCGGGCGATGCGGTGCACGACCCGTTCATGGGCCGCGGCACGACGCCGCTGCAGGCCGCGCTCATGGGCCGCAGGCCCCTCGGCAACGATATCAACCCGCTCTCCCTGTTGCTGACCCGCCCGCGGCTCTCCCCGCCGACGCCGGCGCAGGTGGCGGCGCGGCTGGAGGAGGTGCCCTGGAGCGCCGCCGAGGCCGAGCGGGATGATTTGCTCGCCTTCTATCATCCGGAGACCCTGCGTCAGCTTGCGGCCCTGCGCGCATGGCTGCTGCGGCGCGCGCCGCTCGATTGCAGCGCGCCGGACCCGGTCGATGACTGGATCCGTGCCGTCGCCCTGACTCGCCTGACCGGGCATTCGCCCGGGTTTTTCTCCGTCTACACCCTGCCGCCCAACCAAGCCGTGCAGGTCGATGCGCAGATCAAGATCAACGCGCGCCGCAACCAGGTTCCCCCGCGGCGGAACGTCGCTGCCATCATTCTGAAGAAGACCCTCGCCTTGCTGAGGGATGGCCCACCCGGCGCACATCCGCCGGCACAACTCAGCGTCGGTCCGGCCTCGGCCACCCCGGATATTCGCGACGGCAGCGTCACGCTCGTGGTCACGTCGCCCCCATTTCTCGATGTGGTTCAATATGACTCGGACAATTGGCTGCGCTGCTGGTTTGCCGGAATCGAGGCCGGGTCTGTCACCGCCTCGCTGCATCGGAGCGAGGCGAGTTGGACCGAAATGGTCCGCGCCGTGCTCACCGAGCAAGCCCGGTTGCTGCGGGCGGGCGGCCATATCGCCTTCGAGGTCGGGGAAGTCCGTCGCGGGACCGTGCTGCTTGAGCGCCTCGTCTGGCAGGCGGCGGCCGGACTGCCGTTCGAACGTCTGGCCGTCATCGTCAACAAGCAACCCTTCACGAAAACCGCCCATTGCTGGGGCATCGGCAACAACGCGGTCGGCACGAACACGAACAGGATCGTCCTGCTGCGACGCACCGGCTGACCGCCGCGCCCGCGGAAGAACGCGCCCTCACTTGACCCCCACCCCGCGCTTCGCTACCCACCCGTCCGCGAGGTCCCGTTCGTCTAGAGGCCCAGGACACCAGCCTTTCACGTTGGTAACACGGGTTCGAATCCCGTACGGGACGCCA